>NZ_JBIUZD010000002.1:224003-577539 GCF_044744885.1 Streptomyces sp. NPDC087215
AGGGGCGGCATCCGGGGGACCGGATGCCGCCCCTCGCCGTGTCCGGAGCCGTGTCCGGAGCCGTGTCCGGAGCCGTGTCCGGAGCCGTGTCCGGAGCCGTGTCCGGAGCCGTGTCCGGAGCCGTGTCCGGAGCCGTGTTCGGCGGAGGATCCGCTCACTGACCGAGGAGCCGCTCATGGATTCGGCGCCGGAGCAGGGGCATGACACGATGCCCATATGTCCACCACCGCACTGAACGATCTCTCTCGGTACCCGATCGTGCAGGCCCCCATGGCCGGTGGCGCCTCCTGTCCGGAGCTGGTCGGGGCCGTCTGCGAGGCCGGGGCCCTCGGCTTCCTGGCCGGCGGCTACAAGACGGCCGGCGGCCTCTACCAGGAGATCAAGCAGGTCCGCGGGCTCACCGCCCGTCCCTTCGGCGTCAACCTCTTCCTGCCGGGGACCGGCAGGCCCGCCGACCCCGCCGCCGTCGAGGTCTACCGCCACCAGCTGGCGGGCGAGACCACCTGGTACGACACCCCGCTCGGCGAGACCGACGACAGCCGCGACGACGCCTACGACGCCAAGCTGGCCATCCTCCTGGAGGACCCGGTCCCCGTCGTCTCCTTCACCTTCGGCTGCCCCGCGCCCGAGGTCCTGGCCTCCTTCGCCCGTGCCGGCACCTACACGATCGTCACCGCCACCTCCGTCGAGGAGGCCCTCGCCGCGCAGCACGCCGGGGCCGCCGCCGTCTGCGTCCAGGGCACCGAGGCGGGCGGCCACCAGGGCACCTTCCGTGACGACCCGGCCGACGACGACGCCCACGGCACCGGACTGCTCGCCCTGCTCACCCAGGTCCGCGAGAGCGTCCCCCTGCCGCTCGTGGCGGCGGGCGGGATCATGCGGGGCGCGCAGATCGCGGCGGTCCTCGCCGCCGGGGCGGACGCGGCCCAGCTCGGCACCGCCTTCCTGCCCTGCCCCGAGTCCGGCGCCCACCGGCTCCACAAGGCGGCCCTGACCGACCCGCTGTTCACCCGGACCGCCCTCACCCGGGCCTTCACCGGACGCCTCGCGCGCGGCCTGGTCAACCGGTTCCTGCACGAGCACGGGCCGTACGCCCCCGCCGCCTACCCCGAGATCCACCACCTCACCGCGCCGCTCCGCAAGGCCGCCGCCGCCACGGGGGACGCCCAGGGCATGGCCCTGTGGGCAGGCCAGGGCCACCGCCTCGCCCGGGACCTCCCCGCCGGACAGCTGGTCGGGGTGCTGGCCGCCGAACTCGACACCGCACTCGCCCAGCAGGCCCACAGGAGCACGTCATGACCGCACCCGTCTTCGTCGTCGAGACCGTTCCCGGCCCCGGGAGCTTCCTCCTGGACGGCCCCGAGGGACGGCACGCCGTCTCCGTGAAGCGGCTCCGTGAGGGCGAGGAGCTCGTCCTCGTCGACGGGCGGGGCCGCTGGGCCGCGTGCGCGGTGCTGGCCGCCGAGGACCGGGACCGGCTGACCGTACGCGTCGACGAGGTCCACGAGGATCCCGAGGAGCAGCCGCGCGTCACCGTCGTCCAGGCGCTCCCCAAGGGCGACCGGGGCGAACTCGCCGTCGAGACCATGACGGAGACCGGGGTGGACGCGATCGTGCCGTGGGCCGCGTCCCGGTGCGTCACCCAGTGGAAGGGCGACCGGGGCCTCAAGGCGCTCGGCAAATGGCGGTCCACCGCGCGCGAGGCCGGGAAGCAGTCGCGCCGCACCCGGTTCCCCGAGGTCGCGGACCCGATGACGACCAAGCAGGTCGCCGCGCTCCTCGCGGAGGCCGACTTCGCGGCGGTGCTGCACGAGGACCGGGCGCACCCGAGCGGCGCGCTCGCCACCGCCGGACTTCCGGCGAAGGGCTCGATCGTGCTCGTCGTCGGCCCCGAGGGGGGCGTCTCACCGGACGAACTGGCCGCGTTCGAGGCGGCCGGGGCGAAGCCGTACCGGCTGGGCCGCAGCGTTCTGCGGACCTCCACGGCGGGCACCGCCGCGACGGCCCTCGTACTGGGCCGCACGGGCCGCTGGAGCTGACGGGCGCGGGGCCCGGCCGGGGGCCGGGAGCAGCGGTGCGGGGATCGGGCGCGGGGGCCCGGCCGGGCCCGCTTCGACCGGTGACCCGCCCGGCCCCGCCCGGTCGCGTGGCCGACGCCGACCAGTGGGATTCCGGCCCTGGCCAGCGGACTTCCGGCCCTGACCGGTGGGCTTCCGGTCCTGGCCAGCGGACTTCCGGCCCTGACCGGTGGGCTTCCGGTCCTGGCCAGCGGGCTTCCGGCCCTGACCGGTGGGCTTCCGGTCCTGGCCAGCGGACTTCCGGCCTGACCGGTGGTGCTTCCGGTCCTGACCGGTGGCGCGGCCCGCGCCGACCGGTGGTGCTTCCCGTCCTGACCGGTGACGCGACCAGCCTCAGCCGGTGAGGCTTCCCTGCCCCGTGAGGCTTCCCCGGCCGGTGACGCGACCAGCCCCGGCCGGGTGAGGCATCCGGCTCCGTCCCGCCCCGGCCGTACCCGGTGGACAGGGCGCTGGACGGCCTTTCTAGGCTGGCCCGCATGGCCGACGACTCCCCCCTGATCCGTAGTCTGCGCGCGGCGGTCGCCGCCGCGCCCGACGACGTACCCCTGCGCCTCCACTTCGCCGAGCTGCTCCTCGCCGAGGGCCGGAACGACGAGGCGGTCGCGGAGGCGGCGGTCTCGCTCCAGCACGCGCCGGGGGACGCGGCGGCCCGCGCGCTGATGATCCGCGCGATGGGTCTGCCCGCGACGGCCCCGGCCGCTCCGACGGCCCCGACGGCCCCGGTGTCCCCAGCGGTTCCGGTGAAGCCCACCGAGACCGAGGGCACCACTGGCCTCACGGGCACCACCAGCCCTGTGACCCCCACTGAGGAGCTCCGACCCACCAATCCCGCAGATCACACAGCCCCCACAGATCCGGCAGGCCCCACCACCCCCACCACCCCCCAGCCCCCGGACTCCCCCGCCGACGGTCCCGCCTTCGACTGGGCCGCTGCCGAGCAGCAGGTGCGGGACGTCGTAGGGCCCCGCTTCCTGACGGAGCCGCAGGCCGAGGGCGGGGACGCCCCCGCCGCCTGGGACGTCGACGCGCCCGGCGCGGTGCGCCTGGCCGACGTCGGCGGCATGGACGAGGTCAAGGACCGCCTGGAGGCCGCCTTCCTCGCCCCCATGCGCAACCCGGAACTGCGCAGGCTGTACGGCAAGTCGCTCCGCGGCGGACTGCTGCTGTACGGGCCGCCCGGCTGCGGCAAGACGTTCATCGCACGGGCCGTCGCGGGCGAGCTGGGCGCGAACTTCCTCACCGTCTCGCTCTCCGACGTCCTCGACATGTGGATCGGCGCCTCCGAGAAGAACGTCCACGACATCTTCGAGACGGCCCGCCGCCAGGCCCCCTGCGTGGTCTTCCTCGACGAGCTGGACGCACTCGGCGCCAAGCGCTCCCGCACCCACCACAGCGGCCTCCGCAACGTCGTCAACCAGCTCCTCACCGAACTGGACGGCATCGCGAGCGGCGCGGGCAACGAGGGCGTGTTCGTGCTCGCCGCCACCAACGTGCCCTGGGACGTGGACATCGCGCTGCGCCGCCCCGGCCGCCTCGACCGCACCCTGCTGGTGCTCCCGCCGGACGCCACCGCCCGCGAGGCGATCCTCCGCTACCACCTGCGGGAACGCCCCGTCGAGTCCGTCGACCTCGGCAAGCTCGTCAAGGCCACCGAGGACTTCTCCGGCGCCGACCTCGCGCACGTCTGCGAGTCGGCGGCCGAGACCGCGCTCCTCGACTCCGCCCGCAGCGGCTCCGTACGCCTGATCACCACCAAGGACCTGCTCGGCGCGGCCAAGCAGATCAAACCGTCCACGGAGCCCTGGTTCGCGGCCGCCCGGAACGTCGCCATGTTCGCCAACGAGGGCGGTCTCTACGACGACCTCCTCACCCACCTCAAGCGGAAGCGCAAGCTGTGACCGCGCTGCTGCGCGCCGAGGCCCTCTACGACACCGGCCGGTACGCCCAGGCCGGGGAACTGGTCGCCCGGCACCTGGCGACGGAACCGGAGGACGCCGAGGCGCTCGTCCTGCTGGCCCGCTGCCACCACCGGGCCGAGGACCATCCGGCGGCCCTGGACGCCGTGGAACGGGCCCTGCGCGCCGAACCCGAACTGCTGGCGGGCGTCCTGATGCGGGTCCAGATCCTGCTGGGCCTCAAGCGCTACCCGGAGGCGGAGGCCACGGCCCGGCACTCCGTCCGGCTAGCCCCGCAGCACTGGGGCACCCACTACGCCCTCGCCACCGTCCTCTCCCGGTCCGTGTCGCGCGCCCGGAACACCGAGGCGTACGAGGCCGCGCGGACCGCCGTCCGGCTGGCGCCCGAGGAGGACGCGGCCCACTTCCTGGTGGGCCTGACCGCACAGCGCCGACGTGACCACGCCACCGCGCGGCGGGCGTACGAGACGACGCTGCGGCTCAACCCGCAGAGCAGCGAGGCCCACAACAACCTGTCGCTGCTGCGGCTGCGGCGCCGCTGGTTCCGGCGCGGCGCCTGGACCCAGGCGGCCGAGGGCTTCGTCGCCTCCGCCGCGCTCGACCTCCAGGACCGCAAGGCCCGCCACAACCTGGAGGCGATGGCCTGGAACACCGTCGCCGGGGCCCGCTGGGTCGCCCTGGCGGGTTTCCTCGCCTCGGCGTTCGGGGCCGCGCCCGTCCGGGACGGCGCCACCGGCGCGGACGCCGTCGTACCGTTCGTGATCGGCGCGGCCGTCCTCCTCGGCGCCTGGGGCGGCTGGGCGCTGTGGATGTCCCGCCGGGTGCCGTCCCGGCTGCGCCGCCCGCTGCTCCTGGTGGCCCGGTCCTGCCGTCCGGTGATCGCGATGGCGGCCGCGGTGGGGCTGCTCGGGCTGTACTCGGTGGTGACGATGGCCCTGTGGTCGTTCGGCACCGGGGTGGTCGGCGGTCTGGGGACGCCGCTGTTCTGGGCCGTGATCATCACGTACTGGGTGAGCCGTTCCGCCCTGAACCGGCGGGCGCCCAAGGACTGACCGGGGGCGCGCCCGGGGGCGGGCGGCGGCCGATAACATGCGGGGGTACCAGCCGATCAGACGAGCGAGGAGCGGGGCCATGGCCGGAGAGCCGCAGGACGACTGCCTGTTCTGCAAGATCGTGGCGGGTGAGGTGCCGGCGACGATCGTGCGGGAGACGGCGACCACCGTCGCCTTCCGTGACATCAACCCGCAGGCGCCCGTGCACGTCCTGGTGATCCCGCGCCTCCACCACCCGGACGCCGCCTCCCTCGCCGCCGCCGCGCCCGAGGTCGCCGCCGACGTGCTGCGCGAGGCGGGCGAGGTCGCCGCCCAGGAGAAGGTGGACGGCTCCGGCTACCGGATCGTCCTCAACACCGGCTCCGGCGCGGGCCAGACCGTCTTCCACGCCCACGCGCACGTGCTGGCCGGCCGCGGTCTCACCTGGCCCCCCGGATAGCCCGTGTCCGTCCGCGAACTCGTCGTGCTCGGGACCGCAAGCCAGGTCCCGACCCGGCACCGCAACCACAACGGCTATCTGCTGCGCTGGGACGGCCGGGGCATCCTCTTCGACCCGGGCGAGGGCACCCAGCGGCAGATGCTGCGGGCCGGGGTCGCGGCGCACGACCTCGACCGGATCTGCGTGACGCACTTCCACGGCGACCACTCGCTGGGCCTCGCCGGGGTGATCCAGCGGATCAACCTCGACCGGGTGCCGCACCCCGTCACCGCGCACTACCCGGCGAGCGGACAGCACTTCTTCGACCGGCTGCGGTACGCCACGGCGTACCGCGAGACGGTGGACCTCGTGCAAGCGCCCGTCTCCGCCGACGGGCCGCTCGCCGTCACCGACGCCTTCACCCTGGACGCGCGGCTGCTCTCGCACCCCGTCGAGTCGTACGGCTACCGGCTGACCGAGCCCGACGGGCGCAGGCTGCTCCCCGAGCGGCTCGCCGCGCACGGCATCGTGGGCCCCGACGTCGGCCGCATCCAGCGCGAGGGCTCCCTGAACGGCGTGCCCTTCGAGGAGGTCAGCGAGGTCCGGCGCGGGCAGCGCTTCGCCTTCGTCATGGACACCCGGCTCTGCGACGGGGTGCACGCCCTCGCCGAGGACGCCGATCTGCTGGTCATCGAGTCGACCTTCCTCGACGAGGACGTCCGGCTCGCCACCGACCACGGCCATCTGACGGCCGGACAGGCCGCCGCGGTCGCCCGGGACGCCCGGGTGCGGCACCTGGTGCTGACCCACTTCTCGCAGCGCTACTCCGACCCCTCGGAGTTCGCGCGGCAGGCGCGGGCGGCCGGATTCGACGGCGAACTGAGCATCGCCCAGGACCTCATGCGGGTCCCCGTACCGAAACGACTGTGACCATGCCCGTACCCAAGGCCGAACTGCACCTCCACATCGAAGGCACCCTCGAACCCGAGCTGGCCTTCGCGCTCGCCGAACGCAACGGCGTCACCCTGCCGTACGCGGACACCGCCGCCCTGCGCGAGGCGTACCGCTTCGGCGACCTCCGGTCCTTCCTGGACCTCTACTACGGCCTGATGGCGGTGCTGCGGACCGCCGAGGACTTCACGGAGCTGGCCGAGGCCTATCTGGAGCGGGCCGCGGCGCAGGGCGTCCGGCACGCCGAGATCTTCTTCGACCCGCAGGCCCACACCGCGCGCGGGGTGCCCTTCGCCACCGTGGTCGAGGGGCTGGGCGCCGCGCTCGACCGCTCCGAGGAGCGGCACGGGATCTCCACCCGGCTCATCATGTGCTTCCTGCGCGACGAGTCCGCCGAGTCGGCGCTCGCCACCCTGGAGCAGGCGAAGCCCCACCTGGACCGGATCACCGGCGTCGGCCTGGACTCGGCGGAGGTCGGCCACCCGCCCGCCAAGTTCCGCGAGGTGTACGAGGCGGCCGGGGCGCTCGGTCTGCGCAAGGTCGCCCACGCGGGCGAGGAGGGCCCGGCGGCGTACGTCCGCGAGGCGCTCGACGTCCTCGGGGTGGAGCGGATCGACCACGGGCTGCGCTGCGTGGAGGACCCGGAGCTGGTCGAGCGGCTGGCCCGCGAGCGGGTGCCGCTCACCCTCTGCCCGCTGTCGAACGTACGGCTCCGGGTCATCGACACCCTCGCCGACCATCCGCTGCGGTCGATGATGGCGGCGGGCCTGCTGGTCACCGTGAACTCCGACGACCCCGCGTACTTCGGCGGCTACGCCGGAGACAACTTCGACGGGGTCCGCGACGCCCTCGGCCTGACCCCGGACCAGCTCCGCGAGCTGGCCCGCAACTCCTTCCTCGCCTCCTTCCTGGACGACGACGAGGAGCGCAGGGCCCGGTACCTCGCCGAGGTCGAGGCGTACGACTTCGACACCGCCTGAGGCCGTACGGGCCGGGCCCCGACCCGGACGGGACTCGGCCCCGGACAGGACTCGGCCCCTCCCCGCACCCTGTTCCCCGGCCGACCGCGCGGTGATGCCGGAGCCCGCGCGGTTGTCCCGGGGGGAGCGACGGGGTGTCCCACACGAACGGCCCCACGGGTCCACGGACGGTTCTTCCGGTACGGCGGGTCCGCCCGGGGCCGCACCTCCGGCGGCGCCGGTCCCGCACCAGCCGCCCCGGTGGGCGTGGTGGGCCGCCGGGATCGCGGTACCCCTGACGGGCGTCGTGGCGACGCTCGCGATCGGCGCGCAGCGGCCCGGCCCACCCCGCCGGTCTCGTCCGCCGCACCCCGGGAGCCGAGGCCCCGCCGGTGCCGTCCGCCGTCCCCGTCACCTCGGCGCCACCCTCCCGGCCCTCCGCGACGGACTCACCGTCCGCGTCCGCGCCACCGGCCCCGCCGCGCACCACCGCCCCATCGCCCCGGACCTCCGCGCCGCCCCGGGAACCACCCGCTCCCGGAACCGCCGTCACACCCCCCGCCGAGCGCCCGGTGCGTCTGGTCAACCACCGCAGCGGCCTGTGCCTGGCGGTGCCCGGCGCCGCGACCGGGGTCGTCCGGCTCAACCAGTTCGGATGCGGCCCGTACCCCGACCACCTCTGGCGGCTGATGCCCGAGGGACGGGACGCGGCGGGACGGCCGTTGCACCGGATCGTCAACGGCTACAGCGGACTGTGCGCCGCCGTGCCCGCCGGAAGCCGGAAGGCGGCGGCCGAGGTCGACCAGTATCCGTGCGGCGCCCACCTGGACCACCTCTGGCGGTTCGCGTACGAGCGCGGCGACACGGCGGGACGGCCCCTGTTCCGGGTCGTCAACGGCAACAGCGGGATGTGCCTCGCGGTGCCCGGGGGCAGCCGCCGGGAGACCGCGCCGGTCAACCAGTTCCCCTGCGGCCCCTACGACGACCACCTGTGGCGGGTCGTTCCCGGCTGAGCGTCCGCGGTCTGCTCCGTGTCCGCCGTCCGGTTCGTGTCCGGTTCGCGTCCGTCCCGCTTCGGTCCCTCGCCCCGCCGGGCGGGGCCTCAGCCCCGGTCGCCCGGCCTCGCCAGACCGAACCTCGCCCGTGTCGGACGCCGACGGCCCACCGGCGCCGGGACCAGCGCGACCTCCTGCTCCGGGGCGCCCATCTGGGGGACCGTCGGCGGGGTCGCCGCCGCCGTGCCCGCCAGGACCGCCGCCGGGGCGCCACCCCGGCGCCGCACCGAACCGGGCACCAGCGGACGCCCGGAGACATGCCGCGCCACCGCCGTCATCGGGACCGCGACCAGCAGCAGCAGCGCGCACAGGACCACACCCATCCCCGGATATCCGGCGCCCTCCGAGAGCAGGCTGCCGGTCACCGGACCGCACGCCACGCCGAGCGACGACGCCGAGCCGACGAGGACGGCCCAGCGACCGCGCGGGTCGAGCGAGGCGGCCAGACCCAGCAGGTACGACAGGACCACCGGGTAGACGGCGTTCCACAGGACCTCGCCGGTGGCGAACGCGACCAGGCTCCCGGCGGCCGAACTGAGCAGCACACAGCCCGCGATGAGGACCGTGCCCGCGCCGATGGGCACCGCACGGCCGAGCCGGGCGCCGAGCGCCCCCGCCGCCGTCACCCCGGCGAGCCCGGCGCCGAGCGCCACCGCGAAGACCGCGCCGACGGTCACCTCGGTGAGGCCCGCCTGAGTCACCCCGATACGACCGCTCACCCCCCACAGCGCGTTCTGCGCGAGGGACCAGCACAGGATGCCCGCGGCGAGCACGCCCCCGGCCCGGCGCCGGGGGAGCGGACCGGTCGGACCGCCCCCGCGCCCCGCTCCGTGCCCGGCCCGGGGAATCCCCGGCAGCCGTCCGGTGACCGGCCACACCAGGACGGCCGCGCAGGCGAGGGCGAGCAGCGGCGGCGTGTGGCCGCCCGCCAGGTGCGGCAGGCTCAGGTAGAGGGCGCCCGCGGTCGCGGAGACGGTGAGCAGACCGAGGGTGGCGGCCCGGTGCGGATCGCGCTGTCCGGCGATCCCGGCGGCGGCGACCGCCGTCGCGGTGCCCGAGCCGACGCCCCCGAGGACGGCGCCCGCGACGACCAGCGGCACCAGACCGGTCGCGGCGGCGGAGCCGTAACCGACCGTCATCGCGAGGAGCCCCGCGCGGGCGGCCGTGCGGGGCGCGATCCGGTCACCGCGTGCGGCCAGGGTGAATCCCGCCGACGAGGAGCCGAGGAGCAGGAAGGAGCCGACGAACCCGGCCTGCGCCGGACTGAGGCCGAGCCCGGCGGAGAGCCGGCCGACGACGGTGGGCAGCAGGTACGGGGCGAGGTAGCCGGCGGTGAAGAGGGCGACGAGGGCGACAGGGGCCCCCGGGACGCGCGGGCGCGACGACATGGGCGTTCCAGGAACTGAACGGGGAAATGAGATGGCGCCCGGTGATCCACGGGGTCGCGGCACCATGTGTATCAAGCATCCGACTGGGCGGAGAAGACACTGTCCCCCGTTTCGACCTGTGAGGTGAGTCACTATCGGTTTGGCTTCGCTCCTACGGGGTAACGCGCGACGGCCAAGTGGCGTCGCAGCCGTCTCTCCACCCCCGTCGGGCACACTGTCCAGATCAGCACCACGGTGCCGATGCACCGCACCACGACCGGGGAGTCCGCCGTGACCACAGCCAGGGGAGAGCAGCCGCAACACGACGCCGAGGTCGACCCCTTGGAGTGCCTGCGCGAACCCACCGACCCCGCCCGCGACGTCTTCCTGACCGGAACCGTCTTCCTCGACATCATCTTCACCGGCCTCGACAGCGCCCCCGTGCGCGGCACGGAGTCCTGGGCCCGGGGCATGGGCTCCAGCCCCGGCGGCGTCGCCAACATGGCCACCGCCCTCGCCCGCCTCGGCCTGCGGACCTCCCTGGCCGCCGCCTTCGGCGACGACCACTACGGCGAGTACTGCTGGGACACCCTCGAACAGGGCGAGGGCATCGACCTCTCCCTCTCCCGCACGGTCCCCGGCTGGCACTCCCCGGTCACCGTCTCCATGGCCTACGAGGGCGAACGGACCATGGTCTCCCACGGCCACCAGGCCCCCGACCTCGACAGCACCCTGCCCGCCTACCCGCCCCACGCGCGCGCGGCCGTCGCCTCCCTCGTCCCCGGACGCGCCGAGGAATGGGTCGAACGGGCCGCCCTGGGGGGCGCCAAGGTCTTCGCCGACGTCGGCTGGGACGACACCGGCCACTGGGACCTCAGGGGCCTCACCGACCTCGAACACTGCGAGGCCTTCCTGCCCAACGCCACCGAGGCGATGCGCTACACCCGCACCGACTGCCCCCGGGCCGCCGCCCGCGCCCTCGCCGACAAGGTCCGCTACGCCGTCGTCACCCTCGGCTCCGAGGGCGCCTACGCCGTCGACGGCGCCACCGGCGAGACCGCCGAGGTCCCCGCCATCCGGGTCGCCGCCCTCGACCCGACCGGCGCCGGGGACGTCTTCGTCGCCGGATTCGTCACCGGCACCCTCGCCGACTGGCCCCTCGCCGACCGGCTCGCCTTCGCCGGACTCACCGCCGCCCTCTCCGTCCAGGAGTTCGGCGGCTCCCTCTCCGCCCCGACCTGGGGCGAGATCGCCGCCTGGTGGCAGCGGGCCCAGCACCACGAGGGCCAGGACCCGGAGGCCCTGCGCGCCCGCTACGCCTTCCTCGAACGGCTGCTGCCCGCCCCCGCGCGCGCCTGGCCGCCGCGCCGCGCGGTACCCACCATCGGCTTCCGCGCCGCCCACACCTGAGCGGTCCGTACGACGAACCGCTAAACCACTACGGCCCCGTGGCACCCAGGTCGTAGGCTTGAGGATCAGAGGTTGTCGAGCGGCGAGAACCCCGCAACAGGAGGTATGCGCAGGCCACAGTGCCGGCCCATGACTCAGACACCCACAGCCCGTGACGGATCGCCCCAGGACGGGGCGCCCGGACAGGCCCGCGTCCACTTCGCCGTCCCCGCCAAGCATCCGATGGTGAGCCTGCTCGGCTCCGGCGACGCACTGCTCCGCGTGATCGAGCGGTCGTTCCCGAAGACCGACATCCACGTCCGGGGCAACCAGGTCAGCGCGGTCGGCGACGCGGCGGAGGTCGCCCTGATCCAGCGCCTGTTCGACCAGATGATGCTGGTGCTCCGCACCGGTCAGCCGATGACGGAGGACGCAGTGGAACGCTCGATCGCCATGCTCAGGGCCGGGGAGAACGGCTCGGGGAGCGACGAGGAGACCCCCGCCGAGGTGCTCACCCAGAACATCCTCTCCAACCGGGGGCGCACGATCCGCCCCAAGACGCTCAACCAGAAGCGGTACGTCGACGCCATCGACAAGCACACCATCGTCTTCGGCATCGGCCCCGCGGGCACCGGAAAGACCTACCTGGCCATGGCCAAGGCGGTCCAGGCCCTCCAGTCCAAGCAGGTCAGCCGCATCATCCTGACCCGCCCCGCCGTCGAGGCGGGCGAGCGCCTCGGCTTCCTGCCCGGCACCCTCTTCGAGAAGATCGACCCCTACCTGCGCCCGCTCTACGACGCGCTGCACGACATGCTCGACCCCGACTCCATCCCCAAACTGATGGCGAGCGGCACGATCGAGGTCGCCCCCCTGGCCTACATGCGGGGACGTGCCCAGCCCGTCTTCACCAACGTCCTGACGCCGGACGGCTGGCGCCCCATCGGCGACCTGGAGGTGGGCGACCTGGTCATCGGATCTGACGGCGAGCCGACCCCGGTGCTCGGCGTCTACCCCCAGGGGGAGAAGGACGTCTACCGCGTCAGCGCCCAGGACGGCTCCTGGACCCTGTGCTGCGGCGAACACCTTTGGACCGTCCGTACGGCCTCCGACAAGCGGCGCGACAAGCCGTGGCGGGTCCTGGAGACCCAGGACATGATCGGCGACCTGCGGGCCGCGCACGCCCACAGGTACGAACTGCCGCTGCTGACCGCACCCGTGGCCCTGCCCGAGCGCGAGGTCCCGATGGACCCCTACGCACTGGGACTGCTGCTCGGGGACGGCTGCCTGACCGGCTCGACCACGCCGTCGTTCTCCAGCGAGGACCGTGAACTCGCCGAGGCGCTGGAAGCGGCCCTGCCCGGCATCGCCGTACACGCCAAGGGAGGACCGGACTACGTCCTGAACCGGATCGCCGCCCCCGGCGACGTCATGACCACGGAGAACCCGGTCACCGGAGTGCTGCGGCAGCTCGACCTGATCGGTACGCGCTCGCACTCCACGTTCGTTCCCGACGACTACCTGTACAACACGGCCGAGGTCCGCCTCGCCGTGCTCCAGGGACTCCTCGACTCCGACGGCGGCCCGGTCACGCAGAAGGACCGCACCTGCCGGATCCAGTACACGAGCACCTCGATCATGCTCCGTGACGACGTGATCGCGCTGGTCCAGTCCCTCGGCGGCGTCGCCTACACGCGACGGCGGGCGGCGGAGGGACGGCCCCAGGGCACTGCCCTGGGCAAGCACCGCCATGACGCCCATGTCGTCGACATCCGCCTCCCCGAGGGCATCGAGCCCTTCCGGCTCGCCCGCAAGCGCGACGCCTACCGGGCTGCGGGAGGCGGCGGCCGGCCGATGCGGTTCATCGACTCCATCGAGCCCGCCGGGCGCGAGGAGACGGTCTGCATCCAGGTCGCGGCCGAGGACTCGCTGTACGTCACACAGGACTACCTGCTGACGCACAACACCCTCAACGACGCGTTCATCATCCTCGACGAGGCCCAGAACACCAGCCCCGAGCAGATGAAGATGTTCCTCACCCGGCTCGGATTCGACTCGAAGATCGTCATCACCGGTGACATCACCCAGGTCGACCTGCCGAACGGGGCGAAGAGCGGGCTCCGGCAGGTGCGGGACATCCTCGAAGGGGTCCCGGACGTCGCCTTCTCGTCGCTCACGTCGCAGGATGTCGTCCGGCACCGGCTCGTCGGCCGTATCGTCGACGCGTACGAGCAGTACGACAGCCGCAACGGGAAGTAGTACACGAGCACCATGTCGATCGACGTCAACAACGAGTCCGGGACCGAGGTCGACGAGCAGTCGATCCTCGACATCGCCCGCTACGCGCTCGCCCGGATGCGCATCCACCCCCTCTCCGAGCTCTCGGTGATCGTGGTGGACGCGGAGGCGATGGAGCAGCTCCACATCCAGTGGATGGACCTGCCCGGACCGACGGACGTCATGTCCTTCCCGATGGACGAGCTGCGCCCGCCGTCGAAGGAGGACGAGGAGCCCCCGCAGGGCCTCCTCGGTGACATCGTGCTCTGCCCCGAGGTCGCCACCCAGCAGGGCAAGGACGCGCCGACCGAGCACTCCATGGACGAGGAGCTCCAGCTGCTCACCGTCCACGGGGTGCTGCACCTCCTCGGCTACGACCACGAGGAGCCCGACGAGAAGGCCGAGATGTTCGGCCTCCAGGCGGCGATCGTCGACGGCTGGCGCGCGGAGAAGGGCCTGACCGGCCCGTCCCCGGCGCCGACCGTCTCCTGACCCGATGGACGTCTCGCTGATCCTCGGGGCGGTCGCCCTGGTCGTCGTGGCCTGGCTGGCCGCGTGCGCCGAGGCCGGTCTGGCCCGGGTCTCCAGCTTCCGCGCCGCCGAGGCCGTACGGTCCGGGCGGCGCGGGGCGGAGAAGCTCGCCCAGGTCGCCTCGGACCCCACCCGCTACCTCAACGTGGCGCTCCTCGTGCGCGTCGCCTGCGAGACGGCGGCGGGCGTCCTCGTCACGTACGTCTGCCTCGAAGCCTTCCCGGAGACCTGGGAGGCGCTCCTCGTCGCCATCGCGGTGATGGTCCTCGTCTCCTATGTGGCCGTCGGCGTCTCGCCCCGTACGATCGGCCGCCAGCACCCGCTGAACACGGCGACGGCCGCCGCGTACGTGCTGCTGCCGCTGGCCCGGATCATGGGGCCGATCCCGCAGCTGCTGATCCTCATCGGCAACGCGCTGACACCGGGCAAGGGCTTCCGCAAGGGTCCCTTCGCCTCCGAGGCGGAGCTGCGGGCCCTGGTGGACCTCGCCGAGAGCGAGTCGCTGATCGAGGACGAGGAGCGCCGGATGGTGCACTCGGTCTTCGAGCTGGGCGACACCCTCGTGCGGGAGGTGATGGTGCCCCGGACCGACCTGGTCTGCATCGAGCGGTACAAGACGATCCGTCAGGCCCTCACCCTCGCGCTGCGCTCCGGTTTCTCGCGCATCCCGGTCACCGGGGAGAACGAGGACGACATCGTCGGCATCGTGTATCTGAAGGACCTGGTCAGGAAGTCGCACATCAACCGGGAGTCCGAGGCGGACCTGGTGTCGACGGCGATGCGGGCCGCCGCCTTCGTCCCCGACACCAAGAACGCCGGTGACCTGCTGCGCGAGATGCAGCTGGAGCGCAACCACGTCGCCGTCGTCATCGACGAGTACGGCGGCACGGCGGGCATCGTCACCATCGAGGACATCCTGGAGGAGATCGTCGGGGAGATCACCGACGAGTACGACCGGGAGCTGCCGCCGGTCACGGACCTCGGCGGGGGCCGTCACCGGGTGACCGCCCGGCTCGACATCGGCGACCTCGGCGAGCTGTACGGCCTGGGGCCCGACGAGTACGACGACGAGGACGTGGAGACCGTCGGCGGTCTGCTCGCGAAGGCGCTCGGCCGGGTGCCGATCGCGGGCGCGAAGGCGGTCGTGGAGCTGCCGGACGGGCGTTCGCTGCGGCTGACGGCCGAGTCCCCGGCCGGCCGCCGGAACAAGATCGTCACCGTTCTGGTGGAACCCCTGGAACCGGAGGAGACCCCGTAGTGACCCCCGACGAGCTGCGCGCCTTCTGCCTGGACCTCAACGACGCGACGGAGGAGTTCCCGTTCACCCCGGAGACCTCCGTCTTCAAGGTCGCCGGGAAGATGTTCGCGCTCTCGGCGCTGGACTCCGAGCCGCTGCGGGTCAACCTCAAGTGCGATCCGGACGAGGCGGTACGGCTCCGCGAGGAGCACCCCGGCGTCGCGCCCGGCTATCACATGAACAAGCGGCACTGGAACACGGTGAGCGTGGGAGAGCTCCCGGACCGGATGGTCCGGGAGCTCGTCGAGGACTCGTACGACCTCGTGGTCGCCGGTCTTCCCCGCGCGGTACGGCTCCGCCTCGACCGCCCCTGAGTCACTGGCGCCGCAGTCCGAGGCCCACCAGGGCGGCGGCGCCGAGCAGGATGGCCGCGTCCAGGACGAGGACGGTGCGGACACCGCCGTACAGGTCGCCGCCGGTGGTGGCGAGGACCCCGAGCAGCGGGATGCCGATCGTGAGGCCGACCTGCTGGGTGGTGGTCACCAGTCCGGTCGCCAGGCCCTGCTTCCCGTCGGGTACGCCGGAGGTGGCGGTCAGCCCGTACGCGATGATCGCGCCGAGGTGGCACATCGACGCCAGTGAGACCGCGACGGTCGCCAGGACCGCGCCCGACTCCCGGCCGAGCCCGAGCAGCGCGGCGGTCAGCAGGCCCTGTCCGGCGAGCGAGCCGACGAGGACGCGGCGGGCGCCGATCCGGCCGATCAGCTTCGGCGCCAGTGTTCCCGCGATCACGGACATCACGCCCTGCACACCGAAGACCAGGCCGGTGGCGAACGCCGAGAGGCCCAGGGTGTCCTGGAGGTACAGGGTGAGGACGAAGACGACGGTCGACATCATCGAGAAGGTGACCAGTCCGCCCAGGTTGCCGAAGGCGACCGTGGGCCGCCGCAGCATCGGCAGCGAGACCAGCGGCGCCGCCGCGCGGGACTCGACCCGCACGAACAGCCCGAGCAGCAGTACGCCCGCCACCAGCGTGACCAGGACGTCCGCGCCGCCGAAGCCGCGCTCGGCGGCCGTGGACAGGGCGTAGATCAGGGAGAGCAGTCCGAGGGTGACGGTCACCGCGCCGGGCACGTCGAGCCGGGGCCGTTCGGGGGTGCGGGACTCGGGGAGCAGCCGGGGGGCGAGCGGCAGCACGATCGCGCTGAAGAGGGCGAGCAGGCCCATGGTGGAGCGCCAGCCGAGGGTGTCGGTCATGACGCCGCCGAGGACCATGCCGACGGTGAAGCCGAGCGAGAGCAGGGTGCCGGAGATGCCGAGCGCCCGGTCGCGCAGCGGGCCCTCGGGGAAGGTGGTGGTCAGCAGGGACATGCCGGTGGGCACGATCGCGGCGGCGCCGAGGCCCTGGAGGGCGCGGGCGGTGAGGAAGGAGGCCGGGTCCCAGGCGAAGGTGGCGAGCAGCGAGGCCGCGCCGAAGAGGGTGAGCCCGGCGAGGAACAGCTTCTTGCGTCCGTAGAGGTCGCCGACGCGGCCGAAGAGCAGCAGGAAGCCGCCCGAGGGCAGGGCGAAGGCGGTGACGGCCCACTGGAGGGCGGTCCGGTCGAGGCCGAGGTCGGCGCCGAGGACGGGCAGGGCGACGTTCAGTACGGAGAAGTCGAGCGCCACCATGAACTGGGCGGCGCACAGCACGAAGAGGACGAGCCGGGTGCGGCCGGTGAGGGCCGGGGGAGCGGGGGCGGGGTTCCGGGCGGGGGCCTCGGCGGAGGTCAGGGTCGGCATGTCCCCACCTTCGGTGTCCGGGAACAACGGTGGGGAGCGGGAACTTATCCTGTTGGCCGTACCACCAGGCACGACCGGGCACGACCGGGCACCACGAGGCACGACCAGGCACGACCGGGCACCACGAGGCACGACCAGGCACGACCGGGCACCACGAGGCACGACCGGGCATCACCACGCATCCAGGGGGAAGTACGTGGCCACCGCCGTCGAGAGCGTCACCGCGAAGCAGCACCGGCTGGGGCAGCTCCGTGAGTTCCTGATGAGCCGCCGGGCCCGGGTGAGCCCGGCCGAGGCGGGGCTGCCGGACGGCGGGCGCCGCAGGACCCCGGGGCTGCGCCGGGAGGAGGTGGCCGTCCTCGCGGGTGTCGGGGCCAGCTGGTACCAGTGGCTGGAGCAGGGCAGGGACATCACGGTCTCGCCGCAGGTGCTGGACTCGGTGGCGCGGGTGCTGCGGCTGAGCCCGGCGGAGCGGCGCCATCTGTACGTCCTGGCGGCGCTGAACCCGCCGGTCGCGGAGACCGCCCCGGAGGACCTGGACATGTGCGAGGGGCTGCGGCGGCTGATCGACGCGTGGACGCCGTTCCCCGCGCACATCATGGACGCCTACTGGAACACGGTCGTCCACAACGACGCGGCGGCGATCGTGCTGGGGATGCGGCCGGGCGTCCCGCAGAACTGCCTGGTGAGCTTCTTCACCGATCCGCTGTACCGGACGCGGGCGGCGCACTGGGCGCGGAGCGCGCCGAAGGTCGTCGCGCAGTTCCGTTCGGCCTGCTCGGAGTCCCCGGAGGACGAGGGGTTCCGGGTGGTGGTCGAGGGGCTCAAGGAGCTGAGTCCGGAGTTCGCGGAGCTGTGGGAGCGGCAGGACGTCAGGCCGGGCGGCCAGAACCGCAAGGAGCTGGAGCATCCGCTGGCGGGCACCCTGATGATGGAGGCGACCCAGCTGCGGGTCCCGGCCCGGCCGGACCTGGTGATCGTGCTGCACACGCCGCTGCCGGAGGCGCACACGGTGGAGAAGCTGGAGTGGCTGGCGTCACCGGAGGGGCGCCGGGGGGCGATGTACCCGGTCGCGGGCTGATCCCCGGGGCGGACCTATGCTCAGGGGCATGACACTCAGCAGCGAGCACGGCGACCTCGGCGCCGAGGACTTGAAGATCATCACGCTGGCGCGCAGCGCCCGCGCCCGCAACGGTGTGCCCGAGGGCGCCGCGGTGCGCGACGAGACCGGTCGGACGTACGTGGCGGGGACCGTGGAGCTGGAGTCGCTCCGGCTGAGCGCGCTGCGGACCGCCGTCGCGATGGCGGTGGCCAGCGGGGCCCGGTCCCTGGAGGCGGCGGCCGTGGTGTCGAGCGCGCAGGCCGCGTCGGACGAGGACCGGGCGGCGGTCCGGGACCTCGGCGGCCCGGAGACCCCGGTGCTGCTCGCGGGTCCCGACGGGCAGTTGCGCGCGGCGGTCACGGCGGGCTGAACGCGTCCCGTCCGGGCGCGGGTTCCCGCGGCGCGGTGCGGGACGGCCGTACGGAAGGCCGCGTGGACGGCCGTACGGGAAGGCCGCGTGAAGAACGTACGCAAGGCCGCGTGGACGGCCGTACGGGAAGGCCGCGCGCACGGTCGTGACGGACGGCCGCGCGGACGGCCCGGCCCGGCGGTGGGGCCGTACGGCGAGAACAGGACACGGAGGGGCCCGGTGGTGTGCCGGGCCCCTCCGTCTTGTGTCCTTGTGAACGATCACCGCGTCTTCTCTTGCCTTCCCCGGCGGTCTGCGTCTCAATGAACACCGGTCCGCCCGACGGACCGTCAGATCTCTCGTCCTCCACGCAGTGTCCGCACCCCTGCGTTCGTCATCGGAAGGGGTTCGAACTAGCCATGAGAAGAAGAAGCACCACGGGGACCGTCGCGGTCCTCGCCGGGGGCCTCGCCGCCGCCGGACTCGCCTTCGCCCCGTCGGCCGCCGCCGTCTCGCCCGGCTCGGCCACGGCGACGTACGACTGCGGCAGCTGGGGCGGCGGCACCGCCACCCTCGCCGCCACGCAGAGCGGCACGGCCGCGACCATCACCCTCACCTCGGGCATCACGACGCCGATCGCGGTCGGCGCCGACCAGATCGGCGCGACGCTGACGATGGCCAAGGGCGGCGGTGGCACCCGGGTCTTCACCGGCAAGAAGAACCCGGCGCTCCCCGCCGGCGGGACGGTGAAGATCGGTCCGCTCGCCGGGACCGTGGCCTCGGGCGACAGCCTCAACTCGTACTTCGCGGGTGTCGCCCTCAAGATGGTGATCTTCGGGGTCACGGTGAACTGCGACGCCGTCACCTCGCAGACGCCCGGCCCGTTCGTCTTCTAGCCGAGCACGCTCCGCCCCGGACCGGTGTCGCCCTCGGGCGGCACCGGTCTCCGTCGTGTTCCGGCTCCGGCCGTCCCGCCGGTGACCTGCGAAAAGTCCCGGCCGGGACGATCTTGACAGTATCTGACGGGACATCAGTCGATGTCTCCCGCGTGCCTTGACTTCTCTTCACCGACGGCCGTCAATGGCGCCCACTCATTCCTCAGGAGGGGGCACACCATGGCACTCACCCGATCCCGGGCGGCCGTCCGAAGACGGCGCTGGACCGCCGTCCTCGGCGCCACCGCCCTCGCGTTCGCGGGCGGCGGCGCGCTCGCCACCCCCGCCGGTGCGACCAGCAGTTCCGTGGAGGTGCAGTACCAGACCCGCTGCATCCCGCCGCCGATCGCGGGCATCCCGCCCATCCAGGGCACCACCACCGCCCTCGTCTCGGTCGACAAGAGCAGCCCCAAGGTCGGCGACGTCGTGACCGTCACCTACACGATCACCAAGCCCGCCGCGTCCAACCCGGTCGACCTCGCCCTCCCGGCCGACATCATGACGCCCAGCGGCAAGGTCGTCCTCGGCGGCGCCCAGAGCGGCGCCGTCACCGTCACCGGCCCCAAGAAGAACCCGCCGGTCCCCGGCAAGGGCTCCTTCCCGGCCTTCTCCATGACCGGCACCTTCACGGTCACCCAGGCCGGAACGATCACCCTGTCGCCCGGCGACTACAACATCCACACCAGCTACATCATGGAGCTGGACACCCCCTGTACGGTCCTCGACCCGCCCGCCCCGGTCTCCGACACGGTCACCGCGAGCCCGGTGACCAGCCCCAACACCCGGGCCCTCCAGCTGGAGACGCCCTCCGGCGCCCCCGGCGTCCGGGTCACCGTCAACGGCTCCCGCTTCACTCCGCTCACCGACGTCACCGTCGTCGGCCGCGCGGGAGCGGCCGAGACCGCCGACCGGATGACCGTCACCACCGACAGCGAGGGCTCCTTCGCGGCCCGCCTCAAGGTCAACGACAAGGCGACCACCGGGATCGTGGCCTACGAGGGCGCCTCCTGGAACGCCGAGAAGGGCGCGGGCCCGGCCGCCTACACCGTCGTCGACGACACCCCCGATCCGCCGGGCAGCCAGCGGATCACCGCGTCCGTCACGGCGGGCGAACTGTCCATGACCCAGGCGGGCGACGCCGTGCAGCTCTCCGCCGTGGACTTCGGCCAGGGCGGCGCCGCCACCGGCAACCTCCAGACCGTGACCGTCAAGGACTTCCGCGGCGGCCCCGCGGGCTGGTCCCTCACCGGCAAGGTCACCGACTTCACCGGCCCCGGCGGCTCCCTCGGCGCCGGGAACCTCAGCTGGACCCCGTCCTGCACCGCCAAGGCGGGCAGCCCCAGCACCTGCGCGGCCGGGTCCGCAGGACCCGTCGGCAGCGGCGGCGCGACCCTCGCCTCCACCCCGAACGGCGCCCTCACGGGCGGCGAGTTCACCGTCGACGCGGGCCTCTCCCTCGACGTCCCGGCGTTCACCGCGCCCGGATCGTACGCGGGCGTGCTCACGCTGACCCTGTCCTGACCGCACGGCGGGCCGGGCGCGCACCCGGCCGGTCCGCCGCCGATCCGCACCCCGGGAGGTTCCGCACCGTGCGCGTCGAACCGTACGTCCTCCGCGTCAAGCCGTACGCCCTCCTCCTGAGCGCCCTCCTCCTGCTCCTGGGCCTCGCGCCGCGCGCCGGGGCGGCGGAGAACGGCGAATGGGCGGTCTATCCGGCGTCCGCCCGGCCGGGCAGCCGCCCCTACTTCTTCCTCACCGCCGACCCGGGCGCCACCGTCACCGACCGGGTCACCGTCACCAACCGGACGAACGGCCCGCTGACCTTCCGGCTCTACGGCGCCGACGCCTACAACACCGACCGCGACGGCGGCTTCGCCGTCCGCACCCGGCAGGAGAGGCAGACCGGTGCCGGAGCCTGGATCACCCCAGAGAAGACCCGGATCACCGTCCCGCCCCGCTCCGCCGTCACCGTCCCCTACACGCTGACCGTCCCCGCCGACGCCGACCCCGGCGACCACCCCGGCGCCCTCGTCGCCCTCGACGAACGGATCGGGCCCGCCACCGGGGGCACGGTCGCCGTCGGCGTCCAGCGGGCCGTCGCCGCCCGCGTCTACCTCCGGGTCACCGGCCCGACCGTGCCCGCCCTCGCCGTCGAGGACATCACCCTCGACCAGGACCTGCCGCTGGTCCCCGGCACCCGCGACGGCAGCGCCCTCGTCTCGTACACCCTGCACAACCGGGGCAACGTCACCCTCAGCCCCGAGGTCGCGCTCCGCGCCGAGGGGCTCTTCGGCCGCACCCTCCTCGCCCGCGGCCTGACCGGGGTGCCCGCCGAACTGCTGCCCCGGCAGAAGATCCGGCTCACCGCGCGGTGGAACGGCTCCCCCCAGTTCGACCGGGGGGACATCACCCTCACCGCCACCGCGAAGGACGTACGGGAGACCGGCACCGTCTCCTTCCTCGCCGTGCCCTGGACCGCCCTCTGCGCCCTCCTCGCGGCGGGCGCCGCCACCGTCCTCGGCCTGCGGCTCCGCCGCCGCGGGACGGCCCGCCGGGACCCCCGTACGGACCCCGTGGAGGAGGCTCCGGTACCCGTGGGCACGCACTGAGTGCGTACGGCGGGCGCTCATCGGGGACAATGGCCTCCATGAGCGCTCGCAACCAAGAATCCGAAGCCGTCCACCGGGCCGGCTTCGCCTGCTTCGTCGGCCGCCCCAACGCGGGCAAGTCCACCCTCACGAACGCTCTGGTCGGTCAGAAGGTGGCCATCACCTCGAACCGGCCGCAGACCACCCGGCACACCGTCCGGGGCATCGTGCACCGCCCCGAGGCCCAGCTGATCCTGGTCGACACCCCGGGCCTCCACAAGCCGCGCACCCTCCTCGGCGAGCGGCTCAACGACGTGGTCCGCGCCACCTGGGCCGAGGTCGACGTGATCGGCTTCTGCCTGCCCGCCGACCAGAAGCTCGGACCCGGCGACCGGTTCATCGCCAAGGAACTCGCCGGGATCAAGAAGACCCCCAAGATCGCGATCATCACCAAGACCGACCTGGTCGACTCCAAGACCCTCGCCGAGCAGCTCATCGCGATCGACCAGCTCGGCAAGGAGCTGGGCTTCGAGTGGACGCAGATCGTGCCCGTCTCGGCCGTCGGCGACAAGCAGGTCCAGCTCGTCGCCGACCTGCTGATCCCGCTGCTCCCCGAGTCCCCGCCGCTCTACCCGGAGGGCGACCTCACCGACGAGCCGGAGCAGGTCATGGTCGCGGAGCTGATCCGCGAGGCCGCCCTCGAAGGCGTCCGGGACGAGCTGCCGCACTCGATCGCGGTGGTCGTCGAGGAGATGATCCCGCGCGAGAACCGCCCGGCGGACCGGCCGCTGCTCGACATCCACGCCAACGTGTACATCGAGCGCCCCAGCCAGAAGGGCATCATCATCGGCCCGAAGGGCAGCCGCCTCAAGGAGGTCGGCATGAAGTCCCGCAAGCACATCGAGGCGCTGCTCGGCACCCCGGTCTTCCTCGATCTGCACGTGAAGGTCGCCAAGGACTGGCAGCGCGACCCGAAGCAGCTGCGGAAGCTCGGCTTCTAGCGACGGGCCCCGGAAGGGGCGCGGACCGCGACGAGGGCCGCGCCCGGGACTTCTCCCCGGACGCGGCCCCTTCTCATGCCGTGACGCCGCCCTGCGGTGACGTCGTGCCGTCCCGCCCTACGGCTGGATCAGCGAGTCCTTGTAGTAGACCGAGGCCGTGCGCTGGCCCGGGGTGTCCCCCGAGGCGAAGCCCATGCAGAGGCGGAACACCTCGGGCTCGGACGCCTTCGGGATCTGGACGGCCAGGCCCTCCGGCTCCCGGAACGGCAGCGTGTAGCCCGCCTTCGAGTGGAAGGTCCTGATGATCTGGCCGGTGTTCAGGTCCACCGAGGTGAGGTGGGTGTTCCCCACGCCCGGCGGGGAGATGACGATCTTGGGAGTGGACGGATCGCCGTCATGGTCCTGGGTGTAGCCGTACGAGTTGCCGTGCAGCATGTAGAGGTACTGGCCGGCCACCGCGTACCCCTGGAACGAGGGCTTTCCGTAGAGGTCGCGGTCGATCTGGACCGCGGGCTCGGCGATCTCGGCCAGCGGCGCGCCGAAGTCGCCCGCCCGCGCCGCCGCCAGGTCGAAGATCCGGTAGCGCATCCCGTTCAGGCTGTAGCGGACCACCAGGCGGTTGTTGAGCGGGTCGACGCCCGCGGTGTTGTTCACGCTGCCGGGTACGGGGGTGAACTTCTGGAGCGAGGTGCTGGTGGCGTCCAGGGGCGTGTGGGAACTGCTGAACTTGAAGCGGCAGAGGCGCCGCCCCCGGCTGGTCCCCTCCTCGGTGTCCTGGACGGCGTCGACCTCGGTCCACAGGTAGGTGCCGCTCCCGGACGGCTCGACGCCGATGCCGACGCCGTGGCCGAAGCCCCGCAGATACATGTGGCCCGTGAGGCTCGCGCTTCCGGCGCCCTCCGCCGTGTCGGGGCCGAGGGTCCACTCGGTGATCGCCAGGTCGCCGTGGAGGTCGCGGGTGGCGGCGGGGACCGGCGCGGACTCGCCCGCGAGCTGGAGTCCGCCGCCGATGAGCTGGGCGAAGTAGAGACGCCGGTTGACGTTGTCGAAGCCGAGGGACTGGATGACCGTCCCCCGCTGCACGGCTTTCTCACGGAAGTAGGCCGGGCCGGTGTTGCCCTCGACCCGGATCAGTTTCGACGGCGGCAGTGCCAGGGCGGCGCCCGTCGCCCCGGTGCGCGGGCCCACCGCGCTCGCGGTTGCGGCGGTCGCCCCGATCCCGGCGACGGACAGGGCGGCGACACCGCTCAACGAGAGGAAGCCGCGTCGGCCGAGCTGACTGTCGTTCATGTGTGCTCCATTTTCGCGGGGTTGACGGAGGTGGCGCCATCCTCGCAGGACACGGCCCGGCCTTCGAACAACAGAGCGATATGGGGCGACATGGGGGGCCCGGCGTTCGGCGGCGCCCGCGCGCGGCGCGCGCCGTCCCTCTCGACTACGCGCCTTCCTTGAGGACCCTCGTGATGAGGGTCCGCTGCGCCTCGGTCAGCCGCGGGTCGCCGCAGTGGACCGTGCGGCCGTCGACGGTGATCTCGTACCGGAAGCCGTCCGGGACGCCCCGGCCCGTGTCGTCGCCGTCCGCGAGCACCCGGTCGGCGAGGGCGTGCCACTCGGCGGCGTCCGCCAGTGCGCCGGTGTCCACCTCCGCCGACCGCTCGATCCCCGCGAAACCGCCCGTGCGCCGCACTCGAATCCGCATGGGACCTGTGTACCAGCCGGATCAGTCGGACGGCAGCCCGACCGCGGACCAGGCCTTCAGGACGGCCTGGAGCTCCGTCCCGTCGCCGTACCGGGCGCGCGCCGCCGCCACGGTGGCCGCCGCGAACTCCGCGAACCGGTCCTCGGGGGTGAGGGTCCCGCCGGTCATCACGTCGTACCAGATCTGCCCGGCCCGCTCCCAGGCGTTGCCGCCCAGCTCGGTCGCGAGCAGGTAGAAGGCGTGGTTGGGGATGCCGGAGTTGATGTGGACGCCGCCGTTGTCCCGGCTGGTGCGGACGTAGTGGTCCATGTGGCCGGGCTGCGGGTCCTTGCCGAGGACGTCGTCGTCGTACGCGGTGCCCGGCGCCTTCATGGAGCGCAGCGCCGTGCCGTGGTCGACTCCGGGGCCGAGCAGCCCCGCGCCGATCAGCCAGTCGGCCTGGGTGGTGCTCTGGCCGAGGGCGTGCTGCTTGACCAGGACGCCGAAGACGTCGGAGACGGACTCGTTGAGGGCGCCCGACTGGCCGTAGTACTCCAGGTTCGCCGTGTGCTGGGTGAAGCCGTGGGTGAGTTCGTGCCCGATGACGTCCACCGGGATGGTGAAGTCGAGGAAGAGGTCCCCGTCCCCGTCGCCGAACACCATCTGCTGGCCGTCCCAGAAGGCGTTGTTGTACCGCTCGCCGTAGTGGACGCTCGCGTGCAGGGGCAGCCCCGCCCCGTCCAGCGAGTCCCGTCCGTAGACCGCCCGGAAGAGGTCGAACGTGGCACCGAGACCGGCGTGGGCGCGGTTCACGGTCGCGTCGGTGCCGGGCGCGTCGCCCTCGCCGCGGACCTTCCTGCCGGGCAGGACCTCCTGGTGCCCGGCGTCGTAGATCGTGCGGTTCGGCTTGGAGGAGTCCGAGGGCGCCGGGGCGGCCACGTCCCGGACACCGGTCACCCGGCGGCGGGTCCGCAGGGCGGCGTCGGCCTCCAGGGTGCGCAGGGCCGCGTCGTTCCCGTCCCGGGCCAGCTTGTCCAGGACGTGCGGCGGGATGATCGAGCAGAAGACGGGAGTGTGGGTCATCTCTGCAATGTGGCACTGCGTGACCCCGCTGTCACGGGCTGAGACGGGAATTGGCGAAATGGAGTGATGCGTCACCGTTGGGTCTTGACGTGGAGGCCGTCCCGCATACTGGAACGGCACGTCCGCCTCCGTCGTCCTCGGCTAGGCTGCGGGACATCATGCGTTTCGGGCTGCTTCTCCTTAGCTGCCGCGGCGAGGGCCTGTAGTCGTAGGCCGACCCCCTCCCCGCGGGACCTGGTGTTGCGTTCGACAGTCGGCCTCCCCCGAGTCCCGTGAAGGACGGGGGAACCCCCTCCCGCTGTACCGAGGAGCCCAACGCCATGTCCCAGTCCCCCTTCGTCAGCCGTCCCACGCCCGTCACCAACGCGACGCGGCTGCAGAAGCCGTCCGGGATGCCGATCCACAAGTACGGCCGGTACGAGGCCGTCGAGATCCCCGACCGGACCTGGCCCGAGCAGCGGATCACCCGGGCTCCGCGCTGGCTCTCCACGGACCTGCGCGACGGCAACCAGGCACTGATCGACCCGATGTCCCCGGCCCGCAAGCGAGAGATGTTCGACCTGCTGGTCCGCATGGGCTACAAGGAGATCGAGGTCGGGTTCCCGTCCTCCGGCGAGACGGACTTCGCGTTCGTGCGCTCGATCATCGAAGAGGGCGCGATCCCGGACGACGTCACCATCTCCGTACTGACCCAGGCCCGCGAGGACCTGATCGAGCGGACCGTGGAGTCGCTGATCGGCGCGAAGCGCGCCACCGTCCACCTGTACAACGCGACCGCGCCCACCTTCCGCCGGGTCGTCTTCCGCGGCTCGAAGGAGCAGATCAAGCAGATCGCGGTGGACGGCACGCGGCTGGTGATGGAGTACGCGGAGAAGCTGCTGGGCCCGGAGACGGTGTTCGGCTACCAGTACAGCCCCGAGATCTTCACCGACACCGAGCTGGACTTCGCGCTGGAGGTCTGCGAGGCGGTCTGTGACGTCTGGCAGCCGGGTCCGGGCCGCGAGATCATCCTCAACCTGCCCGCCACGGTGGAGCGTTCGACGCCGTCCACCCACGCGGACCGGTTCGAGTGGATGTCCCGGAACCTGACCCGCCGGGAGTACGTGTGCCTGTCGGTGCACCCGCACAACGACCGGGGCACGGCGGTCGCGGCGGCCGAGCTGGCGCTGATGGCGGGCGCCGACCGCGTCGAGGGCTGCCTGTTCGGACAGGGCGAGCGCACCGGCAACGTGGACCTGGTGACCCTCGGGATGAACCTGTTCAGCCAGGGCGTGGACCCGCAGGTCGACTTCTCGCAGATCGACGAGATCCGCCGGACCAGCGAGTACTGCAACCAGATGGAGGTCCACCCGCGCCACCCCTACGCGGGCGACCTGGTCTACACCGCCTTCTCCGGCTCCCACCAGGACGCCATCAAGAAGGGCTTCGACGCGATGGAGGCCGACGCCGCCGCGGCGGGGAAGACGGTCGACGACATCGAGTGGGCGGTGCCGTACCTGCCCATCGACCCGAAGGACGTGGGCCGCTCCTACGAGGCGGTCATCCGGGTCAACTCCCAGTCCGGCAAGGGCGGCATCGCGTACGTCCTGAAGAACGACCACAAGCTGGACCTGCCCCGCCGGATGCAGATCGAGTTCTCCCGGATCATCCAGCAGATGACCGACAGCGAGGGCGGCGAGGTCACCCCGGCCGCGATCTGGTCGGTCTTCCAGGACGAGTACCTGCCCAACCCGGACAACGCCTGGGGCCGTGTGCAGCTCCGCTCCGGCCAGTCCACCTCGGACACCGACGGCACGGACACGCTGACCGTCGAGGCGGTCGTGGACGGTACGGAGACCGTGCTGACGGGCTCGGGCAACGGCCCGATCTCCGCGTTCTTCGCCGCGCTCCAGGCGGTCGGCGTCGACGCCCGGCTGCTGGACTACCAGGAGCACACGATGAGCGAGGGCGCCTCCGCGCAGGCCGCCTCGTACATCGAGTGCGCCATCGACGGCAAGGTCCTGTGGGGCATCGGCATCGACGCCAACACGACCCGCGCCTCCCTGAAGGCGGTCGTCTCGGCGGTCAACCGCTCCGCCCGCTGACGCTTCCCACCGTCGCCGCCCCGTACCTCTCCGTCAGGTGCGGGGCAGCGGCACATGTGAAACGCGTCACAGTTTCAGCTTCGCTTAAGGTGAGTGATCCCTCTATGTCGGATTGACCGCCATATGAGATGAGTTGACGGTAGATCAGGGAATGGCGGAAAGTCGGGGCGTCCCTTCGGATACATCCCCCACACACTCCCCACGCACTCCCCGCACATCCCCCCACGCGCCCCTTTCGCACCTCCCCTGAGCTGGAGTTTCGTATGCGCACGACCGCTGCCGTGGCCGCCGCCCTCGCGGTGACCGGTGCCGCCCTCGGCTGGGCCCCCGTCGCTTCCGCCACGACCACGGCGGAGTGTGTGACGAATCCGCTCGGCATCGCCGGCCACTACGCCGAGTTCGTCGAGAAGGACTCCGTCCGGCACTCGGACTCCGAGGGCGCGGTCGCCGTCGGCGGCGACGCCACCTTCGGCGACCCCAAGAGGCCCTCGGGCTTCTCCATCGGCCACAAGCTGACCGCAGCCGACCTCGCCCGGCTGCCCGGCGGCCACAGCCTCGTCGTCGGCGGCACCCTGTACGCCAACCAGGTCGTCCTCGACAACGGCACCGGCATAGCCGGGAAGGTCGTCAACCGCTCCACGCCCGGCCAGGGCTTCGGCGTCGACGGCGACAAGGTCAAGGAGGGCTCCTCGCCGATCGACTTCGGCAAGGAGTTCACCGAGCTGCGCGCCCTGTCCACCGGCTGGGCGGGCGTCAAGCCGAACGGCGAGGCCGCCGTGGACGGCAGGAGCCTCCTGCTGACCGGCACCGACGCCCGGCTGAACGTCTTCGCGGTGAGCGCCGCCGACCTCCAGAAGGCGGGCGAGATCTACGTCAAGGTGCCCACCGGCGCCTCCACCCTGGTGAACGTCGTCGGCGGCTCGTACGACATGCACACCCGCCCCACCTCCAGCGTCTGGCTCTGGGACGCGCAGGTGAAGAACTTCGTGATCGACGACTACGCCTCCGGCAGCGCCGACTTCAAGGAGGTCCGCTCCAAGCTGCTGTGGAACTTCCCGGAGGCCACGAGCGTGAAGAAGAACTACACCTCCTGGCCCGGCACGATCCTCGCGCCCAACGCGGCCGTCTCCATGGGCAGCTCGGCCTACGGCCCCGGTCACGTCAACGGCTCCGTCATCGCCGGGTCCCTCGACACCGTCCCCGGCGCCGAGACCCACCAGATGAACTTCACCGGCTGCCTCCCCAAGGAGACGAAGCCGGGCCCGGTCGTCACCCCGGAGACCCCGAAGCCCACCGAGACCACCGTCCCCACCCCGACGGTCACCCCCTCGGCCACTCCCAGCGAGGGCGGCGCGACGCCGAGCGCCTCCGAGACGCCGGGCGGTTCCGCCTCCCCGTCCACCCCGGCCGGCCCCGGCGAGTCCACCACCGCCCCGGCCGCGACGCCGACCCCGGCGCCGTCCGCCACCCCGGAGGGTGATCTCGCCTCGACCGGTTCGGCCATCGGACCGGGCACGATCGCCGCCGCGGCGGCCGCCGTCCTCGTCGGCGGAGGCTTCCTGGCCTTCGCAAAGCGCCGCCGCCGCACTTCCTGAGCGGTGACGTGTCTCGGCCATCCGCACGACGAACTCATGACGGGGTGCTGACGCCACATCGAGGATGTGGCTAACATCACGCCAACGCCGGCAGTGCAGCCGGGCCGTCGAGGAGGTGCGTGTGCGGTCTGCCCGGGATTCACGTGGTGGGAAAGTGGGCGTATGCGGGATCCGCACCTCCTGGAACACCGTCGGGGACGGTGAGTTCTTCTGCGAGGAGTGCGGAGGCGACCGCAACTACCGGCGGCGCACCGGCCGCCGCCGGTTCGCCGTCCTCGGGGTGCCGGTCCTGCCCCGCGGGTGTACGGGGCCGGTCGTCGAATGCGCCGCCTGCCACACGCACTTCGGCACGGAGGTGCTGGACTCCCCGACGACCGGCCGGTTCTCCGCGATGCTGCGGGACGCCGTGCACACCGTCGCCCTCGCCGTCCTCGCGGCGGGCGGCACCGACTCGCGCGAGGTCCTCGACCGGGCCGTGAGCGCGGTCAGGTCCGCCGGATTCGCCGAGTGCACGGCCGTCCAGCTCGTCGACCTCGTGGCGGCCCTGGAGGCCGACACCGGGCGCTTCATGCCCGAGGTGAACCCGGAGGGCGCGCTCCTCGCGATCGAGCTGCACGAGGCCCTGGAGCCGCTCACACCGCACCTGGCGCCCGCCGGACGGGAGGCCCTGCTGCTCGGGGCCGCCCGGATCGCCCTCGCGGACGGGGTCTACAGCCCGGCCGAGCAGGAGGTCCTGGGCACCGTGGGGAACGCGCTCGCGCTCGCCCCCGACGACGTCGCCCGGCTCCTCGCCTCGGCGCGCACGGTGGCCTGACCGGCGCCCCGGACACCGTACGGGCACATACGACGGCTCCGGCCCCCGGCCCCGCCCCCCCCCGGGGGGGGGGGGGCGGGGGCGGGGGCGGGGGGGGGCCCGGGGGCGGGGGCGGCCGGGAGGGTGGCCACGGGCTGGGGGCCGTGGGCGGGGGGCCGGCCCGGGCGCCCCCCCCCCCCCCCGCCCCCCCCCGGGGGCGCCGCCCCCCGCCCCCCCCCCCCCGGGGGGGGGGGGGGCCGGGGGCCGGAGCCGTCGTGCGCACGGGGCGGGGTCCGCCGTGCGCGGAGGTCAGCCGATGGCGCCGCTGGCGCGCAGCATGTCCTCGCGCTCGACTATCTTCACGCGCTCGCGGCCCTGCGGCTCGCCCAGCGCCTTCTCGGCGGCGTCCAGGGCGTACCAGCCCTCCCACGTCGTGTACGTGAGGCCCCGGCCCTCCAGGAAGGACACGACCGCGTCCGGCTCGGGGGTGGCGGGGGCGAGCAGGCGCCCGTTCGCGAAGTCGTCCAGGAGGTTCGCCACGGTCTCGTTGGCGTCGCCCTTGGTGTGGCCGATGAGGCCGACGGGACCGCGCCGGATCCAGCCCGTGACGTACGTGGAGGCCAGGTGCTCGCCGGTCTCCTCGACCACCCGGCCGCCCCGGTCGGGGACGGTGCCGCTGGCGGTGTCCCAGGGCAGCTTGGGCAGTTCGTCGGAGAGGTAGCCGACCGCGCGGTAGACCGCCCGGACGTCCCAGTCGGTGGTGGCGCCGGTCCCCTTCACCTTGCCCGTGCCGTCCAGTTCGGTGCGCTCGGTGCGCAGGCCGACGACCCGGCCGTCCTCGCCGAGGATCTCGACGGGCGACTCGAAGAAGTGCAGGAAGAGCTTGTGCGGGCGGTCGCCGGCATCGCGGATCGCCCAGTTCTCCAGCGTCTTGGCGACCATGTCGGTCTGCTTGTTCTTGCGCCGCTCGGCGATCGAGCCCTCGTCGTAGTCGATGTCCTCGGGGTTGACGATGACCTCGATGTTCGGCGAGTGGTCCAGCTCGCGCAGCTCCATGGGGCTGAACTTGGCCTGGGCCGGGCCGCGACGGCCGAAGACGTGGATCTCGACGGCCTTGTTGGCCTTGAGGCCCTCGTGCACGTTGGCGGGGATCTCGGTCGGCAGCAGTTCCTCGGCGGTCTTGGCGAGGATGCGGGCGATGTCGAGGGCCACGTTGCCGACGCCGAGGACGGCGACCTTCTCCGCGTGGAGCGGCCAGGTGCGCGGGACGTCCGGGTGGCCGTCGTACCAGGAGGCGAAGTCGGCGGCGCCGTACGAGCCGTCCAGTTCCACGCCCGGGATGCTCAGCGGGCGGTCGGCCATCGCGCCGGTGGAGAAGACCACGGCGTCGTAGAAGGCGCGCAGGTCGTCCAGGTGCACGTCGGTGCCGTAGTCGATGTTGCCGAAGAGGCGGACCTGCGGCTTGTCGAGGACCTGGTGGAGGGCGGTGATGATGCCCTTGATGCGGGGGTGGTCGGGGGCGACGCCGTAGCGGATGAGGCCGAAGGGGGCGGGCATCCGCTCGAAGAGGTCGATGGACACACCCGGCTCTGCGGCGGCCTCGGACTTCAGCAGCGCATCGGCGGCGTAGATTCCGGCGGGGCCGGCGCCGACTATCGCGACCCGGAGGGGGCGGGGCATGAGTGGGTTCCCTTCGCAAACGACGTGGCGGCGAAGCCGCCGACACTTAGGTCACCCTAAATATCGCACGGTGCGCGGCGGTACCCGCCCCCGGCCTATGGACCCATAAGGCGAACTTATGACTTCTCCAAGGGTGGCTAGGTTTCGGAGGTCCCGCGGGGAGGTGCCGACCGGGCCCGCCGTCGCCCTTTCCGTCCGGTCGGAAGCGTGGCCGGAGCCGGGCCCGCGCCCGGTCCGCGCCCCTCCTGCGCCCGTTCCGCCTCCGTTCCGCGCCCGCTCCGTCTCCGTTCGAAAAGCGCGTGAATTTTCCGCGTCCCATTCGATTTCCCGCACCGCATTCCCTCACTGCTTTCGAATTGGCTGCTCGAACAGGGTAACTTCCCTGACTCCTACGGCACTTGCGTGACCTGCGGGTCTGCTGATTCCACGGATGCGCTTCCGCTCTGGTGAGGCGAAGCGGGAAATGGATTCAGAAAGGCATACGTTGGTGGGAGAAGACACGGAGAAGGCGCCCACGGGGAGGAGAACCGGTCATGACACTGCCCATCGGGTCGTACGTCGTGGAGATCCGCACAGGGCGGGTCGGAAGGGTCATGGGCCACGAGGGGCCCTACGTCCAGGTCCGCCCGCTGGGCGGCGGACGCGAATGGGACGTCGAGCCCGAAGGCGTGCGGGAGGCCACCTCCGCCGAGCGGATCAGCGCGGCCACCGCGCACGCGAACGCGCGGAGCCGGGGCGAAGTGTCCTGACCGGACGCGGACCGGATGCCCGGGGCCGGTGCGGTGGAGACGGAAGCGCCCCGACGCGGCCCCGGGCGTGAGCGCGGACCCGGGTGGGCGCGGGCGTACGGGCCCCCGGGGCCGGTACCCCTTCCCGTGCGGACGGAGAGAACCCGCCACCCCCGGTCCCGCCACCCCCGGTCCCGGTCCCGGCACCCCCGGTCCCGGCGCCCCCTCCCGTACGCGAGAATGGGCCCATGAGCCTGTTCCGCGACGACGGCATCGTGCTGCGCACCCAGAAGCTGGGCGAAGCGGACCGCATCATCACCCTCCTCACCCGAGGTCACGGACGCGTACGGGCGGTGGCCCGGGGCGTCCGGCGGACCAAGTCCAAGTTCGGCGCGAGGCTCGAACCGTTCTCCCACGTCGACGTGCAGTTCTTCGCCCGGGGGAGCGAACTCGTCGGACGCACCCTGCCCCTCTGCACCCAGAGCGAGACCATCGCCCCCTACGGCGGCGGCATCGTCACCGACTACGCCCGCTACACCGCCGGCACCGCCATGCTGGAGACGGCCGAACGCTTCACCGACCACGAGGGCGAACCCGCCGTCCAGCAGTACCTGCTGCTCGTGGGCGGACTGCGGACCCTCGCCCGGGGCGAGCACGCCCCCCACCTCGTCCTCGACGCCTTCCTGCTCCGCTCCCTCGCCGTGAACGGCTACGCGCCCAGCTTCGGGGACTGCGCCCGCTGCGGGCTCGACGGCCCCAACCGGTTCTTCTCGGTCGGCGCGGGCGGAGTCGTCTGCGCCGACTGCCGGGTGCCGGGAAGCGTCGTACCCTCTGCGGAGGCCATCGGCCTGCTCAGCGCGCTGCTCACGGGCGACTGGGCGACTGCGGACGCGTGCGAGCCGCGTCACGTCAGGGAGGGCAGCGGGCTGGTGTCCGCCTATCTGCACTGGCACCTGGAGCGCGGCCTGCGCTCCCTGCGGTACGTAGAGAAGAGCTAGGAGATCCATCGCCATGGCCATCGCACGACGCGGAATCCTCGGACGGCAGCGCCGCGAGTACAAGCTCCCCGAGCCGCACCCGTCCGGCGCCCGCCCGCCGAAGCTCCCGTCGGAGCTGGTGCCGAACCACATCGCCTGTGTGATGGACGGCAACGGCCGCTGGGCCAAGGAGCGCGGTCTGCCCCGCACCGAGGGCCACAAGGTCGGTGAGGGCGTCGTCCTCGACGTGCTCAAGGGCTGCCTGGAGATGGGCGTCAAGAACCTCTCCCTCTACGCCTTCTCCACCGAGAACTGGAAGCGGTCGCCCGACGAGGTCCGCTTCCTGATGAACTTCAACCGGGACGTCATCCGCCGCCGCCGCGACGAGATGAACGAACTGGGCATCCGCATCCGCTGGGTCGGCCGGATGCCCAAGATGTGGAAGTCGGTCGTCCAGGAGCTCCAGGTCGCCCAGGAGCAGACCGTCGACAACGACGCCATGACCCTGTACTTCTGCCTCAACTACGGCGGTCGCGCCGAGGTCGCCGACGCCGCCAAGAAGCTCGCGGAGGACGTCGCCGCGGGCAGGCTGGACCCGTCGAAGGTCAACGAGAAGACCTTCCAGAAGTACCTGTACTACCCGGACATGCCGGACGTGGACCTCTTCCTGCGCCCCAGCGGCGAGCAGCGCACCTCCAACTACCTGATCTGGCAGAGCAGCTACGCCGAGATGATCTTCCAGGACGTGCTGTGGCCCGACTTCGACCGCCGCGACCTGTGGCGCGCCTGTGTCGAGTACGCCTCCCGCGACCGGCGTTTCGGCGGGGTGGACCCGGCCGACCTGGCCGTCCTCGACAAGGCCTGACCGCCCAGGCCGGGCCCCCGCCGGGCCCGGTTACGATCACCGCCGTGAGCGAAGCGACCGGCGACACCGCGTGGGACGGGCTCGAACTCGTCTACCCGCCCCTGTACGAAGACGTCAGCGAGGCCGTGCGGATCAGGCTGCGGGCCGCCCCCTGGTGGCGGGCGCTGCGCCGGACGGCCCGGGGGGCCTGTGCGCTCGCCCTCGTGATCGCGGCCCTGGCCCTGCTGCCGCCCGAGCCGGAGCCGCGTACCGCGGCCCTGGCCCTGCTGCCGCCCGAGCCGGAGCCGCGTACCGCGGCCCTGTTCGCCGGGCTCGGGCTGGTCGCCGTCCTCGCGGCGGAGCTGATTCCCGTGACGACCGCCCGGAGCGTCTTCCGGGCGGTGCGCGGCCAGGGCGAGGGCCGGGCGCTGGTCGACGAGAGCGGCGGGCGGTGGATCACCCGTGACACCGACACCGTCATCCGCTGGCCGATGCTGCCCCGGTACGTGGAGACGCCCCGGCTCTTCGTGCTCCTCACCGCCCGGGGGGCCTCCACCGGCTTCGCCTACCTGCCCAAGAGCGGGCTCGCCGGTCCGGCCGACGCCGACCGGCTGCGGGCGCTCCTGGACCGGCACCTCACCCGCGTCTGACGGGGGACGCGCGAAGGGCCCGTACCGACCCGGTACGGGCCCCGACCGCGTCAGGTCACTTCCGCGCGCACTCCGCGCAGGTGCCGAAGATCTCCACGGTGTGCGCCACGTTCACGAAGCCGTGCTCCGAGGCGATCGTCTCGGCCCACTGCTCCACCATCGGCCCCTCCACCTCCACGGCCTTGCCGCAGACGCGGCAGACCAGGTGGTGGTGGTGGTCACCGGTCGAGCAGCGGCGGTAGACCGTCTCGCCCTCGCTGGTGCGCAGCGCGTCGACCTCGCCCGCGTCCGCGAGGGACTGGAGGGTGCGGTAGACGGTGGTGAGGCCGACCGAGTCGCCACGGTGCTTGAGCATGTCGTGCAGTTCCTGGGCGCTGCGGAACTCGTCCACCTCGTTCAGCGCGGCCGAGACGGCGGCCCGCTGTCTGGTCGAGCGGCCTCGTACGGGGGGTCCTGCCGTCACCACGGGGGCCTCCTTGAATCTTTGTCTTCCCCCGCCATTCTGCCAGCACCCCGGCCCCCCGAGGGCTGGGTGATCAGACCCTGACGTCGTCCGTCGGCCGTCGTGTGGCCGGAACCGGTACGTCGCAGCCCGCCGCGGCCTCCTCGGCGGCGCGCGCCCGCCGTTTGGCGAGCGGTGTGGCGAGCAGCGTCAGCAGGACGAAGACCCCGATCGCGTACAGGACGATCGTCGCGCCGGGCGGCACGTCCTGGTAGTACGAGGTGACCGTGCCCGTCAGGGTGACCACGACACCGGTCGCCACCGAGAGGACGAAGGTCGCGCGGAACGACTTCGTCAGCTGCTGGGCCGCCGCCACCGGCACCACCATGAGGGCGCTGACCAGGAGCAGGCCCACGACCCGCATGGCGACCGTGACGGTCACCGCGGCGGTGACCGCGATCAGCAGGTTCAGGGCGCGCACCGGCAGACCGGTGACCCGGGCGAACTCCTCGTCCTGGCTGACCGCGAAGAGCTGGCGGCGCAGGCCGACGGTGACCAGGACGACGAAGGCGGCGAGGACCGCGATCGCGGTGATGTCCTCGGGGGACACCGTGGAGAGCGAACCGAAGAGGTACGAGCTGAGGTTGGCGTTGGAGCCGGTCGGCGACAGGTTGATCAGCAGCACGCCGCCTGCCATGCCGCCGTAGAAGAGCAGCGCGAGCGCGAGGTCGCCGCGGGTCTTCCCGTACGCCCTGATCAGCTCCATCGCCACCGAGCCGACGACGGCGACCAGGGTCGCCATCCAGACGGGGCTGGAGTTGAGGAGGAAGCCGAGGCCGACTCCGGTCATGGCGACATGGCCGATGCCGTCGCCCATCAGCGCCTGGCGGCGCTGGACGAGGTAGAGGCCGACGGCGGGGGCGGTGATGCCGACGAGCACGGCGGCGAGCAGCGCCCGCTGCATGAAGGCCGGTTCGAGGAATTCCATGGTCAGGTCAGCAGTCCCGTGCGGAGCGGCTCACCGGCCGCGTGCGGATGTACGTGGTCGTGGCCGGGCAGGGCGTGCTGTCCGACGGCCTCCGGCGGCGGGCCGTCGTGGACGACACAGCCGTCGCGCAGGACGACCGCCCGGTCGATCAGCGGCTCCAGGGGGCCCAGTTCGTGCAGGACGAGGAGGACCGTGGTGCCGCCCGCGACCTGTTCGCGCAGGGTCGCGGCGAGGATCTCCTGGCTGGCGAGGTCCACGCCCGCCATCGGCTCGTCCATGATCAGCAGTTCGGGTTCGGAGGCGAGCGCGCGGGCGATCAGGACCCGCTGGTGCTGGCCGCCGGAGAGCGCGGAGACGGAGTCCCGGGCGCGGTCGGCGAGGCCGACCAGTTCGATGGCCCGGTCGACGGCGGCGCGGTCGGCCCGGCCCGGCGGGCCGAACCTGCGGCGGGCGAGCCTGCCCGAGGCGACGACCTCGCGGATCGTGGCGGGGACACCGCCCGCGGCCGTGGTGCGCTGCGGCACGTAGCCGACCCGGGCCCAGTCGCGGAACCGCTTCCGGTCGGTGCCGAACAGCTCGATCGTGCCGCCGGTCAGCGGCACCTGGCCGATGACCGCGCGGACGGCGGTGGACTTGCCGGAGCCGTTGGCGCCGAGCAGGGCGACGACCTCGCCGCGGTGCACGGTGAGGTCGACGCCGCGCAGCACGGGCCGGGCGCCGAGGGCCGCGGAGGCTCCGCGGACGGAGATGACGGGTTCCGCGTCCATGGCGGACACCTCCTGGGGTGCGGGGGTCACTTGGCGCCGAGGGCCTTCTGCAGCGCGTCGAGGTTGGCGCGCATGACCTGGAGGTAGTCGTCGCCCTTCGACTTGTCCGTGATGCCTTCCAGCGGGTCGAGCACATCGGTCTTCAGGCCGGTGTCGTCCGCGAGGGTCCTGGCGGTCTTGTCGCTCGCGAGGGTCTCGAAGAAGACGGTGCTGACCTTGTCCTTCTTCGCGATGTCCTGGATCTCCTTGATCCGGGCGGGGCTCGGCTCGGACTCGGGGTCGACGCCGGAGATGCCCTCCTGGTCCAGGCCGTACCGCTCGGCGAGATAGCCGAAGGCGGAGTGGGTGGTGATGAAGGTCTTGGTGGTGGTGTTCTTCAGGCCGTCGCGGAAGTCGGCGTCCAGGTCGCCGAGCTTCTTCACCAGGGCGTCGGTGTTCTTCGTGTAGTCGGCGGCGTGGGCCGGGTCGGCCTTCGCCAGGGCGGCGCCCACACCACGGGCGACCTCGGCGTACTTCACGGGGTCGAGCCAGATGTGCGGGTCGGTTCCGGCCTCGGAGCCGTGGTCGTGGCCCGATTCCTCCGCCGCGTGGCCCTCCTCCCCGTGCCCGTGGCCGGTGCTGCTGCCGTGGGTCTCCAGGGTGGTCAGGGTGGCCGCGTCGACCGTGTTCTTCACGCCGGCCTGGGCGATGGCCTCGTCCACGGCGGGCTGGATGCCCTTGAGGTAGAGGACGACGTCGGCGTCGCCGAGCTCGCCGATCTGCCGGGGCTTGAGCTCCAGGTCGTGGGGTTCGACGCCGGGCTTGGTGAGGGTGTCGACGGCGACGTGGTCGCCGCCTATCTGCTCGGCCAGGTACTGCATGGGGTAGAAGGACGCCACGACGTCCAGCCCGCCGCTGCCGCCCTTGTCGCCCTTGTCGGCCGTGTCGGAGGTTCCGGCGCAGGCGGAGAGGGTGACGGCGCCGAGCGCGACGGCTCCGGCGAGGGCGGTGCTGGGTATCAGGCGGCGTACGTTCATGACACTCATTTTCAACAAAACTGGAAACGATTGTCAATTGTCCTTGGGTGTGGGCCACCCCACGTCGCCGTCCCGCGCTCTCGCGCGGGCCGCTCTCCGAACCGATTTGATACGGGGGGTACGGGCGCCGGTAACCTGTGGCATTCGCACTTCGTCGTCGTAATGAAGAGAGCACCGTGGCCGCCGACAAGATCGACACCATCGTCAGCCTGAGCAAGCGCCGTGGCTTCGTCTACCCGTGCAGTGAGATCTACGGTGGCCAGAAGGCCGCCTGGGACTACGGACCGCTCGGTGTCGAGCTGAAGGAGAACCTCAAGCGTCAGTGGTGGCGTTACATGGTCACCGCGCGTGAGGACGTCGTCGGCATCGACTCGTCGGTCATCCTGGCCACCGAGGTCTGGGAGGCCTCCGGTCACGTCGCCACCTTCAGCGACCCGCTCACCGAGTGCACCTCCTGCCACAAGCGCTACCGCGCGGACCACCTGGAGGAGGCGTACCAGGAGAAGCACGGCCGTCCCCCCGAGAACGGTCTCGTCGACCTCAACTGCCCCAACTGCGGCAACAAGGGCACCTTCACGGAGCCCAAGCAGTTCTCCGGCCTGCTCTCCACCCACCTCGGCCCGACCCAGGACACCGGCTCCGTCGCCTACCTGCGCCCCGAGACCGCCCAGGGCATCTTCACCAACTTCGGCCAGGTGCTGCAGACCTCGCGCAAGAAGCCCCCGTTCGGCATCGCGCAGATGGGCAAGTCCTTCCGGAACGAGATCACTCCGGGCAACTTCATCTTCCGCACCCGCGAGTTCGAGCAGATGGAGATGGAGTTCTTCGTCAAGCCGGGCGAGGACGAGCAGTGGCAGGAGTACTGGATGCAGCAGCGCTGGAACTGGTACACGGGCCTCGGTATGCGCGAGGAGAACATGCGCTGGTTCGAGCACCCGCAGGAGAAGCTCTCCCACTACTCCAAGCGCACCGCCGACATCGAGTACCGCTTCTCCTTCGGCGGCAGCGAGTGGGGCGAGCTGGAGGGCGTCGCCAACCGCACCGACTACGACCTGAACGCCCACTCCAAGGCCTCCGGCGCCAACCTGACCTACCTGGACCAGGAGTCCGGCGAGCGCTGGACGCCGTACGTCATCGAGCCCGCCGCCGGTGTCGGCCGCGCGATGCTGGCCTTCCTCCTCGACGCCTACACCGAGGACGAGGCCCCCAACGCCAAGGGCGTCATGGAGAAGCGCGCCGTGCTGCGCCTCGACCCGCGACTGGCCCCGATCAAGGTCGCGGTCCTGCCGCTGTCCCGGAACGCGCAGCTCTCCCCGAAGGCCAAGGGCCTGGCAGCCGACCTGCGCCAGAACTGGAACATCGAGTTCGACGACGCCGGAGCCATCGGCCGCCGCTACCGTCGCCAGGACGAGATCGGCACCCCGTTCTGCGTCACCGTCGACTTCGACACCCTCGACGACAACGCGGTGACCGTGCGCGAGCGCGACACCATGAAGCAGGAGCGCGTCTCGCTCGACCAGATCCAGAGCTACCTCGGCAGCCGCCTGCTCGGCTGCTGACCCGCCCCACGCTCACGGCGAAGCCCCCGGTCCCGGAAACGGGTGCCGGGGGCTTCGTCGTGGTGCGGGAGACCGAAGGCCCGGGTGCGGAAGGCTCAGGGCGCCGGAAGGGCCGGGTGCCGCATCCGGCGGGTGGCCGGTGATGGTGTCCCGGTGGTGGTGTCCGGTCGTGGTGCCGTGCGGGCGGGGGCCGTGGGGTCAGGCGCGCAGGCCGCGGAGCAGGAGGTCCACCACGGCCTCGAACTCGGTCTCGATCGTGGGGCGCCGCCACTCCGGGGCGTAGGCCGGGTCGTGGAAGCGGGAGGTCGCGTCGAACAGGGCGCGGGCCGTCGCCTCGGGGTCCTCGGCGCTGAACTCCGCGTCCCTCGCCCCCTCCTCGACGATCGACCGGACCTGGCCGATCAGGACGTCCACGTGCCGGTCGACCACCCCGCTGTTCTCGTCGATCAGCACCCCGTACGTGGCGAACAGCTCGGGGTCGCCGCCCGCCTTGTGCCGCTTGGCCTCGAAGAGGGTCGCGAACCAGTCGTGGAGCTTGGCCCGTGCCGGTCGTCCGGCCGCCGTCGTCAGCGCGGCGAGGTCGGTCTCGGTGCGCGAGAGCCACCGCTCGGTCACCGCCTCGCGCAGCGCCGCCTTCGTCCGGAAGTGGCGGTAGACGCTGCCGTGGCTGACGCCGAGGACCCGCGCCACGTCCACCACGGTCGCCTTCGCGGGGCCGTAGCGCCGCAGGACCTCCTCGGTGGCTTCGAGGATGCGCTCGGCGGTCAGGGTCTCGGTGGCGGCCATGGAAGGACAGTACCCGCCGGTCAGCGCTCGCTGTCCAGGTGCTCCATCTGCGACTCCGGGTACCGCTCGCCCGCCGCCGCGCCCGCCGGGACGGCCTCCTCGATCGCTGCCAGGTCGGCCGTGTCGAGCCTGACGTCCAGGGCACCGAGCGCCTCCGCGAGCCGGTCCCGGCGCCGGGCGCCGACCAGCGGCACGATGTCCGCGCCCTGCCGCTCGGCCTGGGCGAGGACCCAGGCGACGGCGGTCTGCGCGACCGTCGCGCCCTTCGCCTCGGCGATCACTCTCAGCCGGTCCACCAGGTCCAGGTTCCGCTGGAGGTTCTCGCCCTGGAAGCGGGGGCTCATGCCCCGGAAGTCGTTCGCCGCCAGCTCCCGGTCCCGGGCGAAGTGGCCGCTGATGAGCCCGCGCGACAGCACCCCGTACGCCGTGACGCCGATGCCCAGCTCGCGCGCGGCGGGCAGGATCTCCTTCTCGATCGACCGGGAGATCAGCGAGTACTCGATCTGGAGGTCGGAGACCGGGGTCACGGCCGCCGCCCGGCGCAGGGTGTCCGCGCCGACCTCCGAGAGCCCGACGTGCCGCACGTGCCCCGCCTCGACCAGCTCGGCGATGGCGCCGACGGTCTCCTCGATCGGCACGTCCGGGTCCACCCGGGCGATCCGGTAGATGTCGATGTGGTCGACGCCGAGGCGCTGGAGCGAGTACGCCACGAAGTTCTTCACGGCCTCGGGCCGCCCGTCGTACCCCGAGAAGCCGCCCTCGACCGTGCGCAGCGCGCCGAACTTCACGCTGGTCAGCGCCTGCTCCCGGGCGCTCGCGGGGGCTTTTCGCAGGGCTTCGGCGATCAGCAGTTCGTTGTGCCCCATCCCGTAGAAGTCGCCCGTGTCGAGCAGGGTCACCCCGGCGTCCAGGGCGGCGTGGATCGTCGCGATCGACTCGGCGCGGTCGGCCTCGCCGTACAGCGCGGACATCCCCATGCAGCCGAGGCCGAGGGCGGAGACGCGGGGGCCGGTGGCGCCGAGGGGGCGGGTGGGGACGGGGCTCTGGTTCGTCGTCATGCGGCAACCATGGCATGTGCGATGACAGATTTCAATATCTGTCATTCGATCGAGTGGTCCGGGTGAAAACCGGATGCCTCCGCCGGAAGGGCGCCGGTAGCGTCGTCGGCATGTCCTCGTTCTTCCAGATCTACGAGTGAGCGCCGTCGTGAGCGGACCGCGTTGGACCACCACCCACCTCACCGACGGGAGAACACCGTGGCCAAGAGCCGCAACAACCTCCTCGGCGTCGGAGGGCAGCGCAAGAAGCTGTCCCGCGCCGACCAGCACGGCAACCCCCAGGGCCGCTCGGGCGCCCGCCGTACGGCGGACGACCAGAAGCGCGAACTCCTGAGAAAGATGCGTGAGCGCGCCCAGGTGGCCGACACCGCCGGACACCCGGCCGACACCACCGGACGAGCCGCTGAGGGCGCCGGACACCCGGCCGCCGACGTCACCGCCACCACCGGCCCCGCGGACCCCACCGCCACCGGCCGGGACTGACCTCCCTCCGGCCGGGACCGATCCCACCGGCCGGAGGTCGGTCGGCACCGCATGAGGGGCCGGGGGCTTCCCGCCCCCGGCCCCTCCCTGTTCCGTCCCGGGCCTCCCCGCCCCGGCCCCTCCCGCACACCGGCCCCGCCGGCTCGGGCCCGAGCCCTCCGTTCAGGCCGAAGGCGTCCGCACCGGGGAGTCCGGCTCCTCCGCCGACAGCCGCCGGGCCGTCCGCTCCGCCGTTCCACGGGCCCACTTCCCGCTGGTCAGCGCCCCCGCGACGAACACCACCAGCCCGCACGCCGTCACCACCCAGTACCCCGACCGGGCCGCCGCCGCGAAGTCGGACAGGGAGCCCCCGCCACGGGTCCCCGCCGCCAGCAGCGCGCCCACGACCGCCACTCCCAGCGTCTGCCCCACCTGTCTGCTCGTCGAGGCCACCGCCGACGCCACCCCCGCCTGCGCCAAGGGCATCCCGGAGACGGCCGTGTTGGTGATGGGCGTGTTGACCAGACCGAAGCCGATGCCGAACACCACGTACCCGGTGAAGAGCAGCGCATCGTCCGTCTCCGCCCCGAAGGCCGCGAAGAGCAGCGCCCCGGCGGTCATCGCGGCTCCGGAGAACAGCAGCGGGAGCCGTGGCCCGCGCGCGCCCGTCAGTCGCCCGGACAGCGGCGCGAAGACCAGGGTCATGCCCGCCATCGGCAGCATGAACAGGCCCGCCCGCAGCGGTGTGAGGCCGCGGACGTCCTGCAGGTACAGGGTGTTCAGGAAGAGGAAGCCGCCGAGGGCCGCGAAGGCGGCGACCGCGATCACGGTGGCCCCGCTGAACGGCGCGCTGCGGAAGAACCGCAGGTCGATCAGGGGCTCGCGGCGCCTGGGCTCGTAGAAGAGCAGTCCGGCGAGCGCCCCGGCGGCGATCCCGGCGAACAGCGGGTCCGTCTCGATGATCGCGTACGTCAGCGAGCCGAGGAGCGCCGCCACCAGGAGCTGTCCGACGGGGTCGGGGCGCCGGGGCCGGGGCGCCCGGGACTCGGGGACGTACCGCAGGGTGAGGAGCAGGGCGACGAGGGCCACCGGCAGGTTGATCCAGAAGATCGCCCGCCAGCCGACGGTCTCCACGAGGAGTCCGCCCACCAGCGGTCCCGCGGCCATGGACACACCGACGACCCCGCCCCAGGCGCCGATGGCACGCGCGCGTGCGGCGGGTTCCGTGAAGGTGTTGGTGATGATCGACATGGCGACCGGGTTGAGCATCGAGCCGCCGACCGCCTGGAGCGCGCGGAAGGCGATCAGGGCCTCCAGGTTCGGCGCGAGGGAACAGAGCAGGGAGCCGAGCGCGAAGACGACGAGTCCGGTGACGAAGACCTTGCGGCGGCCGATGCGGTCGGCGGTGGAACCGGCGAGCATCAGGAGGGAGGCGAGGACCAGCGTGTACGCGTCGATCGTCCACTGGAGTCCGGAGACGGAGGCGCCCAGATCGCGCCGGATGGACGGCAGGGCGACGTTGAGCACGGTGTTGTCCAGGCTGACGATGAGCAGGCTCATGCAGCAGACGGCCAGGACGAGCAGTTGCCTGCGCCGGGGGAGCGGTGAGCGTGTGAGCTCGGACATGTGCGGATAGTACGGCCGACCCATGACCGGCGCAGTGCGCGACAATGGCGCCATGACCGCGTTCTCCCCCCTCGCCATCGGGCCGCACATCGTGCAGCCGCCGGTGGTGCTCGCCCCCATGGCCGGCATCACCAACGCCCCTTTCCGGACCCTCTGCCGTGAGTACAGCGGTGGCAAGGGGCTGTTCGTGAGCGAGATGATCACGACCCGCGCCCTGGTCGAGCGCAACGAGAAGACGATGCAGCTCATCCGCTTCGACGCGACCGAGCGCCCCCGCTCGATCCAGTTGTACGGGGTGGACCCGGTGACGGTCGGCAAGGCCGTACGGATGATCGTGGACGAGGACCTCGCCGACCACATCGACCTGAACTTCGGCTGCCCGGTCCCGAAGGTGACCCGGAAGGGCGGCGGCTCGGCGCTGCCCTACAAGCGGCCGTTGCTGCGCGCGATCCTGCACGAGGCGGTGTCCAACGCGGGCGACCTGCCGGTGACCATGAAGATGCGCAAGGGCATCGACGACGACCACATCACGTATCTGGACGCGGGCCGGATCGCGGTCGAGGAGGGCGTCACGGCCATCGCCCTGCACGGGCGGACGGCGGCGCAGCACTACGGCGGTACGGCGGACTGGGACGCGATCGCGCGCCTCAAGGAGCACGTGCCCGAGATCCCGGTGCTCGGCAACGGTGACATCTGGTCCGCCGACGACGCCCTGCGGATGATGCGGGAGACGGGCTGTGACGGCGTGGTCGTGGGGCGGGGCTGCCTGGGCCGCCCCTGGCTCTTCGGCGACCTCGTGGCGGGCTTCGAGGGCACCGACGCCTACGCGCAGCCGGGGCTCCGGGAGGTCGCGGACGCGATGGTGCGGCACGCGCGGCTGCTCGGGGAGTGGCTGGGTGACGAGGCGCGAGGTGTCATCGACTTCCGGAAGCACGTGGCCTGGTACCTGAAGGGCTTCTCGGTGGGCTCCGAGATGCGCAAGAAGCTGGCGATCACCTCCTCCCTGGACGAGCTGGGCGCTCAGTTGAGCGAGCTGGACCTGGACCAGCCGTGGCCGGTGGGCGCGGACGGTCCCCGGGGCCGTACGTCCGGAAACAACCGTGTCGTCCTGCCGGACGGCTGGTTGAAGGACCCGTACGACTGCGCGGGTGTGAGCGAAGAGGCCGAGCTGGACACGTCCGGCGGCTGAGATCGGACCATTCCCGGGGAGTGATCCTCGCCACCCTTGAGGGGGGTGGTGCTCAGATGAGCAGGTTACGCAAGGATGTACACCCTGAAGGGTGGCACTGGGTGCCACCCTTTTTGCGTTGAAGAAGTGAACGCAGATGCTCGAATGTATGCTCATGTGAGCGACTTGTCTCTGTGTGGAGTCATGTCGCCTTCGGGGCCTGAAAGCGGAAGCTACCGGTCGGTTACTTTCGAAGTGCTGGCGGACGGGTGGTTAAGGCCACGTGACCGCTAGGCGTACCTCCCCAGAAGCCTTCGATCTGGGTATGTTCCTCGCCGTCAGGGCAGCCAACCGAGTCATCGAGGAGTCGGGACCCGTGTCGGAAAACAATGATCAGAAGTTCGTGTACGACTTCACCGAGGGCAACAGGGACCTGAAGGACCTGCTCGGTGGCAAGGGCGCGAACCTGGCCGAGATGACCAACCTCGGCCTGCCGGTCCCTCCCGGGTTCACGATCACCACCGAGGCGTGCAAGGTCTACCTCGAGAGCGGCTCGGAACCGGCCGCGCTGCGCGACGAGGTGAGCGCGCACCTCGACGCCCTGGAGCGGCGGATGGGCAAGCGGCTCGGCCAGGCGGACGACCCGCTCCTGGTCTCCGTCCGCTCCGGCGCCAAGTTCTCCATGCCGGGCATGATGGACACCGTCCTCAACATCGGGCTCTCCGACGAGTCCGTCGCCGGGCTCGCCCGCCAGGCGGGCAACGAGCGCTTCGCCTGGGACTCGTACCGCCGTCTCATCCAGATGTTCGGCAAGACCGTCCTCGGCGTCGACGGCGAGCTGTTCGAGGAGGCCCTCGACGAGGCCAAGGCCGCCAAGGGGGTCGCCAGCGACACCGACCTCGGCGCCGCCGACCTCCAGCGGGTCGTCGAGCACTTCAAGAAGATCGTGAAGACCGGGACCGGCCGCGACTTCCCCCAGGACCCGCGCGAGCAGATGGACCTCGCCATCCAGGCCGTCTTCAACTCCTGGAACACCGATCGCGCCAAGCTCTACCGCCGCCAGGAGCGCATCCCCGGCGATCTCGGCACCGCCGTCAACATCTGCTCGATGGTCTTCGGCAACCTCGGCCCCGACTCCGGCACCGGCGTCGCCTTCACCCGCGACCCCGCCTCCGGCCACGAGGGCGTCTACGGCGACTACCTCCAGAACGCGCAGGGCGAGGACGTCGTCGCGGGCATCCGCAACACCGTGCCGCTGGCCGACCTGGAGTCCATCGACAAGGCGTCGTACGACCAGCTCATGGAGATCATGAACACGCTGGAGACCCACTACAAGGATCTCTGCGACATCGAGTTCACCATCGAGCGCGGCCACCTCTGGATGCTCCAGACCCGGGTCGGCAAGCGTACCGCGGGCGCCGCCTTCCGCATCGCCACCCAGCTCGTGGACCAGGGCCTCATCGACGAGGCCGAGGCGCTCCAGCGGGTCAACGGTGCCCAGCTCGCCCAGCTGATGTTCCCCAAGTTCGACGAGGCCGCCAAGGTCGACCAGATCGGGCGCGGCATCGCCGCCTCCCCGGGCGCCGCCGTCGGCAAGGCCGTCTTCGACTCGTACACCGCGGTCAAGTGGTCCCGCTCCGGCGAGAAGGTCATCCTGATCCGCCGCGAGACCAACCCGGACGACCTGGACGGCATGATCGCCGCCGAGGGCATCCTGACCTCGCGCGGCGGCAAGACCTCGCACGCGGCCGTCGTCGCCCGGGGCATGGGCAAGACCTGTGTCTGCGGCGCCGAGGAGCTGGAGGTCGACACCAAGCGCCGCCGGATGACCACGGCCGACGGCCAGGTCGTCGAGGAGGGCGACGTCGTCTCCATCGACGGCTCCACCGGCAAGGTCTACCTCGGTGAGGTGCCCGTCGTGCCGTCCCCGGTCGTCGAGTACTTCGAGGGCCGGATGCACGCCGGGGCCGACGACGCCGACGAACTCGTCCAGGCCGTCCACCGGATCATGGCCTACGCCGACCGCGTCCGCCGGTTGCGGGTCCGGGCCAACGCCGACAACGCCGAGGACGCCAACCGCGCCCGCCGCTTCGGAGCCCAGGGCATCGGCCTCTGCCGCACCGAGCACATGTTCCTCGGCGAGCGCCGCCAGTACGTCGAGCGCCTGATCCTCGCCGACACGGACACCGAGCGCGACGAGGCCCTCGAAGCCCTGCTCCCGCTCCAGAAGACGGACTTCGTGGAGCTGTTCGAGGCCATGGACGGACTGCCCGTCACGGTCCGGCTGCTCGACCCGCCGCTGCACGAGTTCCTGCCCGACATCACCGAGCTGTCGGTCCGCGTCGCCCTCGCCGAGTCCCGCAAGGAGCCGCACGAGAACGACCTGCGCCTGCTCCAGGCCGTCCACCGGCTGCACGAGCAGAACCCGATGCTGGGACTGCGCGGCGTCCGCCTCGGCCTGGTCATCCCCGGCCTGTTCACCATGCAGGTCCGGGCCATCGCCGAGGCCACCGCCCAGCGCATCGACGCCAAGGGCGACCCGCGCGTCGAGATCATGATCCCGCTGGTCGGCACGGTCCAGGAGCTGGAGATCGTCCGCGAGGAGGCCGAGCAGGTCATCGCCGAGGTACGGGCCCGCACCGGCGTCGACCTGAAGCTCGCCCTCGGCACCATGATCGAGCTGCCGCGCGCCGCCGTGACCGCCGGACAGATCGCCGAGGCCGCCGAGTTCTTCTCCTTCGGCACCAACGACCTGACCCAGACGGTGTGGGGCTTCTCCCGCGACGACGTGGAGGCCTCCTTCTTCACCGCGTACCTGGAGAAGGGCATCTTCGGCGTCAGCCCCTTCGAGACCATCGACAAGGACGGCGTCGGCGCCCTGGTCCGCAGCGCCGTCGAGGCCGGTCGCGCCACCCGCCCCGACATCAAGCTCGGCGTCTGCGGCGAGCACGGCGGCGACCCGGAGTCGGTGCACTTCTTCCACGAGGTCGGCCTCGACTACGTCTCCTGCTCGCCCTTCCGCATCCCGGTGGCGCGCCTTGAGGCGGGCCGCGCGGCGGCCGAGGCGAAGGGCAGCGACAGCCGCTGACCCCCCCCGGGGGCCAGGTGCCCCCGCAGGACCCCCGGTGCCGCCCCCGCCGCCTCCACCCTCACCGGCGGGCGGCGGCACCGGAATCACAGGACGGGACGGACACCTCTGTGCGGAGGTGTCCGTCCCGTCGCCCGTCCGGCCGCCGGTCCCGCGACCCGGTCCCGCGACCCGGCTCCGCCGTCCGTCCCGGAGGCCGTGCGGGGCGGGTGCGGGGCGGGTGTGGCGTCGGGTGCGGGGCGGTGCGGCGGCGGGGCCGTACGAATCCCGTATGGACGCCGTACGGAAGCCATTCGCGCGGTCGTGAGTCGGTGTTCAATTTCGGCCGTTTGAATTATTCGTTGTTGAACTTCTTCGTGTGTGGCCGAAAAGAAGCGAAGAGGCGTGAAGAGGTACGGAGAATGGGGCGGGCGCGACCCCCGGATCCCCACCCGGAGGCCGCGCCCTTTACTGGTGCCGGGCAGGTGAGCCGTAACCTCGCCGACCGCCGCCGGACGGACTAAGCCCCCCACGGTCTTGGTCCGTCACCTCGGTCCTGAAGGTTTCCTGCCCGACCCGTACAGCTTTTCGTTTCCGCCCTGATTGCCGCGATGCTTTTCAACTGTGGCTGAAACACCCTGGTAACGTGCTGTGATGCTGTGCATACTCGTTGTCGGGGGTGGTTGATCGTGCACAGGTGGGGACGTCATGCTGCGGATTCATTTCACCGGAATCGACTTGGCGGGGGTGCGGACGGCCGCCCGGCCGGACGTTCTATGGGAAACGATTCTGAGTTTTCATCGTTTACGGGACCGGCGCGGCCCCGTGGTCTACGGGGAATGGCGCTCCGAAACACGGATGCGGCTCGGCGGTGAGACCCGCATCCTCTCGGCGCTCGTACCCGGCCGCGGATATTTCCCCGACTTCCTGACACCCGCGGAAGGCATCCAGGGACTCGAAGAGGGGCTCCAGGCGATCCGGGCCACCGACCCCCTGCGGCTCCACGACGAACTCGCCCTGCTCGCCGCGGACCGCTCCGGCGGCCGGACCGTGCCCCACTCGCTGCGGGCCCTCGCCGACGGCGCCGCCCAGCCCTTCGACCGGCTCGTGGGGGCCCTGCGGAGCTATCACCGGGCGGCCGTCGAGCCGTACTGGCCGCACATCCGCGCCAGCGTCGAGGCCGACCGGGCGCGCCGGGGCCGCGCCCTCCTGGACGGCGGCGCCGAGGAACTCCTCGACTCGCTGCCTCCGATGCTGCGCTGGCGCGCACCCGTCCTGGAGGCCGACTACCCCGTCGACCGGGACGTCCACCTGGACGGGCGGGGGCTGCTGCTCCAGCCCTCGTACTTCTGCCGGGGGACGCCCGTCGTGCTGCGCGATCCCGCGCTGCCGCCGGTCCTCGTCTACCCGGTCACGCACGGCGAGGCGCCGACGGTCCGCGCGCCCGGCGGCTCCTCGCTCGGCAAGCTGGTCGGACAGACCCGCTCGGTGGTCCTGCACGCCATCGGGGACGGCGGCACGACGAGCGAGCTGGCCCGCAGGGCCGGGGTGTCACTGGCCTCCGCGAGCCAGCACGCGGGCGTCCTGCGCGAGGCCGGGCTCATCGCGACCCTGCGCAACGGCAACGCGGTCCTGCACACCCTGACACCGCTGGGCGCCGCCCTCCTCGGCGGCGCCCAGCGGTCGGCGGACGGACGGTGCTACGCCCGGACGGGCCGGTGACGCGGGCACCCGCGCACGAGGGCGCGCGGTGACGCGACGGCCGTCCGGGGCGTCACGCGTCAGACGCGGAACGGGCCCTTGACCTCGTACGTGATGCCGCCGGAGGAACTGCCACCGGTGCCGCGCTGGCTGGAGAAGTACAGCCGCCGGCCGTCGGGGGAGAAGGCCGGGCCGGTGATCTCCGAGCCGGACTGGCCGCTGATCCGCAGGAACGGGGCGACGACGTCGTCCGGGGTGATGAGGCAGATCTCCATGGTGCCGCCGTCCTCGGCGACGAACAGGTCCCCGGAAGCGCTGCCGGTGATGTTGTCGACGCCGGTCAGCGGGGCGGCGCCGCCGGGGACCAGCGAGTCGTCGTAGGCCAGCTCGTAGGTTCCGGCGGCGAGGTTCACCTGCCAGACCCGGTTGTCGCCCTTGGTGGTGAACCAGACGGTGTCGTCCGCGTAGTGGCAGCCCTCGCCGCCGTTGAAGCGCTTGGCGCCGGAGACCTGGTTGCGGGTGGTGGTCGGGGAGCCGTCCGGGTCCGGCACGTTCTGCCAGGTGAAACCGCCCGAGGTGGCCGTGGACGCCTTGAGGACCTGGAGGGTGCCCGCCGACAGGTCGCCCCAGGTGGTGGGGAGGAAGCGGTAGAAGCAGCCGTCCGTCTCGTCCTCGGTCAGGTAGACCGCCTTGCGGACCGGGTCGGCGGCGGCTGCCTCGTGCTTGAACCGGCCCATCGCGTCCCGGCGGTACGCGGTGCCGCCCCACGGGTTGGACTCGTAGACGTAGCCGAGGGACACCTCCTCGCAGGACAGCCAGGTGTTCCACGGGGTGGCGCCGCCCGCGCAGTTCTGCCGGGTGCCGGAGAGGACGCGGTACGCGCCGGTGACCGTGCCCGCCGCGTCGAAGCGCACCGCGCTCGCGCCGCCGCTCGGGTTGACCTCCGAGTTCGACACGTAGATCCAGCCGGTGCCGTCGGCGAAGCAGGCGCCGCCGTCGGGGGCGCTGTGCCAGCTGTACGAGGTGCCGGGGACCGGCTGTCCGGACCGGGCGATCACCCGGCTGGTGAACCCGGCGGGCAGCAGGATGCCGTTGGCGTCGGCCGCGCCCAGCGCCCCGTAGGGGCCCGCGCCCGGCTGGGCGGGGGCGGCGAACGCCGCCCCGTGCCACAGGCTGCCGCCGAAGACGGCGGCCGAGGTGCCGATGACCGCTCCACGCAGGAAACCGCGTCGCTCCACGTCTCACTCCCGAGAAAGGATGGTGATCCGCCCCGCCGCGCCGGTCGGGCGACGGGGTCGCGCGTCTCCGGAACATAGGAGTACGGAGTTGACCGCGCGTCAACGGGCGGTGAAGCGGAGACGGCGCGCACCGGGCGGGGCCGCCTTCGGCCGCGGTCCGAGGGGCAGGAGCGGGGCTTCGGGCGTCCCCCGCTGTCGGTGGCACCCGATAGCTTCGGATCATGTCGATCTCCGCGCGTCTGCTCGACTCGCTCCGGCTGCCGGAGGGGCGGGCCCTGGTCCACGGTTCCGTCTGGGAGGGCCGGTCGGGGCGTCCGCACCGCGCCCTGCTGCTCCACGGCGACGACCTGGAGGTGCACGAACCGGACGCCCTGTTCGCCGGGGAGCAGGCGCCCGCCGCCGTCTTCCCTCTGCCCTGGCCGGACTTCGCCCGGGGCGGGGCGTCGGTGAGCCCCGACGGGAGCTTCGCCGTGTTCGCCGGACAGCGGGCGGTACGGGCGGTGACCGCCGACGGAGAGACGCTCTGGGAGTACGGGCACACCTGCTGGGGTTCCCCGCTCGGCCATCCGCACCCGGCGGCCGGGCGGGGCCCCTGCCAGGGGTACGAGCACGGCTCCTGCCGGGTCTCCGACGACGGCCGGTCCGTCTGGGCGCACGTCCTGGCCCCGGGGGAGGAGTACCAGGAGGTCTGGTCGGTCCTGGACGCGCGGGACGGCAGGGAGCTCGCCCGGATTCCGCTCGGTGACAGCGAGGCGACCGGTTCGCAGCACTTCTCCCACCCCGACGGCGTCCACATGGGGCTCTGCGTCGGCATGGGCCAGGACGGCGTCCTGCTGTTCTGGGCGCGCTGGGACGGCGTCCGGCCGACAGTGTGGGACCTCGACGGGGCCCTCGACCGCATCCTCGTGGACGTCCACCCGGCGCACGGGGGCTTCCTCACCGTCGAGCACTACGGCTCCGACCTGCGACTGCACGCCCTGGACGGTACGGTCCTGGCCGCGCGCGACCGGCTCCCGGCGGCGGAGGGGGCGGAGGCGGACGAACTGCCGTGGGACCACGAGCCCGGCTTCGTCGACGCGGACACGGTCGTCGTCTCCACGGGCGTCGAGTACGACGTGGACGACTCGGGCCCCCGGCACTGGCTCCTCGACGCCCGCACCCTGGAGATACGGGGCCCCGTCACGTACCCCGGCGGCCCCGTCGACAGCCCGGTCCGCCCGCTCGGTGACGGGAGCTGGCTCACGTACGACGCGGCGGCGGACGGCGGGACGCTCAGCCGGTGGACGGTCGGGAACGACCGGACGGGCGGCTGACCGGTCGAGCGGACGGGCGGACGGGCGGACCGGCGGTGGGCTGCGGGTGCGGTGGGGCCGGACCGGCGGTGGGGCCGGGCGGGAGCGGGGCGGGGGCCTCGCGGGCGGTGGCCCCGGGGACCTTCGGCACTTGGGGCGCGGGCGGACGGCGGGGAGACTGGGGCCATGCGTGCCACCCGGGACATCCGCGACCGTGCCGATCTCGACGTGCTCCTGCGCCGCTTCTACACCGCCGCCTTCGCCGACCCCCTCATCGGTCCCTTCTTCACGGAGGTCGCCGGGACGGACCTGGAGGCCCATCTGCCGCACATCACCGACTTCTGGGAGCGGGCCCTCCTGCGGAGCGCCCCGTACCGGCGCGACGCCTTCGCCCCGCACGCCGCCCTGCACCCCGTACGCCCGCTGACCGCCGCCCATTTCGGCCGCTGGACGCAGCTGTGGCGGGCGAGCGTCGACGGGCTGTACGCCGGGCCGCTCGCCGACCGGGCCACGGCGCAGGGCGAGCGGATCGCCCTCGCGCTGCTGCGGCGGCTCGCCGGGCCCGACGCGGTGGCGGGGGCGGCGACCGGCGGTACGTCCGTTGGATTCGTCCCCTTGGCCGCTTTCGAGCTGCGTACCGCCTCCTGAGCGGAAAAAGATCTCGGGAGAGCGATGAGTTCGGGGCGCGGCCCCCGTCCTACCTCTTGAAAGCGCGAGAACCGGAAGCGCGCGTACGCACCGAGGGAAGAGAGCACGCCATGGCCCAGAAGATGATCTTCGTGAACCTGCCCGTCAAGGATGTCGCCGCCAGCAAGACCTTCTTCGAGAAGCTCGGCTGGACGATCAACCCGCAGTTCAGCGACGAGTCCACCGGTTGTGTCGTCATCAGCGACACGATCTTCGCGATGCTGCTGGAAGAGTCCAAGTTCCGCGGTTTCATGGCGCCCGGCAAGGAGCTCGCCGACGCGACCCGGACCACGGAGGCACTGGTCACGCTGAGCGCCGAGAGCCGTGAGGAGGTCGACGCGCTGGCCGAGGCGGCGCTGGCCGCGGGAGGCACTCCGGCGAAGGAGCCGCAGGACCACGGCTTCATGTACGGCCGCTCCTTCACCGACCTGGACGGCCACCACTGGGAGATCTTCTGGATGGACCCGGCGGCCGTCCAGGGCTGAGCCCCGGTGCGTCAGGCGGAGACGCCGCCGTCGATCACCAGATCCGTGCCCACGGCGGAGCCCGCCGCGTCCGACGCGAGGTACAGCACGGCCGCCGCGACCTCGGCGGCCGAGGAGATCCTGCCGAGGGGAGAGTCCTGCTTCATCCGGACCTCCCGCTCGGCCTCCGTCTCCCCGGGCAGCAGCGACATCGACGACTCGGAGGCGCCGGGGCTGACCGCGTTGATGCGGACCCCGTCGGCGATGTGGTCCAGGGCGGCGGCCCTGGTCAGGGCCGACACGGCCGCCTTCGACACCTGGTAGCCGAAGACCCCGGGGACGCGCACGTGCGCGCCCAGGTTCGACGAGATGTTCACGATCGCCCCGCCGCCGTGCGCCCTCATGTGGGCCACCTCGGCCTGGAGGGCGTGCAGGACCCCCGTGACGTTGGTGTCGAGGAGCGCCTGCCAGTCCTCCAGCGGGAAGTCGGCGGCGCTGTGCCCGCCCCGGAAGATCCCCGCGTTGTTCACGGCCACGTCGAGCCCGCCGAAGCGCTGGACCGTGGCGCGGACCAGTTCCCGTACGGACCCGGCGGACGCCACGTCGGCGGTGACGGCGGCGGCCGTGCCCCCCGCGGCCTCGATCAGCGCGACCGTCTCCTCCAGCGGGCCCGAGGCGCGGCCCGCGACGACGACCTTCGCGCCCTCGGCGGCGAAGGCGAGCGCGACGGCCCGGCCGAGACCGGAACCGGCTCCGGTGACGAGTGCGACGCGGCCGGTGAAACGTGATGCGGACATGTGGGCCGACTCCCCTGTGATGGTTGCTGTGGTCTGTGGTCTGTGGTCTGTGGGATGCGGTGCGGGTGGTGGGTGGGTGGTGGTGTCACTTCGTGCGGGTCGCGGTGACCGCGAGGGCCGCGAAGAGGACGGTCGCCGCCGCCAGGGCCGCCGCGTCGCCGCCGAGGGTGAGCAGTGCGGCGAAGACGACGGTCGGGCCGAGTTCCATCGCCGTGTTCAGGACGCCTCCGGCCAGTCCCGCGCGGTGCGCCGGGATGCCCTCGGTGGCGAGGACGGCGGCGCCGGAGAAGGACAGGGCGCCGCCGAGCGGCAGCAGGACGAGCCCCGGCAGCAGCCCGTACGCGTACGGGACCGAGGTCCCGAGGCCGGTCGCCGCCAGCAGCCCCAGGCCCACGGCCGCCGTCCCGAGGCCCGCCGAGGTCACCCGGCCGGGGCCGTACCGTGCGATCAGCGGGCCCGTCAGCCGGCCCGCGCCCAGCAGCGCGACGGCGAAGGGCACGAAGGCGGCGGAGGTGCGCAGTTCGTCCCAGCCGCGTTCCCGCTGGAGCGCGAGGGACAGCAGGACGAAGACGGTGGCCGTGCCCGCCGCGGTGAGCCCGATCGCCGCCAGGCCCAGGGCGCGGCGCCGGTCGCGCAGGAAGTCCGGCGGCAGGAGCGGGTCGGCCGTCCGCCGCTCCACCGCCCCGAAGGCGGTGAGCAGGGCGGCTCCGGCGAGCAGCGGGACCAGGACCGGGGCGGACGCCCACGGGTGGGCGTCGGTGAGGACCAGTCCGTAGCTGGCGAGGACGATGCCGCCGGTGGCGAGCAGTGCGCCGGGCAGGTCGAGGGAGCGTCGCCCGGCCGCCCCGGTACGCGGCGCGGGCGGCAGCAGCCGGGGGGCGAGGAGCAGGGCGGCGACGGCCACCGCGACCGGTACCGCGAAGGTGCCGCGCCAGGAGGAGGCCGCCGCGATCACCCCGGAGAGCAGGTTCCCCGCGGTCGCGCCCAGCACGGAGAGCCCGCCCCAGGTGCCCATCGCCCTGCCGTACGCGCCCGGCGCCGGGAACAGGTCCCGGAGCGCGGCCATCGCCGCCGGGGCGACCAGCGCGGCGCCGGTGCCCTGCCCGAACCGGGCGGCGAGCAGGCCGCCGTACCCCTGGGTGAGAGGGGCGAGGGCGGATGCGGCGCCGAAGAGCAGCAGTCCGGCGGTGAGCGTCCGCCGTCCGCCGAAGCGGTCGGCGAGCCGTCCACCGAGGAGCAGCAGCCCGGCGAAGGTCAGCCCGTAAGCGGCGCTCAGCAGGATCAACCGGGACCGGTCGAGACCCAGTTCGACGCCGATGCGGGGGAGCGGCACGGCGAGCGAGGCGAGGGTGAAGACGAGCGTCATCTGTACGGCCCCGAGCAGCACGAATCCGGCGCGGACGCGGCGGACGCTGGTGCTGGTGCTGGTGCTGGTGCGGTCGTAGGTGTGGGTGTGGGTGTGGGTGCGGTGCCTCGTGTCCGCGCTCGTGTCTCTGGCCGCGGTCGCGCCCTGACCCGTACCCGAGCTCCGGCCCGTACCCGAGCCCTCGTCCCTGCTCCCGTCCCCGCCCTCCACCCCGCACCCCTCCGTGCCCTCGTCGGTGCTTCTCGCTGTCATCGACGACATGCCCGCCCCCGTTATATTTGACCGTACGTTCCAGTATGAGCGCCGAAGAAAAGGCGCCTCCCCCGTGGGCGCCTTTTCCGGGTCGTTCAGTCCAGCAGGGTCAGTGCCTGCTCCGTCGCGTCGCGGACCCGGGCCGGATCGCCCGACACCTTGCCGACCACCCGGATGCCCTGCATCAGGACGAGCAGCATCCGGGCGAGCGCCCGTGGGTCGCGGTCGGCCGGGAGCTCGCCCCCGGCGCGCGCCCGTGCGAGCGACGCGTGCAGGAGTGTCTCGATCTGCTCCCAGCTCAGCTCGACCCGGCGCGCCACCTTCGTGTCGTGCGGTCCCAGCTCCGCCGCCGAGTTGGTGACGAAACAGCCGTTCAGGCGCTCCCCCTCGGTCGACGCCTCGGCGGCGAAGCGGCGGACGAGCGCGCGGACGGCGGGCAGTGCCGGACCCGGCGCTGACAGTTCCTCGGTGAGGTCCGGGTCGCGGGTCTCCAGGTAGCGGTCCATCGCCTTCAGATACAGCTCGTGCTTGTTGCCGAAGGTCGCGTAGATGCTGGCCCGGCCGATGCCGAGGTGCTCCACGAGGTCCGACATCGCCGTCGCCTCGTAGCCGCGCGCCCAGAACAGGTCGAGCGCTGCCTGGAGCGCGGCGTCGGGATCGAATTCCTTGGTCCTGGCCACGAGAGGACCGTACGGCTTTCTGGAACGAGCGGTCAAGCTTTTTCCGGAACGATCGGTCAAGGAACCGGCCCGGGTCGGGCCGGGCGCCCGCACCGGTCGGGCCGCCGGGCGCTCGCGGGGCGGCCGGATGTCCGCTCACGACGAACCGACGTCCGGAGAGGGACGGACGGGGGACGGAGAGGGGACGGACGGGGGACGGGGAGGAACCGGGGAATCCGGCGTCCGGCGGCCCCGTTCGGCGGCCCCGTCCGGCGGCCCCGTCCGGCCGCTGGTCCCGGCCGCCGGTCCCGGCCCCGTCCGGCGCGGCTCCGCCGCCGGGGGTTAACCCGTGGTCAGCCTCGGCTCAAGCCTGCCTTAAGGATCAGGAGGACGGGCCCGAGCAGCGGATTCGCGTCCGGAGGCGGACCTAGGGTGCCGGACGTGACCCCCGAGTCCAGCCCCCACCCCCCGTACGTGCCCCTGCCCGCCCCACCGGCCCCGCCCTCGCCCGCCGCTCCGCCCCGGCCCTCGGGCCCGCCCCGCCCTGTCGGCCGTACTCGCCCCACCGCCCCGCTCCATCCCGTCGGCCGCGTTCACCCCACCGCCCCACCCCTCCCCACTGACCGCACCCACCCCGCCCCGGGCGTCCGTGCCCCCGCCCCTCACCCCGACCCCGACGTCCCCCCGCTCCGGCTCGCCCCCGACCGGCTGCGGACCGGCATCCTCGCCGGTGCCGGGGCGGTCGCCCTGCTGTGGGGCGTCCAGGCCCGGCCGTCCGCCCGGCTCGACGTCCTCTTCGCCACCGGGGCCCACCTCACCGGCCTCCTCGCCGGATACGGCGTCCTCGTCCTGCTGCTGCTCATGGCCCGTGTCCCGGCCGTCGAGCACGGCGTCGGCGCCGACCGGCTCGCCCGCTGGCACGCCCTCGGCGGCCGGTACGTCCTCGGGCTCATCGGCGCGCACGCGCTCCTCGCCCTCTGCGGTTACGCCGCCCACACCCGTACCGACCTGATCACCGCCACCGGGCACCTCCTTTCGTACCCGGCGCTCGCCGCCGCCACCGCGGGCACCGCCCTCTTCGTCGCCGTGGGCGTCACCTCCGCGCGGGCCGTCCGCCGCCGGGTCCGGCACGAGACCTGGCGGGCCGTCCACCTCGGCGCTCTGCTCGCCGCCGCCCTCGGCTTCGTCCACCAGCTCGCCGGGCCCGACCTCGCGGGCAGCCTCCTCACCCGCTGGCTCTGGTCGATGGCCCACGGCACCGTCGCCGTCCTCCTCGTCTGGTACCGGCTCGTCGTCCCCGTCCGCGCCGCCCTCCGCCACGACCTGCGGGTCGTCGAGGTCCGCGACGAGGGGCCCGGGGTCGTCTCCGTCCTCGTCCGGGGCAGGGGAGTGGCCCGGCTCCGCGCCGAACCCGGCCAGTTCTTCCGCTGGCGGTTCCTGCGGCGCGGGCTCTGGGCCACCGCGCTGCCCTTCTCCCTCTCCGCGCCGGTCCGCGACGACACCCTGCGGATCACGGTCAAGGCGCTCGGCGACCACACCCGGCGCATCCGGCGGCTGCGCCCCGGCACCCGGGTCCTGGCCTCGGGTCCGTTCGGGGCGCTCACCGCCCACCGCCGCACCCGCCGCAAGGTCCTGCTGCTCGCCGGGGGCGTCGGCATCACCCCGCTGCGGGCCCTCTTCGAGACGCTGCCCGGCGGGCCCGGCGACGTCACCCTCCTCTACCGGGCGTCCGACGCGGCCGGGCTCGTCCTGCGCGCCGAACTGGAGGGCATCGCCCGCGAACGCCGGGCCGCGCTGCACTTCCTCCTCGGCCCCTCGGACGGCTCCTTCGACCCGCTCGCCCCGCGCGCCCTGCGCGAGCTGGTGCCCGACCTCGCCGTCCACGACGTCTACCTGTGCGGGCCGCCCGCGATGGCACGGGCCGCCACCGCCAACCTGATCCGGGCCGGAGTGCCGGCCTCCCGCATCCACAGCGAGGACTTCGACCATGCCTAGCGAGACGAGCGGGCCGGACGCCCGACGGTGTACGACGGACGCCCGGGGAACGGTGGACGTACGGGAGGCGGTGGACGTACCGGGAGCGGTGGACGCACCGGCTGCGCCGCCGTCCGGGGCGCGGGCCCGCCGGGGCAGGCACGGCGCGCCCCGGACCCCGTTCGCGGCCGTCTCCGTCGAGCGGGCCCGGCGACGGCTGGCGACCGCCCTCGTCGGCGCCGGAGCGATCACCGCGACCCTGCTCACCGCCTCCGTCAGTCCGGCCGCCCCGCCCGCCCCGGACCGGGAGCCGGGCGCCGCAAGCTCAGACGTAGCTCAACTATCCGGCGATCGATGGACGGGGCAACGACCGTCTCCCTAGGCTCACGGCCATGCCCGACATATCGCTGACCACCCTCGTCCTGCTGTGCCTCGCCGCGCTGGTGGCGGGCTGGATCGACGCCGTGGTCGGCGGCGGGGGCCTGCTCCTGCTGCCCGCCCTGCTGCTGGGCCTCCCGAACGTCCCCGCCGCGCACATCCTCGGCACCAACAAGGCCGTCTCGATCGTGGGCACCTCGGGGGCCGCCGTCACCTACGTCCGCAAGGCGCCGGTCAAGGTGTGGACGGCGGTCCGCATCGGGCTCGCCGCGCTCACGGGCTCCATGGGCGGGGCCTTCTTCGCCGCCGGGATCAGCAGTGACGTGCTGCGCCCGGTCATCATGGTGGTGCTGCTCGCGGTGGCGGCCTTCGTGGTGCTGCGGCCGTCGTTCGGGGCGAAGCCGGAGGGGGCGGACCGGGCGCCGCTGACCCGGGCGCGGATCGTGACCGCGATCGTCGTCGTGGGCGGTGGCATCGGCTTCTACGACGGACTGTTCGGGCCGGGCACCGGCACCTTCCTGGTCCTCGCGCTGACCGCGGTGCTCCACCTCGACCTGGTGACGGCCTCCGCGACCGCGAAGATCGTCAACGTCTGCACCAACGCGGGCGCGCTCGTCATGTTCGCCCACCAGGGCAGCGTGTACTGGCAGCTGGCCGCCGTCATGGCGGTCTTCAACCTGGTGGGCGGGACCGTCGGGGCGCGGATGGCCCTGAGCAGGGGCGCCGAGTTCGTGCGCGGGGTGCTGCTCGTCGTGGTCCTGTCCCTGGTCGCGAAGCTCGCCTTCGACCAGTGGGCGTGAGCCCGGACGGGACACGGGCCCGGGGTCATCTCACCCCGATGAGGTGGCCGAAGGCGACCACGTTCCCCTGGTAGCCGTTCTTCTTCGAGAAGCCCCCGCCGCAGGTGATCACCCGGATCTCGGCCCGGCCCGCCTCGTCGTACACCTTCCGGTCGGGGAAGTCCTTGTTCTCGTACACCTCGACCGCGTCGACGGTGAACACCGCCGTGCGCCCGTCCTGCCGGTCGACCTCGATCCGGTGGCCCTTGCGCAGCGCGCCGAGCGTGTAGAAGACGGCCGGCCCCTCGGCGTTGTCGACATGGCCCGCGACGATCGCCGTGCCCTTGGAGCCGGGCGTGGTGCCGTCCCGGTACCAGCCGGCCAGGTTCCGGTCCGAGGCGGGCGGCACGTCGAGCGAGCCGTTCGCCGCGAGTCCGAGCGGTGCCATCGGGGTGTCCACGTCGGTCTCGGGGATACGGAGCCGGACCGGCGGCGACGGCGGCAGCGGGTCGGCGGCGGCGTCGGTGTGCACGCTCGGACCGGCGGCGAAGGCCTGGGCCGCCGACGGCACGGGCGGGGTGACCTGCTCGGAGCCGTTCTGGACGAGCCAGAGCCCGACACAGGCGGCGACGGCCAGGCCCCAGCCCTTGCTCCTGTTGCTCACCTGGGTTCCCCCTGTCGGTTCGTGGAGGTGGCCCTGCCCCCGCCGGGCCCGTGCGACGGGCGGCGGGGGCAGGGCGGGCGGTGGTCCTCGGGAGGTGTCCGGAGCGTCACGCCCGGGGCCCGCTCCTCGGCCGCGCTCCGTCAGTGGCCCTGCGCGCCGCTCGCCCGGCGGCGCAGGAGCCAGACCCCGCCCACGGCAGTCGCGGCCAGCACCGCCGCACCTGCCGTGACCTGGGCGGTGTCGGGGCCCACGCTGCCCCCGACACCGGTCTGGACGTGCCCGCTCGGACCCCGGTGCCTGACGGTCAGCTCGCCCCGGGCCGTCCTGCCGTTGTCGCAGGCCACGCTGATGCCGTGGGTGCCGGACCTGGCGTGCTCCGGCACGTGGAACCGTCCGACCACGACTTCCTTGTGCGTGCTCGGGTTCAGCTGGAACTCGCCCGCGCCGAGCGAGTTCGCGTCACCGACGCCGTGACCGTGCTCACCGCAGGCGCGGGTGCTGACGGTGACGCTCGTACCGGGTTCGGCGGAGGACGGGTAGATCTCCAGGAACTCGGGGCGGCCGTTGTCGTGGTGATTGCTGTTGTTGCGGTCGTTCTCGTTGCCGTTGTTGGCGTACGCGACCGGGGCGGCGAACGTCCCGAGCGCGACGACCGTCAGCGCGGTACCGGTGAGCAGGCGGACAGGGGTGCGCATAGGGGAGCCTCCGGGGCGCGCGAGCGGTCATGCGGGGCGGTCCTGCCGGGAGGGACTTCCCGGCAGTGGCCTTCATAGGACCGAGATAAGAGCCGTGGCGCGCCCCCCGCCTGCTGATGGGGCATCAGGATTGGGCCGTCCGGTGCGGTGTGTCGGCTGGATTTCTGGAGTCCCCGCAGGTCGGAGCGGGTTTCGGGGCGTCAGGCGACACGCGGTGCCGAACGGGTGACCGGACTCGGAACCCTTGCGGGGCGGTACGGCTCCGGCGCCCGGCTTCCGGAGGGGCGGCGGCGGTCGTGGCGGGCCGTCGTCATCGGCCGCCCTCCACGGGCGGGGAGGACCGGGAGGTCCTGGTCCTGGCCCCGGCCTCGGTCCCGACTCCTGCCTCGGTCCCGACCCCGACCCCGACCCCGACCCCGGTCCCAGCCCCGGCCCCGGGCGCCGGCGGTTCCGTGCCGAACGCCCGGCACACTGCCGCGAGCAGTGCGTCGTAGCGGGCGGTGGTCCCCTCCCCTCCGGGCCCGGCCGGCAGCCGGGCACCGATGCCGGTGGAGATCCGCCGCACGGTCAGGGCGGCCGGACCTCCGGCACCAGCAGTTCGACGGCGCGGCCGAGGGCCGCGGCGCGCACGGCGTCCTGGCCGATGTGCCGGGCGTCCTGGTAGGGCGTGCTCATGGAGGACGACGTACCCCCGGGGCGACGCCGCCCCCCGTGCTCCGACGTCGTGGGCCCCGGCCCTCCACGGCCTCGATCGCGTCGGGCGGCCTCCGTCTCCACCACATCAGCCCGCTCCCGCCCCGCCCCCGCCCCCGCCACTGCCGCGTCAGCCCGCCACCGCCTCCGGCTCCACCGCGTCGTAGGCCGCGCGCACCCGGGCCATCAGCTCCTCGTCCACCGCGAACCCGACCCCGTCGATCGCGGTCACCGGCGCGATGACCCGGGCGTTGGTCACCAGGGCGGCCCGGTAGCCCGGCAGATCGGCCTGGGTCACCGGGCGCCGGACCGATTCCAGGGCCCCCGAGAGCAGGGTCATGGTGATTCCCTCAAGACAGGGGGCCGACGGCCAGACCAGCGAAGTCCCGTCCCAGAAGGCGATGTTGGTGATCGCCCCCTCGGAGATCTCGCCGCGCGGAGAGGTGAGCAGCGCCTCGTCGTAACCGGCCCGCAGGGCCTCCGCCCGGTGGTAGGCCTGCCCGAAGCCGCCGAGGTGCTTGATGTGCGCGGCCGGACGCCAGTAGTCCACGGCCGTCAGGCGCTGCGGCGCGCCCGGCCCGTCGGCGGCGGGCAGGGCGACGGTCACCGCGACCCGGGCGCCCCCGTACACGTACACCCGCACCGAGGCGTCCCGCCGTCCGGCCGCCGTCAGGGCGCTCGCGATCAGCTCGCGGACCCGCCCGCCGGGCAGCTCCCGGCCGAACAGTTCGCGGGTGGAGCGGTCGAGCCTGGCGAGATGCGCGCCGAGGCCCCTCACCCGCCCGTTCCGGACCTGCATCGCCGTGAAGTGACCGAAACCGTTCATGAGGGTGGCGAGCAGCGCGGGGTCGGCCGCCGGTGCGCCGTCGATCTCGATGTGTTCGGGCGGAGTCGTCATGCCCCCACGGTACGGCCGCCGCTCCCCGCGCGGCCGGGACGCCGAAGGCCGGGACCGGGACCCCCGCGGTCAGGGCGCGATCCCTCCGCCGGGGCTTGCCCCGTACCGCCGGAACCCCTGCCCCCGACGCGCGGCGACGCCCTTTCCGTACCGCCGGGACCCCCCTGCCGTCAGGCCGCCGTCCGCCCCGCCGGGGGCCCTCCCGTACCGCCGGGACCCCCCTGCCGCCGGGGCGCTCCCCGTACCGCCGAATCCCCACCGCGCCTCCACCGGAAGGCCGTTCGGGAGGGGGACGGAAAGTCGGAGCTTGACCTCAACCAAACTTGAGGTACCACCATCCTCGACATGGACATCACGAACGCCGTCACGGCATCCGTCACCCCCGCCCCCGTCACCGCCACCACCCCCGCGCCCCTCGCGCTCGCCCTCGTCGTCGCCAGCGACCGCGAAGGCCGCTTCGCCCCGGTCGTCGCCGACTGGTTCCTCTCCCGCCTCGCCGAACGCGAGGACTTCACCGTCACCGTCGTCGACCTGGTCGACCTCGACCTCCCCACCGCCCTCTCGTACAACCCCTCCCCGGCCGTCCTCGCCGAACTCGCCAAGGTCAGCCCCGTGCTGGCCGCCGCCGACGCCTTCGTCGTCGTCACCCCCGAGTACAACCACTCCTTCCCCGCCTCCCTCAAGAACCTGATCGACCGGCACTACACCGAATGGCAGGCCAAGCCCGTCGCCTTCGTCTCGTACGGCGGCATCTCCGGCGGTCTGCGGGCCGTCGAGCAGCTCCGCCAGGTCTACGCCGAGATGCACTCCGTCACCATCCGCGACACCGTCTCCTTCCCGCACGCCCACGGCCGGTTCGACGAGGACGGACGGCACAAGGACCCGGCGGGCGCCGAGGCCGCGGCCAAGGCCCTCCTCGACCAGCTCGCCTGGTGGGGACACGCCCTCAGGGACGCCAAGGCCGTCCGCCCCTACGGCGCGTGAGGGGCCGGTCCGATGCTCCTGCGGCTGCTCGTGCCCCGCCTCCGGCCCCACCGGCGGCTCCTCGTCCTCCTGGTCGTCCTCCAGCTCGTACAGACGCTGGCCTCCCTCGCCCTGCCCACCCTCAACGCGGGTGTCATCGACGAGGGGGTCCTGCGCGGGGACACCGACCGGGTCCTCAGCGGCGGCGCCGTGATGATCGCCGTCACCCTCCTGCAGGCCGTGGTCGCGGCCGCCGCCACCTTTACCGGGGCGAGGATCGCCATGGGCGTCGCCCGTGACCTGCGCTCCGAGGTCTTCCGCCGGGTCCAGGAGTTCTCCGCCCGGGAGCGGGGCCGGTTCGGCGCCGCCTCCCTCATCACCCGTACGACCAACGACGTCCAGCAGATCCAGACCTTCACCGTCATGGCCCTGACCATGCTGGTCGCCGCGCCGCTCCTCTGCGTCGGCGGGATCGGCATGGCCCTGCGCCAGGACGTGCCGCTCGCCCTGGTCCTGCTGCTCTTCGTGCCCGTGATGGCCGGGGCCGTCGGCGCGATCGTGCTGCGGATGAGGCCGCTGTTCCGGGGGATGCAGGAGCGCGTCGACGGCGCCAACCGGGTGCTGCGCGAGCAGATCACCGGCGTCCGGGTGGTCCGTGCCTTCGTCCGCGACCGGTACGAGAGGGAGCGGTTCGGCGCCGCCAACGACGAACTGCTCTCCGTCGGCCTCCGGGCCGGTCGGCTCCAGGCCCTGATGTATCCGACGGTGCTGATCGTCTGGGAGCTGACGACCGTCGCCCTGGTGTACGTCGGCGCCCACCGCATCGACTCCGGCACGTTCCAGCCGGGCGTGCTCGTCGCCTTCCTCGGCTATCTGCTCCAGACCGCGATGTCCGTGATGATGGTCCTCTTCCTCCTCATGAACATGCCCCGGGCCGAAGCGGGCGCCGAGCGCGTCCGCGAAGTGCTCGACACCCGCTCCTCGGTGGTCCCGCCGGCCGATCCGGTGCGGACCGTGGACGGCCGGGGGGAGCTGGAGGTGCGGGGCGCGGGCTTCCGGTACCCGGGCGCGCAGGAGCCGGTCCTCACGGACGTCGGCCTCGTCGCCCGGCCCGGTGAGACGACCGCGATCGTGGGCTCGACCGGCAGCGGCAAGTCGACCCTCCTCGGGCTCGTGCCCCGGCTCTTCGACGCGACCGGCGGCGAGGTGCTGGTCGACGGAGTCGACGTCCGGCGGCTCGACCCGGCGCTGATGGCGAGGACGGTCGGACTCGTCCCGCAGAAGCCGTACCTCTTCTCCGGCACGGTCGCGACCAACCTCCGTTACGGCAGGCCCGACGCGAGCGACGAGGAACTCTGGCACGCCCTGGAGGTCGCCCAGGCGGCCGGCTTCGTACGGGAGTCGGAGGACGGGCTCGACGCGCCGGTCTCCCAGGGCGGGACGAACTTCTCCGGCGGGCAGCGGCAACGCCTCGCCATCGCCCGGGTCCTCGTCGCCCGCCCCCGGCTCTACCTCTTCGACGACTCCTTCTCCGCGCTCGACCCCCGCACGGACGCCCGGCTCCGCGAGGCCCTCCGCGAGGAGACGGCGGGCGCGACCGTCGTGATCGTCGCCCAGCGGGTCTCCACCGTCCGCGAGGCCGACCGGATCGTCGTCCTCGACCGGGGCCGGAACGTCGGCACCGGCACCCACACGTCCCTGATGAGGGACAACGCCACCTACCGGGAGATCGTCCTCTCGCAGCTCACCGAGGAGGAAGCGGCATGAACCCATCCACCATGGAGAACCCGGCGACGGAGGAACCCCCCGGCCGGGACGGCACCCCCACCCACCCCACCGACCAGCAGGCCACCGACCAGCGGCCCACGGACCCTCGGCCCACCGACCCTCGGCCCACCGACCAGCAGCCCACCGACAAGACCCCCGCCACCGCCTCAGGCGCGCCCGCCCCCACCGACCGGCGGCGCGGCCCCGCCCCCGCCCCCGCCCCCGCCGCCGCCGTCCCGGAACGCTCCCTCTCCTTCCGGGCCTCCGGGCTCCGGCTCCTGCGCACCCTCGCCCCCGACCGGGCCCTCCTCCTCGCGGTCCTCGCCGCGGGCGCCACGGCCGTCCTCCTCTCCGTCCTCGGCCCGCTCCTCCTCGGCCGCGCCACCGACCTCGTCGTCTCCGGGGCCACCGGCCCCTCCGGGGTCGACTTCGCCGCCGTCGGCCGGGTCCTCGTCCTCTCCGTCCTGGTGGTCGCGGGCTCGGCCCTCTTCACCTGGATCCAGCTCCGGCTCGCCACCACCGTCGTCCAGCGGGCCGGACACCGGCTCCGCGAGCGGGCCCAGCACAAGCTGGCGAGGCTCCCCCTCACCTATCTCGACCGGCAGTCGCGCGGCGAGGTCATCTCCCGCACCACCAACGACATCGACAACGTCACCCAGACCCTCCAGCAGGCCCTCAGCCAGATGATCAGGGCCGTCCTGACCCTGTTCGGCGTCCTCGCGATGATGTTCTGGATCTCGCCGCCGCTCGCCCTCGTCGCCCTCGCCACCGTGCCCGTCTCGGTCGCCGTCGCCGCCTTCGTCGGGCGGCGCGCCCAGCCGCAGTTCGTGAAGCAGTGGGCGGTCACCGGCAAGCTCGGCAGCCATGTCGAGGAGATGATCACCGGGCACACCGAGGTCGTCGCCTTCGGCCGCCGCGACGAGGCCGTGCGCCGCTTCGACGAACTGGGCGAGGAGCTGTACCGGGCGGGCTTCCGCGCCCAGTTCGTGTCCGGCTTCATCCAGCCCGCGCTGACCCTCGTCGGCAATCTGAACTACGTCGCCATCGCCGTCGTCGGCGGACTGCGGGTGGCGAGCGGCACCCTGTCCGTCGGTGACGTGCAGGCCTTCATCCAGTACTCGTACGAGTTCAACGGCCCGATCACCCAGGTCGCCGCGATGGCCAACCTCCTCCAGTCCGGGGTGGCCTCCGCCGAGCGGGTCTTCGACCTCCTCGACGCCGAGGAGGAGAGCCCGGACCCGGCCGCACCGAGGCGGCCCGCCGCACTCCGCGGCGAGGTCTCCTTCGAGAAGGTGGCCTTCCGGTACGAGGAGGGCAGGCCGCTCATCGAGGACCTCTCGCTCACCGTCGAGCCCGGCAGCACGGTCGCGATCGTCGGCCCCACGGGGGCGGGCAAGACGACCCTGGTCAACCTGCTCCCCCGGTTCCACGAGGTGACCGGCGGCCGGATCTCCCTCGACGGCGTCGACACGGCGGCGATGACCCGGGAGGAACTGCGCTCCGGCATCGGCATGGTCCTCCAGGACACCTGGCTGTTCGGCGGGACCATCGCGGACAACATCGCGTACGGGGCACCCGGCGAGGTCTCGCGGGAACGGATCGTGGCGGCGGCCCGCGCCGCGCACGCCGACCGGTTCGTCCGCACCCTGCCCGAGGGCTACGACACCCTCCTCGACGAGGACGGCGGGGGCCTCAGCGAGGGCGAGAGGCAACTGGTCACCCTGGCCCGCGCGTTCCTCTCCGACCCGGTGATCCTGGTCCTCGACGAGGCCACCAGCTCCGTCGACACCCGGACCGAACTCCTCGTCCAGCAGGGCATGAGCGCGCTCCGCGCGGGCCGCACCAGCTTCGTCGTCGCCCACCGGCTCTCCACGGTCCGGGACGCGGACGTGATCCTGGTGATGGAGAACGGCTCGATCGCCGAGCAGGGCACCCACGAGGAACTCCTCGCGGCGCGCGGCGCCTACGCCCGCCTGCACCAGGCCCAGTTCGCGGCGGTGTGAGGGAACCGCGCGGGAAGCCGCGCGCGGGCTACGGTGAGGACGTGACCACACACGCCCTCACCGTCCTCACGACCACCGACAGCCGAGAGAAGGCCGAGGCCCTCGCCCGGGGCGCCGTCGAGGCCGGGCTCGCCGCCTGCGGCCAGGTCGTGGGACCCGTGACCTCCGTCTACCACTGGCGGCGGGCCGTCGAGACCGCCGAGGAGTGGCAGGTCCTCCTGAAGACCACGGAGCCCCGGTACGAGGCCCTGGAGGCCCATCTCCTCGCCGCCCACGACTACGACACCCCGGAGATCCTCGCCACCCCCGTCGTCCGGGCCTCCGCCGCCTACCTGGCCTGGCTCGCCGAGGAGACCAGTGCCCCGTGACCCTGCCGTTCTTCGTCTACGGGACGCTGCGTCCGGGCGCGTACAACCATGACCGGCTCCTCCTCGGGCGCACCGGGGCGGAGGAGGCGGCCCGGCTGCCGGGGGCGCTGCTGCACGACGGCCCCGGCTACCCGTACGCCGTGCCCGGCGCGGGAACCGTCGTCGGCACCCTGGTGACGGCCGGGCCGGGGGCGTACGCGGGACTGCTCGACGCGCTGGACCGCATGGAGGGCGACGCCGGGTACGAGCGGGTCGCCCGCGAGGTGCTGCGGGTCCGGGACGGCGGCGGCACGCGCGCGTGGGTCTACCTCGCGGCCCCCGGCACCCCGCTCGGGCCGCTCATCGCCTCCGGCGACTGGTTCCGGCGCTCACGGCCGGGCGGCGGGTGAGGCCAGCGCCTCGGTGACGCCCTTCTCCTCGGGCCCGAGGAAGTGCGGGTCGGGCCGCAGACCCGCGTCCAGGGCCGCCTTGCCCGCGGCGAACAGTTCCCGGGTGGTGCCGTAGTACCAGGTGTCGTCGTGGGGTTCGGGCACCCCGACCCCCAGGGCGTCGACGCCCGCCCGGCCGCAGAGCGCCACCGCCCGCTTGATGTGGAAGTCCTGGGTGACGAGCACGGCCCGGTCGACCCCGAAGACCTTCCGGGCGCGGACACAGGAGTCCCAGGTGTCGAAACCGGCGTAGTCGCTGACGATCCGGTCGTCGGGCACCCCGCGCCCGGTCAGGTAGACGCGCATCGCGCTGGGCTCGTCGTACGAGGTCCTGCTGTTGTCGCCGGTGACCAGGAGGACCCGCACCTTGCCCGTCCGGTACAGCTCGGCGGCGGTGTCGAGCCGGTGCGCGAGGTACGGGGTGGGGCGCCCCTTCCACAGTCCGGCGCCGAACACGACGCCGACGTCCCGGGCGGGCACCTCGGCGGTCGTCCGCAGCTTCCCGGCGGCGGTGGTGTGCAGCCAGGTGGCCGGGAGGAGGGCGAGGACCGAGGCCGCCATCACGGCCTGGACGGTACGGCGCCTGGCCCGGGTGGTGCGGGGGAGGAGCCGGGGGAGCCGGACCGGCATGGAGGAGCCTCCTGCTGTTCGAAGGGGTGTTCCGAAGGGTGTGCTGTCACCCGGTCCGACGTGATCCGGCCGGATTCGGTTCGCCGGACGCCCGGCTTGTTCCGTACAACACACCGGCGAGGAGCACCCCGGCCACGCCCCCGAGCAGTTGCGCGCCGACGAAGCCCGGGACCGAGGAGGGGGCTATGCCGGTGAAGGAGTCGGTGAACGCGCGGCCGACGGTGGCCGCCGGGTTGGCGTAGGAACCGGAGGAGGTGAACCAGATGGCCGCGCCGATGTATCCGGCGACCGCGACGGGGGCGAGGGAGGAGCGCCCGATGTGCCGCAGGCCCTGCACGAGGAGGACGAGTCCGGCGGTGGCGACGAACTCGCCGAGGAGCAGATGGGGCGCCGAGAGCGAGGCGGTGGACCAGGTGACGGGCCGCCGCCCGAACATCGCCTCGGCGAGCAGCGCCCCCGCGACGGCCCCGGCGAACTGGGCGGCGACATAGGCGGCGACGTCCCGGCCGCCGCCCTCGGGGCGGGTGGTCCACCACTCGGTGAGCGTCACGACGGGGTTCAGATGGGCGCCGGAGAGCGGCCCGAGGAGCGCGATGATCAGCCCGAGGCCGATCGCGGAGGCGGCGGCGTTGGCGAGCAGCCGGACGCCGAGGTCATGGCTCAGGAGGTCGGCGCGGATGCCGGAGCCGACGATGACGGCGACGAGGGCGCCGGTACCGACGAACTCGGCCAGGACGCGCCGGTGGAGCGCGGGCGGAGACATTCTCATGGCGGAAAAGGTATTCCGCTCAATGGAATCAGGGAGTAAACAGCGAGCAAGGAAATCGAACAGGATCGTACGATCCCGCCATGATCGACGACGCAGTCCACAACAACGCCGAGTGGTGCCAGGCGATGTGCGCCGCCCACGGGATCTCCGGCACCTTCGGGCCCCGGGCCTGGAGCAGTCCCCGCCGCACCCCGCTGTACTACCCCGACGCGGTGACGCTCACTCAGGACGCCACCGCCGGGGACGTCCTGGCCGGAATCGACCGCACGGCCCCCGGCGCCTCGGTCAAGGACAGCCACGCCCGGCTCGACCTCACGGCCGAGGGCTTCCGCCTCCTCTTCGAGGCCGACTGGATCCACCGCCCGGCCGGTCTCCCGCTGCCCCCGGCCGAGGGCGACTGGCGGACCGTCACCACCGCGCGGGAACTGGCCGACTGGGCGCTCGCCTGGAGCGGCGGCGACCCGGAGGAGGCGGCGCTGTTCCGCCCCGGACTCCTGGACCACCCCGCGACGACCCTCGTCGTGGGACACGGCCCCGACGGACGCCTCCTCGGCGGCGCCGTCCTCAGCGCGAGCACCGCCGTGACCGGGGTCTCCAACCTCTTCGCGGCCGACGGCACCGACCCGGCCCGGGTGTGGGCCGGGTGCCTCGCCCTCACGGACCCGGCGAAGCCGGTCGTCGGCTACGAGTCCGGCGACGACCTGCCCCCCGCCCTCGCGGCGGGCTTCGAGAGGACGGGCCCCCTGAGGGTCTGGCTGGACGGCTGAGGCGGCTGAGGCGGCTGAGACCGGGGGGCCAGGGGCCGGGGGACCGGAGGAGGGGGCGGCGTACGCGCGCGGGGTCCACCCGGCCGGGACCGGCCGTCGTACGGACCCGGCCGTCCCGCCATCCGGGTCACCCCGCCCCTGGATCCGTCGGCCCCGTGGCCACCCCCGCCGCCCGGCCCCTTCTGTCGGCCCCGCCGGTTACCTTCGGTGCATGGAAGGCAACGAGCACAGCACGGACCGCACGGACCGCACGAGCCACACGGATCACCAGGACCGCACGGGCCACGCAGACCACAAGGCCCGCACGGACCGCACCACCGGTACCGCCGCCGGGGACACCGAGGGCCGCTCCGCCACCCCCGGCTACGACACCGACGCCACCGAGCGCTGGGCCGCCGAGCCCGACAAACGGCCGGGCCGCACCGCCTTCCAGCGCGACCGCGCCCGCGTGCTGCACTCCGCCGCGCTCCGCAGGCTCGCCGGGAAGACCCAGGTCGTCACCCCCGGCACCCGGGGCCACGCCTGGGACGCCAGCCCCCGCACCCGGCTCACCCACTCCCTGGAATGCGCCCAGGTCGGCCGCGAACTGGGCGCCGCCCTCGGCTGCGACCCCGACCTCGTCGAAGCCGCCTGCCTCTCCCACGACATGGGCCACCCGCCCTTCGGGCACAACGGCGAGCAGGCGCTCAACGAGGTCGCCCGGGACTGCGGCGGCTTCGAGGGCAACGCCCAGTCGCTCCGCCTCCTCACCCGCATCGAACCCAAGCACTTCGTACGGGACGCCGACGGCGAACCGGTCGGCCTCGGACTCAACCTCACCCGGGCCACCCTCGACGCCGCCACCAAGTACCCGTGGACGCGCGGCGGACACCCCGAGGACCCCGGCTCGCCCAAGTTCGGCGTCTACGAGGACGACCTGCCGGTCTTCGCGTGGATCCGCAGCGGCGCGCCCGCCCACCGCAAGTGCTTCGAGGCCCAGGTCATGGACTGGTCCGACGACGTGGCCTACTCGGTGCACGACTTCGAGGACGGGCTGCACGCCGGGCACATCGACCCCAACCTCCTGCTCGCCGAGCCCGAGCGGGCCGACATCTGGGCCGTCGCCGTCGGCCGCTACGTACCGGCGGACACCGACCCCCAGGAGCTGGCCGAGGCCCTCGACCGGCTCATGGACCAGGAGTGGTGGCCGCACGGCTACGACGGCTCCGCCGTCGCCCAGGCACGGCTGAAGGACGCCACCAGCCAGCTCATCGGCCGCTTCTGCCTCGCCGCCGAGACCGCCACCCGCGAGGAGTACGGGACCGGGCCGCTCACCCGGTACGGCGCCGAACTGGTCGTCCCCCGCGCCGCGCGCAACGAGTGCGCCGTCCTCAAGGCGGTCGCCGACCGGTACGTCATGCAGCGCGCCGAACAGGAGGCGCTCCGCGCCGACCAGCGGATCGTCGTCGCCGAACTGGCCGAGGCCCTGGTCGCCCGCGCCCCCGACGGCCTCGAACCGCAGTTCCGGTCCCTGTTCGACGCGGCGCGCGACGACCGGGCCCGCAAGCGGGTGATCATCGACCAGATCGCCTCCCTCACCGACGCCTCCGCCCGCGCCCTCCACACCAGGCTCCGCCCGCACCACGGCTGAGCCGCGCCCCGCAGGCCAGGGCCGTTCGGCGGAACGCGCCCCCGGTCGGCCCTCTTCCGTCGCCACCCCCGGTGCGGGACGCTCACATGCGCGCCCCGGGGCGGTACGGCCCGACGCCCGCCCGGGGGCGTAGGTTGGAACCGGTCGCAAAGAGGAGGAAAGACGTGGTCGACGCAGATCAGACCTTTGTCATTGTCGGCGGGGGTCTGGCAGGGGCCAGAGCGGCGGAGACCCTGCGCGCCGAGGGGTTCAACGGCCGGGTGATCCTCATCGGCGACGAACGCGATCACCCCTACGAACGCCCGCCCCTCTCCAAGGGCTACCTCACCGGTGCCAAGGAACGCGACACGGTCTTCGTCCAGGAGGCCGCCTGGTACGCCCGCAACGACATCGAGCTGCACCTCGGGCAGCCCGTCACCGCCGTCGACCGCGAGGCCCGCACCGTACGGCTCGGTGACGGCACCGTCATCCGCTACGACAAGCTGCTCCTCGCCACCGGCTCCGAACCGCGCCGCCTCGACGTCCCCGGCACCGAGCTCGCGGGCGTCCACCACCTGCGCAGGCTCGCCCACGCGGACCGGCTCCGGCAGGTCCTCGCGGGCCTCGGCCGGGACAACGGGCACCTGGTGATCGCCGGGGCCGGCTGGATCGGCCTGGAGGTCGCCGCCGCCGCACGCGGCTACGGCGCCGAGGTCACCGTCGTCGAGTCCGACCCCACCCCGCTGCACCGGGTCCTCGGGCCCGAGCTGGGCCAGCTCTTCGCCGATCTGCACACCGACCGGGGCGTCCGCTTCCACTTCGGCGCCCGGCTCACCGAGATCGTCGGCCAGGACGGCATGGTCCTCGCCGTCCGCACCGACGACGGCGAGGAGCACCCGGCGCACGCCGTGCTCGCCGCGATCGGCGCCGCCCCCAGGACCGCCCTCGCCGAGAACGCCGGGCTCGCCCTCGTCGACCGGGCCGACGGCGGCGGCATCGCCGTCGACGAGTCGCTGCGCACCTCCGACCCCGACGTGTTCGCCGCCGGGGACGTGGCCGCCGCCCACCACCCGCTGCTCCACACCCGGCTCCGCGTCGAGCACTGGGCCAACGCCCTCAACGGCGGGCCCGTCGCCGCCCGCGCCATGCTGGGGCAGCAGGTCTCCTACGACCGCGTCCCCTACTTCTTCACCGACCAGTACGACCTGGGCATGGAGTACTCCGGCTGGGCGCCCCCCGGCTCGTACGACCAGGTCGTCGTCCGGGGCGACACCGGCAAGCGCGAGTTCATCGCCTTCTGGCTCAAGGAGGGCCGGGTCCTCGCCGGGATGAACGTGAACGTGTGGGACGTCACAGAGCCGATCCAGCGGCTCATCCGCGCCCGCACGCGCGTGGACGCCGAAGCCCTCGCCGACGCCTCCGTCCCCCTGGAGGACCTCGTCAGGTAGGTAGACTCTGTGCGTGGCAGGCAGGATCAACGATGACGACGTGAAGGCGGTACGGGACGCGGTCCCGATCGACGCCGTCGTGTCCGAGTACCTCCAGCTCCGCAACGCGGGCGGCGGGAACCTCAAAGGCCTCTGCCCCTTCCACGACGAGAAGTCGCCTTCCTTCCAGGTCAGCCCGAGCAAGGGACTGTTCCACTGCTTCGGCTGCCAGGAGGGCGGCGACACCATCGCGTTCGTGATGAAGATCGACCACCTCTCCTTCTCGGAGACGGTCGAGCGCCTCGCCGCCAAGGCGGGCATCACCCTCCGGTACGAGGAGGGCGGCTACAACCCCGGCCACCAGCGCGGCGAGCGCATCCGCCTGATCGAGGCGCACAAGGCCGCCGCCCAGTTCTACATCGACCAACTCGACTCGCCCGAGGCCGAGATCGGCCGGAAGTTCCTCGCCGAGCGCGGCTTCGACCAGGCCGCGGCCGCGCACTTCGGCGTCGGCTACTCCCCGGCCGGCTGGGACCACCTCACCCGCTTCCTGCGCGGCAAGGGCTTCACCGACAAGGAACTGATCCTCTCCGGGATCTCCCAGGACGGCCGCCGGGGCCCCATAGACCGCTTCCGGGGCCGCCTCATGTGGCCGATCAGGGACGTCGGCGGCGAGATCGTCGGCTTCGGCGCCCGCAAGCTCCGCGACGACGACAACGGCCCCAAGTACCTCAACACCCCCGAGACCCCGGTCTACAAGAAGTCCCAGGTGCTCTACGGCATCGACCTGGCGAAGAAGGACATCGCCAAGGCCAGCCGCGCCGTCGTCGTCGAGGGCTACACCGACGTCATGGCCTGCCACCTCGCCGGGGTCACCACCGCCATCGCCACCTGCGGCACCGCCTTCGGCGGCGACCACATCAAGATCCTCCGCAGGCTCCTCATGGACAACGGCTCGGCCCGCGTCATCTTCACCTTCGACGGCGACGCCGCCGGACAGAAGGCCGCCCTGCGCGCCTTCGAGGACGACCAGAAGTTCGCCGCCGAGACGTACATCGCCATCGCCCCCGACGGCATGGACCCCTGCGACCTGCGCCTCGCCAAGGGCGACGGGGCCGTCGCGGACCTCGTCCAGCCCCGCACCCCGCTCTTCGAGTTCGCCCTCCGCCAGATCGTGAAGCGGTACGACCTGGAGACCCCCGCGGGCCGCGCCGCCGCCCTCGACGAGGCCGCGCCCATCGTCGCCCGCATCAAGAACATCGGCGCCCAGCACGAGGTCGCCGTCCAGCTCGCGGGGATGCTCGGCATCCTCGACACCCAGTTCGTCGTCAAGCGGGTCGCCCAGCTCGCCCGCTGGGCCCGCGACCGGGGCGGCAAGGGCCCCGCGCGGTCCGCCCCGCAGCAGCGCGGCTACGACACCGCCGCCCCGGCCCCGGGCGCCCCGGGCCCCGCGCTCAACCTGCGCAGCCCCGCCCACCGCACCGAGCGCGAACTGCTCAAGCTCGCCCTCCAGCGACCCGAACTGGTCTCCCCGGCCTTCGACGCGTACGGCGCCGACGAGTTCACCGCCCCGCCGTACGCGGCCGTCCGCCAGTGCGTCCAGGACGCGGGCGGCGCCACCGGCGCCCCCTCCGACTACCTCGACACCGTCCGCCAGGCCGCCCCCGACGACACGGTCCGCGCCCTCGTCACCGAACTCGCCGTCGAGACGATCTTCGCGAAGACCGTCGACGAGGCCTACGCCGGGGACCAGCTCGTCACCGTCCGGCTCCGCGCCGTCGACCGCCGCATCCGGGACGTCCAGGGCACCCTGGCCCGCCTCGGCCCACAGGGCGACCCGGAACGGATCGCCGCCGTCCAGAACGAACTGTGGGTCCTCACCCAGTACGGGCAGTCCCTGCGGAACAACGGCGCCGCCGCCCTCTGACACACGTTCCGTCACGCACCGCTGGCAAAAAGTCACGCACGCCCCTCGTGGCGGCGATGTGTCGTACCCCACACTGGGTGACGGAGCCGTTCCGCCCCTCCCTGGAGGTCGCCCGCCGTGCAGACCCAGACCGTGTCGCAGGAACCGGCCGAACCCGGCGAGGACGCGGTGGAGGAAGCCGCGCCGCCGCCCCCGCGCCGCCGCGCCGACCCCGGGAGCAACGGACCCTCCTCGGACCTGTTCCGCCAGTACCTCCGCGAGATCGGACGCATCCCGCTGCTCACCGCCGAGGAGGAGGTCGACCTCGCCCGCCGGGTCGAGGCCGGCCTGTTCGCCGAGGAGAAGCTCACCGGGACCCCCGACCTCGACTCACGGCTCGCGGGCGACCTCGACCGGATCGTCGTCCTCGGCCGGATCGCCAAACGCAAGCTCATCGAGGCCAACCTGCGCCTCGTCGTCTCCGTCGCCAAACGGTACGTGGGCCGCGGCCTGACCATGCTGGACCTCGTCCAGGAAGGAAACCTCGGCCTCATCCGCGCCGTCGAGAAGTTCGACTACGCCCGGGGCTACAAGTTCTCCACCTACGCCACCTGGTGGATCCGCCAGGCGATGTCCCGCGCCCTCGCCGACCAGGCACGGACCATCCGCGTCCCCGTCCACGTCGTCGAACTCATCAACCGGGTGATCCGCGTCCAGCGCCGGATGCTCCAGGAACGCGGCTACGAGCCCACCGCCGAGGAGGTCGCCGCCCAGCTCGACCTGCCGCCCGAACGGATCGGCGAGGTGCTGCGGCTCGCCCAGGAACCCGTCTCCCTGCACGCCCCCGTCGGCGAGGAGGACGACGTGGCCCTCGGCGACCTCATCGAGGACGGCGACGCCGCCTCCCCGGTGGAGTCGGCCGCGTTCCTGCTGCTCCGCCGCCACCTGGAGGACGTCCTCTCCACCCTCGGCGAACGCGAACGGAAGGTCGTCCAGCTCCGCTACGGCCTGGACGACGGCAGGCCCCGCACCCTGGAGGAGATAGGCCGCATCTTCGGCGTCACCCGGGAACGCATCCGCCAGATCGAGTCCAAGACCCTCAGCAAACTCCGCGACCACGCCTACGCGGACCAGCTGCGCGGCTACCTGGACTGAACGGGCCGACGGCGACCGGACCGGCCGACGGCGGACACACGGCGGGGGCCGCACCGCCGCGGCGGCCCGGCCCCCCACCGTACGGAGACCGCGGTCAGTCGACCTCCGCCACTGCCTGCGCGAACTGCGCCGCGTACAGCCGGGCGTACGCCCCGCCGGACGTCAGCAGCTCCTCATGGGTGCCCTGCTCCACGATCGAGCCGTTCTCCATCACCAGGATCACGTCCGCGTCCCGGATCGTGGAGAGCCGGTGGGCGATCACGAACGAGGTCCGCCCGTGCGCGAGGCGCGCCATCGCCTTCTGGATCAGGACCTCCGTCCGGGTGTCCACCGAACTCGTCGCCTCGTCGAGCACCAGGATCACCGGATCGGACAGGAACGCCCGCGCGATGGTGATCAGCTGCTTCTCACCCGCGCTGACGCCCGAACCCTCGTCGTCGATGACCGTGTCGTACCCCTCGGGCAGGGTGCGGACGAACCGGTCGGCGTGCGCCGCCCGCGCCGCCTCCTCGATCTCCGCCCGGGTCACCTCGCGCGTCGCGCCGTACGCGATGTTCTCCGCGATGGTCCCGCCGAACAGCCAGGTGTCCTGGAGGACCATGCCGATCCCGGACCGCAGCCGCTCCCGGGTCATCCTCGCGATGTCCACCCCGTCGAGGGTGATCCGGCCGCCCGTCACCTCGTAGAACCGCATCAGCAGGTTCACCAGGGTCGTCTTGCCCGCGCCCGTCGGACCGACGATCGCGACCGTCTGGCCCGGCTCCACGCTCAGCGACAGGTCCTCGATGAGCGGCTTGTCGGCCTCGTAGCGGAAGGAGACCCCCTCCAGGGCCACCTTGCCCTTGAGGTCCACCGGGTTCTCGCTGGTCGGCGCGTCGGGCTCCTGCTCCTCGGCGTCGAGCAGCTCGAAGATCCGCTCGGCCGAGGCGACGCCCGACTGCACCAGGTTCGCCATCGAGGCGACCTGCGTCAGCGGCATCGAGAACTGGCGCGAGTACTGGATGAAGGCCTGCACGTCACCGATGGAGAGCGTGCCGCTCGCCACCCGCAGACCGCCGACCACGGCCACCAGGACGTAGTTGATGTTCGACACGAAGAACATCACCGGCTGCATCACACCGCTGTTGAACTGGGCCTTGAACCCCGCCTCGTACAGCGCCTCGTTCTGCTCGCGGAAGTCCTTCGCGGACTCCTCCTGCCGCCCGAAGACCTTCACCAGCGTGTGCCCGCTGTACATCTCCTCCACGTGCGCGTTCAGCGTGCCCGTGGACTTCCACTGCTGCACGAAGTGCGGCTGCGAACGCTTGCCGATCCTCGCCGCGACGAACACCGACACCGGCACCGTCACCAGCGCCACCAGGGCGAGCAGCGGCGAGATCCAGAACATCATCGCGAGCACGCCGACGATGGTCAGCAGCGAGTTGACCAGCTGGCCCATCGACTGCTGGAGCGTCTGCGAGATGTTGTCTATGTCGTTGGTCGCCCGCGACAGGACCTCACCGCGCCGCGCCTTGTCGAAGTACGACAGCGGAAGCCGCGACAGCTTCGCCTGGACGTCCTCCCGCATCCGGTAGACCGTCCGGTTGATCACCTTGATCGACATGCGGGTGGAGACCAGCATCAGCAGACCCGCCGCCACGTACACGCCGAGGACCACGAGCAGCACCGTGCCGACGGCCGAGAAGTCGATCCCCCGCCCCGGGACGAAGTCCACCCCGGACAGCATGTCCGCCATGCCGGAGTCGCCCGCGGCCCGCAGCCGCTCGATCGCCTCCGCCTTCGTGCCGCTCTCGAACCGTCGTCCGATCACGCCCGCGAAGACGAGGTCGGTCGCCTTGCCGAGGATCTTCGGACCGACCACCGAGGCCGCCACCGACAGCACACCGGCGATCAGCATCACCCAGAGCGCGCCGCGCTCGGGCGCCAGCTGCCGCAGCAGCCGCTTGCCCGACCCCTTGAAGTCCATCGACCGCTGGTCGGGGCCGCCACCGGCCATCATGCGTCCGCCAGGACCGGCCATCAGGCTGCCTCCGCCTCGGTGAGCTGGGAGAGCACGATCTCCCGGTACGTCTCGTTGTCCGCCATCAGCTCCCGGTGCCGCCCGGTGCCGACGACCCGGCCCTCGTCGAGGACGACGATCCGGTCGGCGTCACGGATGGTGGAGACCCGCTGGGCGACGATCACCACGGTCGAGTCGGCGGTCTCCGCGGACAGCGCGGCCCGCAGCAGGGCGTCCGTCTCGTAGTCCAGCGCCGAGAACGAGTCGTCGAACAGGTAGATCTCCGGCCGCTGCACCAGGGTCCGCGCGATGGCGAGGCGCTGGCGCTGCCCGCCGGAGACATTGGTGCCGCCCTGGGCGATCGGGGCGTCCAGACCGTGCTCCAGCTTCCGTACGAAGTCGGCAGCCTGGGCGACGCCGAGGGCGTGCCACAGTTCCTCGTCGGTGGCGTCGGGCTTGCCGTAGCGCAGGTTCGTGGCGACCGTGCCCGAGAAGAGGTAGGGCTTCTGCGGGACGAGCCCGACGGTCCTCGCCATCAGCCCGGGGTCGAGGGTGCGCACGTCGACGCCGTCGACCAGGACCTGGCCGCCGGTGGCGTCGAAGAGCCGGGGAACGAGTCCGAGGAGGGTGGACTTGCCGCTGCCGGTGGAGCCGATGATCGCGGTGGTCTCACCGGGCCGCGCGACGAGCTCGACGTCCTTGAGGACGGACTCCTCCGCGCCGGGGTAACGGAAGTCCGCGCCCCGCACCTCCAGATGGCCGCGCCGGTCGAGCGCGGTCACCGGCTCCGCCGGGGGCACCACGCTGGACTCGGTGGACAGGACCTCCTGGACGCGCTCCGCGCAGACCTCCGCGCGCGGCACCATCATGAACATGAAGGTGGCCATCATGACCGCCATCACGATCTGCATCAGATAGGCGAGGAACGCGGTCAGCGCACCGATCTGCATCCCGCCGCTGTCGATGCGGTGCGCCCCGAACCAGACGACGGCCACGCTGGAGATGTTCACGACGGTCATCACCGTCGGGAACATCAGCGCCATCAGCCGGCCGGTCGCCATCGACACATCGGTCAGTTCGGCGTTGGCGCCGCGGAACCGGTCCGCCTCGTACCCGTCCTTCACGAACGCGCGGATCACCCGGTTGCCGGTGATCTGCTCGCGCAGCACCCGGTTCACCGTGTCGAGGCGCGTCTGCATGGTCCGGAACAGCGGACGCATCCGCCGCACGATCAGCGACACGGAGATTCCGAGCACCGGCACCACCGCGAGCAGCACGCCCGACAGCGGCACGTCCTGCCCGAGCGCCATCACGACGCCGCCGACACACATGATGGGCGCGGAGACCATCAGGGTGAACGCCATCAGGACCAGCATCTGGATCTGCTGCACGTCATTGGTCGTACGGGTGATCAGCGAGGGAGCGCCGAAGTGCCCCAGCTCCCGCGCCGAGAACGACTGCACCCGGTCGAAGACCGCGCCGCGCACGTCCCGGCCCAGGGCGGAGGCGGTCCGCGCGCCGTAGTACACGGCTCCGATGTTGCAGACGACCTGGACGACGGAGACGCCGATCATCAGGGCGCCGAACCGCAGGATGTAGCCGGAGTCCCCGGAGACGACGCCGTTGTCGATGATGTCCGCGTTCAGGGTGGGGAGGTAGAGGCTCGCGCAGGTCTGCAGGAACTGCAGCAGCACGAGCAGCGCGATCGGTTTTCGATGGGGCCGAAGGTGGGTTCGGAGAAGTCTTATGAGCACGGCTCCTACTATCGCCCGCACCCCCGGAGCGTTACGACTCCGTTTCGGGGTACGGGCGTGGCCCTGGGGAAGACTTTAGGAACCTTGACGAACCTTTACGAACCGAAGGCGCCCGGGTGGATCTGGTCCCGGGTCGCCGTGTACTGCTGGCGCACCGCACGGCCGACCGCCAGCTCCTCGCCGGGTTCGAGCACCTGGGTGGCGGCGCCCTGCCAGGCCGGGGGGGCGGACGGGGACAGGGTGCCCCGGGCGACCCCGAGGGCCCAGGCGGCCTGCCGGGCGGCACCGAGCGCCGCGTAGTCGGCCGGCTGGGGGACGACGACCTGCGCCCCGAACAGGGCGGGCGCGACGGCCTGCACCGCGTGGAGCGAGGCGGCGGCGCCGAGCAGGAAGACCCGCCGCACCTCGACGCCCCGCGAGCGCAGCACGTCCATGGCGTCGGCGAGCGAGCAGAGCATCCCCTCGAACGCGGCCCGTGCCAGGTGCTCGGGCTTCATCGAGGCCCGCCGGAGGCCGCTGAGGGTGCCCGCGGTCCCGGGCAGGTCCGGGGTCCGCTCGCCCTCCAGATAGGGCAGCAGGACGAGCCCGGAGGCGCCGGGGGTGGACTTCAGGGCGAGCGCGGACAGCTCCTCCAGGGAGGCGAGGTCCAGCATCTCGGCGGTGCCGCGCAGCGCCCGTACCGCGTTGGAGGTGTGGACGACCGGCAGGTGCATCCCGGTGGCGTCGGCGAAGGAGGTGATCATGCCGCTGGGGTCGGCGAGGGCCTCGTGGTGGACGGCCATCACGGAGCCGGAGGCGCCGAGCGAGACGACCGCGTCGCCCGGTCCGAGCCCGAGCCCGAGGGCGGCGGCCATGGTCTCGCCGGTGCCCGCGGAGATGAGGAGGCCCTCGGGCGTGGTGCCGGCCGCGGCGGAGGGGCCGAGGACCTCGGGCAGCGCGGCCCGGTGCCCGAGCGCCAGCTCGACGAGGTCGGGGCGCCAGGTGCCGGTGCGGGCCGACCAGTAGCCGGTGGCGGAGGCGGCGCCCCGGTCGGTGGTGCGGCGGGCGGGCCTGCCGAGGAGCTGCCAGACCAGCCAGTCGTGCGGCTGGAGGACCATCGCGATCCGGCGGGCCTGCTCGGGTTCGGTGCGGGCGAGCCAGCGGAGCTTGGCGACGGGCTGCCCGGAGGCGGGCACGGAGCCGACGGCCTCGGCCCAGGCCTGGCGGCCGCCCAGCGAGTCGACGAGGTCGGCGGCGGCGACCTGGGCCCGCTTGTCGTTGCGCACGAGCGCGGGCCGGACGAGGCCGCCCTGCGCGTCGAGCGGTACGAGTCCGTGCTGCTGCGCGGAGACGCCGATGGCCTCCACCCCTTCGAGGAGCCCGCCGGTGGCGGCCTCCCCGAGCGAGAGCAGCCAGGTCTGCGGGTCGACGTCGACGGCCTTGGGTTCGCCCGGATGAGAGGCGTATCCCTGCCGCAGTACGGCACCCGTGTCCGTGTCACAGACGACGATGCGTGTGAACTCCGCTGAGCTGTCGAGTCCGGCGACTATCCCCATGCCCCCGATTCTGCCGCACGCGGGACGGTTCAGGTGTTGCTGGTGCCCCAGTCGTCGTCCTCGACCCTTCCGTTGCCCGCGCTCCGCTCGCGCAGGGCCTGGATGCGGACGGTCACGGAGGACGGCAGCCGGTCGCCGACCTTGTCGCCCACGACGTGCGCCGCCTTGCCCGCGGCCTGGCGGCCGGTCTGGGCGGCCGACTCGGCGGCGTTGCGCACCGCCGGGTTCTGGGTGAAGTCCCGCACGGACTTCTTCAACTGCTCGTACCGCTCGCGCCCGGCCCGCGTGCCGATCACGTAACCGAGGGCGATTCCCGCGACGAACGTCAGCTTGTACCGCACGGCCACCATCCTTCCCTGAGCTTCCCTGATGTGTCCCGGTGCCCGCGGCGATACCGATTGGCGGAGCACCCCCCTGCTTGCGCTAATGTATGTCTCGCAGCGAGCGGGCGCCCTCCCGGTTCAGCCGGACTGGGTACGATCGCTGCGACGCAGCAATCCCCTGTAGCTCAATTGGCAGAGCAGCCGGCTGTTAACCGGCAGGTTACTGGTTCGAGTCCAGTCGGGGGAGCGCGATCCCCTGTAGCTCAATTGGCAGAGCATTCGGCTGTTAACCGGAGGGTTGCTGGTTCGAGTCCAGCCGGGGGAGCGGAACGGAAGAGGACCCTTCGGGGTCCTTTTTCGCGTCTGCGGGAACCGCGGGGACCGCCCCGGGGTCTTCATGGTCAGCAGAGCCGATCTTCCGGAGCAGGAGATCGTATGAGCGGCTATGCTGCGGCAGACGGCGCGCACACTTGTACGCGCGTCAACGTCGGGGGCGGTAGCTCAGCCGGTTAGAGCAGCGGACTCATAATCCGTCGGCCGTGGGTTCGAGTCCCACCCGCCCCACAACAGAAGAAACGTCGTGACCAGCCAAGACGCTGGTCGTGACGGTATCCCGGCGCGGTGCTCGACCTGTGGACGACACGCGGAGGCCCCGTACGAATTCTTCGGTGGGTTCGATCACCGGTCAGGCGTGCGTACGGAGGGGCCGGTGGCTTTCGCTGCGGCGGCCGTCCTCGGCGGTGTCGTCCTTCCCGTCCGCTCCGGCCCTTCCGGCGGTCGTCTCCGTGCCGGGTCGGCGTCCCTGGGCGGGGAACGAGAACGCGGGTGCCGAGGCGTAGGCGCGGGCCAGTGCGACCAGGTGGGTCTTCTCGGCGGTCAGGGCCGTCGCGTGCTCCTGGCGGGTGAGGGGCGCGGGCGACTCGTTCCAGAGAAACGATTCTCCGGGGGAGTCGTACCGAGGGCGGCCCGCGAGCTTCGCCCGGCGGGCCTCCTTCATCACACAGGCGAGGGCCATCGCGTCCGCCTGGGCCGGGGGGAGTCCCAGCGGCCGGACGCGCTCGCGCGCCAGGACGGGGAGCCCGGGGGGCACGTAGTGGTCGAGCTCCAGCATCGCGTCCCGGATCTCGATGAGCTTGCGGTAGGCGAGCAGCCCGCGCGGAACCGGGGGCCAGAGGAGTTCGAGGAGCCTCGTCCCGCGCCGGGTCAGGACGACATGGGGGACGGCACCCACCAGCTCGCGCCAGAGGGGCCAGAGCCGCCACACGGTACGGGCGTCGGCCAGGGTCCTGGCGAGGACCACGGCGGTGGGCGCGAGGATGGCCGCCGCTCTCAGGAAGGCGTGCAGGTTGATCAGGAGCGGGAGGTACGGCAGCGCCCACCGCACCTCGAACAGGAGGAGCAGCCGGCCGATCCAGAAGAGCGCGGCGAGCGCGGTGCCCGCGGCGAACAGCCAGAGGGCGGTGGCCAGCGGACGGTCGTCCGTGCGCAGGGCGTACCAGCAGCAGACCACCATGCACACGGAGTCGGACACCATATGGGTGGAGATGAGCGTCAGCCAGTACGCGGAGGACGGCGTCGGCCCCCCGGCGGCGGTCACCGAGTGGGCCGTGTGCGCCGGGGCGGAGAGGTCGAGGACCGTCAGGACGATCAGGACCGCGGCGACGACGGCGCAGAGGCCGGTACGGAGCCGACGGCTCCTGCTGGGGGCCGACACGAAGAAGAGCGCGGCGCCCGCCGACACCACTCCGGTCAGGTTCCTCACCAGGTCGACCGTGTGGTCGGTGCCGAGAAGACGCGTGGCCGCTCCGGTGACGGCGGGAAGGTCGAGCGTCATCGCCAGGCCCGCCGTGGCCACGGCCAGCCACAGCCCGCGCTGGTCGGGGGAGCGCAGGGACGCCGCCGCGCGAAGGAGCGCGGCGAGGCAGAGACAGAGACAGCAGGGGTACGTGAGCCAGCCGCCGATCGCGGCCAGGTGCGCGCTCAGCACCCCGGGTCCTCCACCCCGATGGCCGCGCTCAGACTGGCGAGCGGACCCTGTGGCGCGTGCCGGTGGGGCTGGTCCGCCCCGGTGCGCAACATGCTGGCGAGCAGTTCGGCCTCGCGTTCCTGACGGGTGGAGTAGTTGGTGCGGCCCAGGATGCGGCCCACCACGCGCGGGTCGAGGTCCGGCAGGAAGGTGCTGCGCAGGGCGTCACCGCCGTCCGTCTCCTCCTCCACCCGAGGATCGTGCTCGAAGAGCATGTGGCCGAACTCGTGCAGCACGATGTGCTCCTGGTGGAGCGCGGAGGTGTGCCGCTCGTAGAAGATGTGGTCGTCCGTGGTCGTCGCGAGCCAGAGGCCGCAGGCGCCTGCCCTCGACGCGTCGAGGGGCAACGGGTGGAGATGCAGGGGGCGTCCGCGCTGTTCAGCGACGTGTTCGCGGAAGGTGGGGATGGAGAACGGCTGGGGGAGCCGGACCCGCTCGGCGATCTTCCGGCAGCGTCGGTGCAGGGTGGGGGTTCGCAACAGCTACCGCTCCTTGGCGTCGGTTTCGAAGGGGTGCCCCGTCACGTGGCCGTCGGCTCCCCGTCCGTTCCGGCGTCCGTGCCCGGTGCCTGGCGGTCGACCTCGGGGAGGTTCTGCGTCTTCCTCGTCTCGTTCACGATGGTGAGGAGGGAGTCGAGACTCGCGGGCGAGAGCCCCGAGGCCCGCATCGCCAGGCTGCGCACCTTGGCGTCCCGCAGGGCGGTGGCGAGTTCCAGCTGGGCCTTCACCCGCTGCGACACCTCCTCGTTGAGGAAGTACTCGGGGGGCACTCCGAAGAACTGGGCCAGGACGTCGAGCTGTTCGAGCGTGATGTTGCGCTTCTTGCCCGAGGCGAGTTCCCACAGGTACGTCCCGGAGATGGAGCCGCCGGTCGCGGCGCTGATCTCCCGGGCGAGACGGGCGTACCCCGGCCGCTGCTGCTCGTCGGGGTAGACGGCGCGGATCAGCTCGACGAGCCGCTGGTCGAACTTCCGCAGCAACGGACGCACTCCGTCGTGGCGTACCGGGTCCTCGCCCATGCGGCCCCTCCCCTCCCGAAGACACTGGCCATGTGTATCCCTGTTTTCCTGAGCGGACAAGGGTGATCCCGGACAGGCGCGGAGACGGACAGGGCTGTCCTCGTCAGCGGACGTGTTGACGCTCATCATCCGCTGGCTTAGCGTCACATTTCGGCTACGTTCGGCGCCGGGCGAGGCGTCGTCCCTCCCTCGAAAGGACCGCGATCGCATGGTGCAGCCGCGTGACACGCAGGACCGACGGGTGAACGGGCCAGGCGCGGGCCGCCGAAGGCCGGGCTTCCCGCCGGGTGTCGTGTCATGACGAGAACCGGCCTTTCCCGGAACGGTGGTTGACCCCTCCGCGCTCCGCGAAGGTCCGCGCCACCACCTCGCGCGCCACCGCCTCGCGCCCCGGCCCCGTACCGCGGCCTCCGTCGGCACGGCCTCGCCGCCGTGCCCGCCCCCCGCCCCCTCCCCCTTCTCCCCCCTCTCCCCCCACCCCCCATCCGTGATCCCCGCGCGCCCCGCCGCGGCGGTCCCTCCCCTCCCGCCGCCCGTGCGTCCGCACGGCGCTCCGCCCTGCTCGCGGCGGCGGTCCGTCCCACCATTTCCGTCATGGATGACGTGCATTCCTGGAGGCATTGATGTCCGCACTGTCGGATCAACGGCAGACGTCCACCTTCAATATCGACATACGCACCCTGCAGCCGGCGGACTCGCCGCGCTTCACGATCGACCAGGCACACGTACGGGCCCTCGCGGAGAGCGAGGCGGAGTTCCCGCCGATCCTGGTGCACCGGGCGACCCTGCGCGTCGTCGACGGGATGCACCGGGTGCGGGCCGCGGAGCTGCGCAACCGGCGCACCATCGGCGCGCGCTGGTTCGAGGGGGACGAGCACGCGGCCTTCCTGCTCGCCGTGGAGTCCAACACCCGGCACGGACTCCCGCTCTCGGCCGACGAGCGGAAGCAGGCCGCGTTGCGGATCATCCGGACCCACCCGCACTGGTCCGACCGCAGCATCGCCGAGAGGACCGGCTGGAACGCCACCGGGGTGGGCGCGCTGCGCCGGGGCATCGCCGACCCGGACGCGCGGCCGGACGTGCGCGTCGGCCGGGACGGCCGGGTCCGTCCGGCCACGGCGGCGGAGGGACGGCGGGTGGCCGCCGAGGTGATCGAGGCGAACCCGGCCACCTCACTGCGCGAGATCGCCCGGCGGGCCGGCATCTCCGTGGGGACGGCCCGCGACGTGCGCCACCGGCTGGCCCAGGGCCGCCCCGCGGTACCGGACAGCCGCCGGTCCGACGACCACGCGGACCCGGCCGCCACGGCGTCGACCGCTTCGGACGAGGACCGTGCCGGGCGGGCCGCCGCCCACGACCTCGCCCGCCGCATCACCCTCTTCGACGGACTCCGCAACGATCCCTCGCTGAGGCTGAGCGAGAGCGGACGGCTCGTTCTGCACCGGCTGCACACCCAGCTGCGGACGACCGAGGAATGGAAGCGCCTCGCCCCCACCATCCCCCTGCACGGAAGGGAGGCGGTGGCCGACATCCTGTCCGCCTGCGCCGACGACCTCAAGGGGATGGCCCGGGAGTTACGGTGCGTCGAGGACTCCCTGACCGGTTAACGCCTGTCGCGCGCGGGGGAGCCGCAGGCTCCCCCGGCGGCGCCCGAGCCTCCGGGGACGAGCGCCGGGGGACGGTGGGCGACAGCGGTGACGACGAGCCCGCGGCCCACCCGCCACCGCCCCCGAAGAGTGTGGAGCGCCCGCCCCTCGGGGTCGTGACCCGTCCGCAGGAGACGGGCGCGGAAGGTCCGCCGGTACGGGTCGAGGGTCAGCTCCGCCTCCCGGAAGTCGAGCCAGGACCCGGTCAGCGGGAACCACGCCTTGTACACCGCCTCCTTCGCGCTGAAGAACACCCGCTCCCAGTGGAGCGAGGGCCGGGCGTGGCGCAGCGCCTCCAGCCGGTCCCGCTCGGACGGCGAGGCGATCCGGCGGAGAAGGCCCGGCGGCAGCGGCGCGTGCGGTTCGGCGTCGATGCCCAGGGCCGTGACGTCGATCCTCCGAGACACGGCGGCGGCGCGGTAGCCGTCGCAGTGGGTCATCGAGCCCACCACGCCCTCCGGCCAGGCCGGTGCCCCCCTCTCCCCGGGAACCATCGGTCCCGCCGGACGCCCCAGGTCGGTCAGGGCCAGTCGCGCGCAGTGCCGTACGGTGGCGAACTCCCGGCGCCTGCGGTCCACCGCCCGGCTCAGCACGGCCGCTTCCTCCGGGAAGATCCAGGCGTCCGGGATGTCACCGAACTCCTCCGCGGTCAGGACCGCTTCGGGAACCAGCCCGGTCAGCAGCGTGGACATCAGCGCTTCGCCTCCGAGGGCCGTCGGCCACCGCGCCCGGAGCGCTCGGTGTGCTGGACCGCCGCCTCCCACTCCGCGGCCAGTTCCCGCAGGTCCGCGTCGACCATCTGGCGCGGGTAGGCCCAGCGCAGCAGCGGCGCGGTCATGGCGGTGGTGACGAGGGCCATGACCACCATGAGCGAGTACAGGTCCGCGTCGAGCAGCCCCGCCTGCAGCCCTACGCCGAGGATGATGAGTTCGGTGAGGCCGCGGGTGTTCATCAGGATGCCCAGCGTCGTCGCCGACCGTCCGGGCTGACCGGCGGCCCGCGCTCCGAGGTAGGCGCCCCCGAACTTGCCGACGACCGCCACCAGCAGGATCAGGCCCAGCCGGCCGATCGCGTCCCCGTCCACCGTGCTCAGGTCCACCTTCAGACCCGCCACGGTGAAGTACGCGGGCAACAGCATCCAGGTGATCGACTCGAAGCGGACGACGACCGCCGCGCGGAGCCGCTCCGTGCCCTGGCGCGGGACGATCGCCCCGGCGAGGAAAGCGCCGAAGATGAAGTGCAGCCCGAACCACTCGCTCAGGGCGCCCGACACCAGCAGCAGCACCGCCAGCACACCCAGCGGCGCGGCGTGCCGCTCGCCGTCGTCCGCCCCCCGGGGCTCCCGGGCGGCCAGGAACCTGCCGAGCAGCGGGCGCACCACCACGATCATGACCAGGGCGTACGGCACGACCAGCAGCACCTGCCAGGAACTCTGGCTCCCGGTGAAGGTCAGGACGGCCGCGAGGAGCAGCCAGGCGATCACGTCGCCCACCGCCGCGCTCGCCATCGCCAGCGCCCCGACCCTGGTCTGCTGGATGCCCCGGTCGGTGAGGATGCGGGCCAGGACCGGGAAGGCGGTGATGGACATGGCCGCGCCGATGAACAGCACGAAGGCGAGCCGGTCGCCGCTCGCGTGGTGGTTCCACAGCCAGACCGCCAGCAGGGTGCCGAGCCCGAACGAGCAGAGGATCGAGCCCACGGACACCCCCGCAGCGGCGCGCCCGGTCCCGCGCAGCAGCCTTCGGTCGAGTTCGAGGCCGACGAGGAACATGAAGAGCGCGACGCCGAGGTTGCCGAGCGTGCTGAGCATCGGCCGTACGTCCGAGGGGAAGACCAGGTCCGAGAGCGCGCCGTGGAACAGCGTCGGACCGAGCAGGATGCCGGCGAGGATCTCCCCCACGACGGCCGGCTGGCCGCACCGTCGTGCGAGGCGTCCCAGCACATGAGCGAGTGCGAGGATCGACGCCAGACCGACCATGATCATGGCTGTTTGGTGGGTGGTCATGAACGCTCCTTGTTCTGTGCGGGGTTCTGCGGAGTCACGCGGATCGTCCGACCCGGGGCGGCGGTGCCGTACGGGCTCGGGGACGGCGGAACACCGGGGCGCCGGGGGCCTCGCAAGGCGTTAGACACGGCGTTCCGGGCGTTGCTATGTTGAGAGGCATGTCGAGCCCCGAGGCAGAGAGAAGCGAGCCACCGGTGATCCGGTGGCTGATCGCGTAAACCTCCGGCGACCCTGCTCTTCCCGGCCTTCCGGTCGAGCAGCGTGTCGTGCGTCTGCCACGGATCAACCGCGTCGCGGGAACACGTCCTGAGTCATCTCCGGGACGGCTCCCACGCGACCGCATGAGCTTCTGTCCATGCGTCGCGTCTTCCTTTTCTGCGATGTAGTTGGAGCTTCTTCATGCCATTCGCCATCTACGTTCTGGGGCTGGCCGTATTCGCCCAGGGAACGTCGGAATTCATGCTGTCCGGTCTTGTGGAGGACATGGCCGCCGACTTCGGCGTCTCCCTCCAGGCCGTCGGCTCGCTGACCTCGGCCTTCGCCGTCGGCATGGTCGTCGGCGCGCCGCTGGTCGCGATGCTGAGCCTCCGGTGGCCGCGCCGCCGGGCCCTGCTCGCCTTCCTGATCACCTTCCTCCTCGCACATGTCGTGGGCGCGCTCACCCACAGCTTCGAAGTCCTCTTCGTCACAAGGGTGATCGCCGCCCTGGCCAACGCCGGTTTCCTCGCCGTCGGTCTCGCGACCGCCGCGAGCATGGTCGGACCCCAGGCCAAGGGCCGGGCGACCTCGGTGCTCCTGAGCGGAGTCACCCTCGCCTGTATCGCGGGCGTCCCCCTCGGTGCCGTACTGAGCGAGGCATGGGGCTGGCGCTCGGCCTTCTGGGGCGTCGCGATCATCTCCGCCCCCGCGGTCTTCGCGGTGCTGTGGTCCGTGCCGTCGGCGCCCGTCGATCCGGCGGCCCCCAGCGTCCGCCACGAGCTGGGCGCGCTGCGCAGGCCCCGGCTGATCGTCATCCTCGTGCTCGGGGCGCTGGTCAACGGAGCGACGTTCTGCTCGTTCACGTACCTCACTCCCGTCATCACCAACGTCACCGACCTCGGTTCCGGGTGGGTGCCCGCGGCGCTCGCGCTGTTCGGTGTCGGGTCCTTCGTCGGGGTCAACATCGGTGGCCGGCTGGCGGACACGCGTCCCGGCCAGGTACTGGCGGTCGGAGGCACGGCGCTGCTGGCGGGCTGGCTGCTCTTCGCCCTCACGGCGGCCAACCCGGTCGTGGCGCTGGTCTTCGTCTTCCTCCAGGGCGCGCTCTCGTTCTGCGTGGGCTCCACCCTGATCGCGCAGGCCCTCTACACCGCGTCCGAAGCCCCCACCCTGGGCGGCGGCTTCGCCACCGCCGCGCTGAACGTGGGCGCCGCCGTCGGGCCCGCCCTGGGCGGTCTCGCCCTGAGCACCCAGCTCGGCTACCGCTCGCCGCTGGTGGTCAGCGCCGTGCTCGTCGCCGCCGCCCTGCTCCTGGCGGGCGTCGCCCGGGTCGCCGGCCTCACCGGCGGCAAGGCCGGTACCGGTGCCGCGGAGGACCGGCCGGCCGAGCGCCCCGTGGAGGCCCGTTCCTGACCGTCGCTCCCCGTGTCCGGTCGCCCGTCCTCCCCGGAGGGCGGACGACCGGCCGGACACGACGACGCGCGGGACGTCCCGGGTCAGAGCAGGGAGAGGAAATGGGAGACCATCCCGGCCGACTGCTCGGGGTTCAGCCGCGGGTCGCACGTGGACCGGTAGTCCGTGAACCGGGGCGGCTCGTCCCGCTCCGACACGCACTCGGTGACCGGATCGGGGGTCAGTTCCAGATGGAGGCCCGCGGGCCACTGCCCGTGGGCCCGCAACACCCGGGCGAAGGACGTGATCTCGGCCCGCATCGGCTCGATGAGCCGGGTCTTGTGGCCCGCCAGCTTCAGTCCGTTGCCGTGCATGGGGTCGCAGAGCCAGACGACCGGCGCGCCGTGGCGGGCGACCGCCTCGACGACCGGCGGCAGGAGCCGGTCCACGTCCTTCGCGCCGAAGCGCACGATGAACGTCAGCCGCCCCGGAACACCCTCCGGGTTCAGCGACCGGCTCAGGGCGACCGCCTCCTCCGGCGAGGCCGTCGGCCCCAGCTTGACGCCGACCGGGTTGTGCACGGCCTGGGCGAGGGCGACGTGGGCGCCGTCCTCCCGGCGGGTCCGCTCGCCGATCCACCCGAAGTGGGCGGAACCGCTGTAGACGCCGTGCGCGCCCCTCCTCACCAGCGGCCGCTCGTAGGGCAGCAGGAGCAACTCGTGCGAGGTGTAGACCCGTTCCAGGACGGGCCGCCCCGGCCAGGAGTGCCGGATCTCGTCGAGGACGAGACGCGAGCACGTGTACGCGGTGAGCAGCCGACGGGGTTCCGGGATCCTGCCCGCCGCCTCGAACTCGGGCTCGTTCACGGCGTCGCCGCAGTAGCTGGGCATCTGGCGTCCCGAGCCCGAGTCCTCCGTCTCGAACGGCGAGGAGCGGGGCTTCCCGTACTGGCCGGCGATGCGCCCGATCGTCACCGCGGGCAGCCCGCTGCCCGCCCGCATGATCGCGGCGAGACCCTGGAGGTTGTCCACCTTCTGCCGGACTAGTTCCGGAACGGCCTCGTGGAAGCGTTCGGCGCAGTCACCGCCCTGGACGAGGAGCGCCGAGCCCCGGCCGACCAGGTCCATCCCGCTCATCAGGTCGACGGTCTCGTTCTCGGTGGTGAGCACCGGGAGCCCGGCCAGCTCCCGTTCCACTTCGCCGAGGGCGTCCGGGTCCGGCCAGTAGGGCTGTTGCGCCGCCGTCCGTCCGGTCAGGGACGCGAGCGTCATGGTCGCGTGCATCGTGATCTCCTCCGCCCCCACGGGAAGGGGCTGTCGTGGGTTTCGCGCACAGGGTCCGGCGGGACGGTCTCAGCGCCGCTCCTCGGACATCGGGCTCTCCCGGTCCATCACCAGGTCCTCGACGCGGCACATCTCCGTGATGATCGCGTCGTACAGGTTCACCAGGAACGTCTCGTCGAGGCCGTGGTCCGCCGCGTAGCGGGCGGCCCTCTCCTTGACCAGGCTGACCCTGCCGGGCTGCATCATCGGCACACCGTGCCGGGACTTGTACCGCGCGATGCGGACGCCGCAGTCGATGCGGCGGCGCAGTGTGTCCAGGAGCGTCCCGTCGAGGGTGTCCAGCTCCCCGCGCAGCCGGTGCAACTCGTCCTGCTCGGTCATCGGCCGTTCTCGCTTTCGTCGTCGGTGCGGTGGAGGACTCGGAACAGCTCCTGGCAGTGGTCCTGCTCAGCCGCCAGCTCCGGCCCCATGAAGTGCCGCAGCTCCTCGAAGACGCCGTCCAGCCCTTCGGCCGCCCCGCCGGGGCCGGGGCCGTCGCCGAGGAGAGGGCCGAGGGAGCGCAGCGCGTCGGCGAGCGCCCGCCGCGCGGGCGCCGCACCGGGGTTGGACCGCTGGATCTCCCCGTACACCTCGGGGCTGCCGCCGAGGATCCGGGCCAGCAGGGCGAGCAGGACCCGGTGCGGCGGCGGGGCCGTCGCCGTCAGCGTGCGGACGTCCACGCCCAGCCGGGTGAGGGCGAGCCCGAAGGAGAGGACCACCGCGTGCGTCAGGGCCTGGGTGGCCGCGGTCGTCCGGTCGTGCTCCTCCGCCGAGAGCCGTACGGGTCTCCCGCCGCCGTGCTCGACGAGCCGCAGCAGCGCCGACACGCCGGGCCCGTCCCGTGTGACCACCGCGGCCACGGGCCGTCCCGCCATGCCCGCCGCCGGGGCGAACATCGGGTTGAGACCGACGTGTTCGACACCGGGGGCGTGGGCGGCGAGCTCCGCGGCCATGCCCGCCCTGACGGAGAGCGTGTCCGCGAGCAACGCGCCCGGCCGCATGAGCCGGGTCACCGGGGCCACGGCCTTGAGGGCCACCGCCTCGTGGACGGCGAGCAGCACGAGGTCCGCGCGGCCGAGGGCGGCCTCCAGCTCGGGACCCGGCGCCGTGGCGTCGGCCACCAGACAGGGACCCCGCTCCTCCGGCGGCGGCACGACGTCCACGACGAGCGTCCGTCCGCCCGCCTCCCGCAGCAGACCGGTGAACATGCCGCCCACCGCTCCGCTCCCGCCGACGACGACGCTCCGCGCGAAGCCGCTCACCGCGCGCCCGCCACGGCGACGCCGTCGAGGGCGGAGACCATCGCACGGGCCTTCACCACGGTCTCGGTGAACTCCTCCTCCTGGTCGGAGAGGGACACGATCGCCCCGCCGACCCCGAACTCGGCCCGGCCCGTGGTCAGCACGATGGTGCGGATGACGATGCTCAGGTCGGCGGCGCCGCTCAGCGAGAACCAGCCGAGGGCGCCGGAGTAGACGCCCCGGGGGCCCTCCTCCAGCCTGTCGATGATCTCCATGGTGCGCTTCTTGGGCGCACCGGTCATGGAACCGCCGGGGAAGGCGGCGCGCACACAGGCGGCGGTGCTCGTGCCGGGCCGCAGCGTCCCCCGGATGGTGGACACCAACTGGTGCACGGGGGCGAAGGTCTCCACCTCGAAGAGCCGGGGCACGTGGACGGAGCCGATGGCGCAGACGCTGTTGAGGTCGTTGCGGACCAGGTCGACGATCATCAGGTTCTCGGCCCGGTCCTTCTCCCGGCCTGCCAGGTCGGCCCGGAGCCGCTCGTCCTCCTCGGCCGTGGCGCCCCGGGGGCGGGTGCCCTTGATGGGCTTGGACTCGACGCCGCCGTCCGCGCCGATCGTGAGGAACCGTTCCGGCGAGGCACTGAGCACCGAGAGTTCCGGGAATTCGAGCAGGGCGCCGTAGGGGACCGGACTGATCGCGCGCAGAGCGGAGTAGAGCGGCAGGGCCGCCGCCTCCGTCGGCGCCGTGACCATGTTGGTCAGGCAGATCTCGTAGGACTCGCCGTTGCGGATCTCCTCCAGGCACTCGTCGATGCGCTTGAGGTACGCGTCCTTGTCGTGGCGGGCCCGGGCCGAAGCGCCGAAACAGGCCGCCGCCTCGGGGGCGCCGAAGCTCATGACGGGGGTCCGGTCCGCCGGGGCGTGGACGGCCAGACCGGTGAGGGCCTCGGCCGTCTCCCGCAGCCAGGTCCCGGCTCCGTCGTCCTGCCCGCGCCGGTCGAGCGCCAGCAGGTAGCAGCAGCCGTCCTGGTGGTCGAGCGCGATCACCCGGTCCGCGAAGAGCAGCGCGGCGTCGGGATGCGGGGAGCGGTGCGCGGGTTCGCCGCTCGTCTCGGCCTTCAGCTCGTAGCCGAGGTATCCGACGTAACCCAGCTGGAAGTCGAAGGGCAGCCCGGGGACGGCGGGAACGCGCCGACGGGCGAGCTGCTCCTCCAGATAGGTGAAGAAGGGCTGCCGGACCTCTGCCGTCCGGCCGTCGGAACCGCGCACGGAGACGACGCCGTCGGTGACCTGGTAGGTGACGTACTCGGCGAGCGGGCCCCGGCCGTCGCCGAGGAAGGAGAAGCGCGACGCGCCTTCGAGGACGGCGCTGCTGTCCAGCCAGAACGACGTGTCGTCACCGGACAGGCAGGTACGGCGCACCTCCTCGGCGTCCGGCAGCACGTCGACGCGGCGCACCCGGATCTCGTACGGGGAGGCGGTCCGGTCCCGGTGCGTCCGGTGGTGGGCGAGGGCGAGGTCGCGGAAGTTGGCCATGATCTCCCGGCCGAAGTCGCTGCCGATCGACTCCGGATGGAACTGGACGCCCCACAGGGGCTTCTCGCGGTGCCGAAGCCCCATGACGACGCCGTCGTCGCTCCAGGCGAGGGGCTCCAGCTCGGCGGGGAGATCGGTGGCCGCCAGGGAGTGGTAGCGCACGGCGGTGAACGGGGAGGGGACGCCCTTGAAGACGTCTTCGCCGGTGTGGCGCACCTCGGAGGCCCGGCCGTGCATCGGCTCCGGGGCGAGGGCGACGGTTCCGCCGAAGAGCTGGGCGATGCCCTGGTGGCCGAGGCAGACGCCGAGGACGGGCAGACCGCTGTCGGCGATGGCCTGCCGGCTGATTCCGAAGTCCTTCTCCCGGTCCGGCCTGCCGGGCCCCGGCGACACGACGATCGCGTCGAAGTCCTCCAGGCGCAGCCGCGACCAGTCGTCGTCGTGGGTCACGACGACGGGGGACCGGCCGGTCGCCTCGCCGATGTACTGGAACAGGTTGTAGGTGAACGAGTCGTAGTTGTCGATCAGGAGCGTGCGCATGGTGGGGCACCTTGTCTCGAAGGGCTCGCCGAGGGGCGCGGGGACGGCGCCCGGCGGGCCGGGGGAGCAGGGAACGCCGGGGAACGGGGACGGTCGGACGTCGGGGGCCGGGGCCGGGCCGGGGCCGCAGGCATGGGCATCGGCGCGCGGGCGCGGGCGCGGGTGCGGGCGGGCCCGGGACCCGGGCCCCGGCGGGCTCAGAGGGGCAGCGTCCTGCGCAGGTGCAGTCGCTCGGCGGTCCCGCCCTTGTCCTGGACGTGCCGCACCAGGAGGTCGCTGTCCACGATGGCGGGGTGGCTCTCGTCGTAGTCGATGGCCATCACGATGCCCATCCAGGGTTCGAGGCCCATCGCGTACACGTAGACCGTGTCGGGCTCCAGCACGTCGACGATCCGCCGCGCCTGCGGGAAGTCGGAGCCGTTGAGCCGTCGGCTCTGGTCGGTCCTGCGGTCCAGCGGCTCGCCGTAGAGGGGGCCGTAGATCCAGCTGGCCGCCGCGCCGGTGCTCTCCATGCCGATGAAGACGGTGTCGACCGGACCGACCACCTCCGCCACCTTGGCGTACATCGCCGGTGAGATGTTCGTGGAGTCGGCGGCGAACAGGACCGACCGCTCCCCGAACCGCAGCAGCCAGCCCGTCTTGCTGCGGATCCGCAGGTCGCCGTGTTCCCCCAGGAACGGCAGGGCCACGACCTCGGCCGAGCCGCAGGACAGGGTCTCCAGGTCGTCGACCTCGACGACGTCGGTGAAGCCCAGCCGGCGCAGGATGCCGCCGAGCCCGGGGTCCACCAGGCTGGCGTTGGTGGACCTGGGGACCAGGACCCTGCCGACCCGGTGCCGGATCCGGATCAGGGTCTCGAACAGCATGTGGTCCTGGTGGTTGTGGGTGATGAGGAGGTGGTCGATGCGCTCCGGCAGATCGGCGAAGGTGAACCGGTTCTCCGCCCCGCCGGGATAGCCCGCGTAGCTCAGGACCGGGTCCACCAGGAAGGTCGTCCCCCGGTGGCGGGCGAACACGCAGGCGTGGCCGACGTATTCGAGGACGTCGTGATCCGGAGGAGGCGGCGGTCCCGCGGCGGAGCGCGGGTCGGGTTCGAAGTACGAGGCGAACCGGGCGGCCCGCTCGCCCTCCAGGCCGAACGACACCGCGAGATCGTCCAGTTCGGCCCCGGTCAGACCGCCGCGGAACACCCTGTCGAGCAGCGGGGAGTCCAGGGGGACGTCCACCAGCAACTGCTCCGGGCCGTACTCCAGCATCGGCGTGGTGAGGGCGAACTCGCGGGCGTCCTCCGTGACGGGGCGGAAACGCACCTGCTGCCACGAGGTGTCGTAGTACTCCGACGCGTACATGAGGGGTTCGATGAAACGGTAGTCGGCGGTGCGGTTGTCCCTGCCGTAGAACACCTCCACCCGTCCGGCGAGCGCCCGGGGCAGCTCCTGGTAGACGGGATCGAGGCACTCGCCGTTCCGGCCGGGCAGGATGTCCTCCTCCAGCCGCCGGATCGCCTCGAAGAGCTCCTCCAGCCGCGCCCGCCGGGGAGCCGTGTCCCGGTACCAGGTCTCGATGGCCTCGCGGTGCTCGTGGGCGTGGATCCAGGGGCCGCCGTGCATCCGGCGCTGCCGGACGGCCGCCGCGTGGACCTGGGGGTCGTCGAGGTAGCTCTCGACGATGCGGGTGAACCGGTTGTGGACGAAGCGGGCGAGGGTCTGGGGCGGCAGCAGGTACGACCAGCCGTACCAGCCGGCGATGACCGGCTCGACGGCGACGTCCTGACGCAAGGAGTGGCGCATGTCGGCAAGGGCTCCGTTCCCGCTAGCGCGACGACGACGTGTGGACGACGTCGTTCCCGGTCCTCGTGGCGGTCTCCGCGTCGTCCCCGGCGCGGGGCGTCCGCGCGGAGCCGAGCAGCGGGCCGAGGATGTCGTGGTCGACCTCGTGGTGGGGGGTGGGCCAGCCCGGACCGCTCAGCGCCGCCTGCATGGCGGCGAGCAGCGGTGCCGGGACCTCTCCGGCGTTCCGTACCCGCTCGAACCACTCCGCGGGCTCCAGGACGTCCGAGTCCGTGAGCCCGGTGTGGCGCAGCAGTTCGTCCAGCGCGTACGTGCGGTGGACCACGACCGCGGACCGGGCGTCCCCGCCCGGGGCCGTGTCCAGACCCCTGAGCAGGGTCCCGGCCAGGACGCCGACGTCGCAGACCGGTACGTGGCCGCTGAGCCGGGGCATCGCGCGGATCCGGCGCGCGGTCTCGATCAGGGCGGTGAACCAGTCGTCCTTGAGGTGGTCGTGGTCCTCGGGCCGGTGCCCGTAGACCAGGCCGGGCCGGTAGTGGGAGACCGCGCACCCCAGGGCGGTCAGGGTGTCGACGTACTCCTCGCTGATCAGCTTCGACCGCGAGTAGGGGTCGCCCACGGAGGTGAGGGTCCCGGCCGACAGGGGGAGGAAGTCCGTCCCGGCCGAAGCGGCCGAGAGGAAGGCGAAGGAGCGGGCCCCCAGCGCCGCGGCGGCCCGGACGACCAGCGCCGTGTTGTGCACGCTGCCGCTCATCTGGCTGTCGAGCGGCAGCAGGTGGTTGACGTGGTAGCCGCAGTGCACCACCGCGTCGAGGACGGGGCCGCGCCGCCGGTCCACCCACCGGGCCAGGTCCTCGTAGGTGATGCCCCGCACCCCGGCGTAGTCGGCCGTCTCCCGCCCGAACCGGGTGCGGTGCCCGGCGAGGACCCGGTCGGGGGCGCCGGTGCTGACGACCAGGACGGGGCGGCCGGCGGAGAGCAGCCGGTCGAGGACGTGCCCCCCGATGAAACCGGACGCGCCGGTGAGGAGCACGATCCGGCCGCCGTCCCCGGCCCACGGCGCGGGCTCGTGCCGGGTGTCGTGCAGGAGCTCCGGCAACTCGGCCCGCAGGGAGTCGCGTTCGGACATCACCCGGCGCAGCAGCGTCTCGACGGCGGACTCCGCCGGGGCGGTGGCCTCGCCGCGCAGGTGGCGCAGGAAGGCGGCCGGGGCGAAGTCGTAGTCCATCGCGGCGAACGCGGCCTCGACGGCCTCCTCGCCGTACGTCTCGGAGAGCTTGACCTGGATCTGGATCATGGCCAGGGAACTGCCGCCCGCGTCGAAGATCGAGGTGTCCGGGCCGATCTCCTGGCCCAGGACGGCGGTCACGACGTCGAGCACCCGGCGCAGTTCGGCCGGGTCCCCGTCAGGGGCGGCCACGGGGGACGCGAGCCGTTCCCGCAGGGCCCGGCGGTCCGGCTTGCCGCCGGAGGTCAGCGGGAGCACGTCGACCAGCACGACCCGGTCGGGCACTTCCCAGACGGGGACCAGGCCCCTGATCCGGCCCATCAGCGACTCCTCGGTGACCTCGCCGCCCACGGCCGTGACCAGCAGGATCGTGTCGCCCTGCCGGACCAGCGTCACCTCCCGGTCCAGACGGCGGGCGAGCGTGGACTCGACGTGGGCGAGGTTCACCCGGTGTCCGAGGCGCTTGACCTGCTCGTCCGTCCGTCCGACGTACACGAGGTGGCCGTCGTCGGCGAGGACCACGACGTCCCCGGTGGCGTAGGCGGGGGAACCGTCCACCGTTTCGAACACCTTGTTCTCGGCCGGGCTCCCGCCCGCGTAGCCCAGCGCCACCCCGTCGCCCACGACGACGAGTTCACCGGTGCCCGTCGTGCGGAGGGCGCCCGTGTCGGGATCGCGCACCAGGGCGCGGAAGCCGTCGACGGGAGTGCCGATGCTCGGGGTGAACTCGGTCAGTTCGGCCAGGGAGAAGCAGACGGTGGCCTCCGTCGGGCCGTACGCGTTGAACACCCGGCTGTACCGGGCCGCCTTGTGGTACTCGTTCTCGCCGAGGGCCTCGCCGCAGAACTCCACCTTCCGGATGCGCCGACGGGCCTCCTCGTCGAGCCGCGCGTAGACGGACGGCGACAGCATGGCCAGGTCGCAGCCGTGGGCGGTGAGGTGCCGTGAGACGGACCCCAGCCACGAGGCCTGGTCCCGGACCGGGACGACGAGCGTCGCCCCGGCGTACAGGGTGCCGAGGATCTCGCTGATGGAGGCGTCGAACGACAGCGAGGCGAACTGCAGGACCTCGTCGTCCGGCGTGATGTCGAGCAGCCGCCGCAGGGAGCGGCACAGGTTGAGCAGGCCGCCGTGCCCGACGTCGACGAGCTTGGGGTTCCCCGTCGAGCCCGAGGTGAAGATGGAGTACGCGACGCGGGAGCGGCCCTCTCCGGCGGGTCCGGCCGGGTCGTCCCCCGGCACGGGGCCGGTGGGCCAGCCCACGTCACCGGCGTGCAGGGCGGGGACACCGGCCTTCTCGGCCCGCACCAGCGCCTCGCGGTCGAAGCAGACGAGGAGCGCCGCGTCCGAGACCCGGGCGAACTCCTCGAACCGGTCGGCTGGCAGCCCGGGGTTCATCGGCGTGTGGACGGCGTGGCTGCGCATCACGGCGAGGGCCCAGACGACGGCTTCCGCGGTGTGTTCCCCGGCGACCAGGACACGGCGGCCCGCGGGGCACTCGCGGTCGATCCGGTCGGCGAGCGCGCGCGTGACCCGGTCGAGTTCCTCGTACGTCCAGCTCCGCCCGGCGGTCCGCAGCGCGGTCCGTCCGCGATGGCGCAGGAAGAGGTCAGTCAGCAGATCCGGCAGTTTCACCACGTGCTCCCATTCGCTGCTCGAGTCGGTCGAGGATGTCGGCCGCGGTCTCCGGGGCGAGGAAGCCGCGCTTGTACTGCATACGCAACAGGGGCGGGCCCGGCCACGACCGGTCGGCGAGGAACTTGAGGTCCTCGAAGACGCGCGCGCTGCGGACCGGGACCCAGCGCCACAGCTCCGGTTCCGGACGCATGAACGTGGTGTCGGACACGACGATCCGGGGCATCCGGCCACGGGTGAACGCCTCGGCGAAGGTGCCGAGGTCGGACATGGTGAACCGGCCGAGGGACTCCTGTGCCCGCCGGGTCTCCGCGAAGTGCTCCGGGGTGTACGCCGAGGCGGGCCCGGCCGGTACGACGAGCGGTTTGATCTCGACGTAGTAGCCGCCCTTGGTCGCGAACTCCCAGCGGGAGAAGGGGTACTGCAGGACCATTCCGCCGCCGAGGGTGGGCAGCAGGGCGGCGGTGACGGCGCTGAGCAGTTCGTCGAAGGTGACGCCCTCGCGGAGCGGGAGCCACTCCTCCACCGACGCGGAGATCGTCGGGATGCCCTTGCGGCCCGGTGTGGGCAGCTCGCCGAGGGCCCGGGTGACCTCCGCGGGGTCGGCCGCGGGCAGGGCGGCGTACTGTTCCGTGCTCCGCTCGTGGTGACGGTAGCGGGAGCCCGTCCGGCCCTGGGGGGTCTGGCCGCGCAGATACGCCCTGATGCGCTGGAGCAGGTCCACCACGTCGATCAGGTCGACGATCAGATGACTGAACTTCACGAAGACGACGTGCTCGCCGTTCACATGCGGCCAGTACGCGAGGTGCACCGCCTCGTCGAGCGCCAGGGGACGGCTGTTGTGGTGGGCGGTGACCAGGTCCGCCAGGGCGTCGGGGGCGCCCTCGACCGGTCCGGGCCCCGGTTCGAGGGTGACGGCCACGTCCTTCTCCGCCACCTCGACCACGTGCGACAGCGCCCGGGTGAGACCGAGCCGGGCGACGAACTCCCGCCAGCCCGCGGCGTCCGCGATCCGCCCGGGGTCCACGGTTCCGGTGAAGGCCGTGCACGGGTTCACGTCGCAGTCCATGCCGAGGTCGGCGAGGAACCCGTAGATGTCGCGGACGGCGACCGCGCCGGGGCGCAGAGCCGCTCGGGCCGCGGTCGCGGGGGTGCCGGAGGTCATGGGGCCACCGTCGTTCCCCAGCCGAACTCGACCTCGTCGAGGACGTCCATCTCCGTCAGGAGGGTGTGGATCCCCGAGTGGTCCTGCACGAGATGGGTGCCGCCCTGGGCCTCGCGCACCTCGGCGGCGGCCTTCTCCCAGCCGGGGACGCCCTCGAACGCGGCGATCGTCTCCCAGGTGGCGAAGTCGGGTGCGACGAAAGCCTCCAGACCGGCCACGACCTTCTCCAGGAGGAAGCGGCGGCGGTCGGCCGGGAGGGCCTCGTACACCTGCTTCATCATCTCCCCGGAGATGGAGGCGTGGCAGTACTCGTCGCGGTTGTGCAGCTTCACCGTGGTGGAGTTGACGACCTGGATCCGCTGGTCGTCGGCGAGCAGGCCGAGGTAGGCGTTGATGGAGATCTCGGCGACCGTCGCGAAGCCCAGCGTGGTGAGGCTCCGCTGCCACGGTTCCTCGCAGCGGTCCAGGTGCTCCTGGTGGATCAGGGTGATGTGGGAGTCCGGCAGCACGCGGTCGGAGAAGTCGCTCCGGCGCATCCGGCGGGTCACCGCGCTGCCGTTGATGTGCATGAGCGTGTGGTACTGCTCGTCCACCATGGCCTGCGCGACGGCGAGTTCCAGCTGCTGGCCGCCGAGACCGGGGTACGCGCCGCCGATGACCAGCTCGAACGCCGGGTTGGCGATCCGCTGCTCGATCAGCACCGTGTTCCGGTTGTAGGCCACCCAGCCCCAGCTCAGCAGACGCGACCGGGCCTCGTCGGAGAGGCGCTCCCAGACCGGGTGGGCCCGGAAGGGGACCATGTCGTCCCGGAAGTCCGGGCGCGCGGGGTCGAACAGGGCGTAGACGTCGGGTTCCTCGCGCTTCACGGCCGCCCGCCGGTGCCAGTTTCCGACGAGCCGGTCGATGACCGCGTTCTCGGCGGGATCGTCCGGGTCGAAGGCCGGCAGCCCGCCGACCCGGACGTGCCCTTCGTCGTGCCCGGCCGCGCCGGATTTCTCGTCCGTGTGGTCACGCATGGCCCATCCCTTCCATCTCTTCCCTTTGCGGGCTCGGCCCTTTTCGGGTCCGGCGTCGGTGAAGTCTGTGGACATCCACCGCCACCCGCAAGGGTGTGCAGGCCGTCGCGGTGTGCAACTGAATGAGCGGGACAGTTGAACACCCTTCGGGGCGCGGGGGATTCGCAGGACTCCCCGCGATCCGTCCGGCCTGAACGGCCTTGCGCGAGCCAGGGGCCTATGACATAAAAATCCAGGCGCCGGGTCGGAGTGTCGGCCGGCTGCCGACCGGATCGGTTCTTACTTCAACGCTGGGCGGAGGTCTGAAAGTGACGGATCGAATCCAGAAGGTCGTCGTGGCGGCGCTCGACGAGATCAATCTGACACGTGAGGAGAAGATTCCCACCGATCATGTGCTCGACTTGTGTCTGTACGGTGATTCCGGTGTCTTCGAGTCGATGTACCTGGTGGCCTTCCTCTCGCTGGTGGAGGAGAACATCGAGGACGAGTTCGGCGCGGACGTCTCGCTCACGTCGGAGAAGGCCGTGTCCCGCCGGGTGAGCCCGTTCAGCAGCGTCCGCAGGTTGATCGGCTTCGTCGAGGAGGAGCTCGAACTCGCCGGCGTACGCGGTTAGCGCAGGTCATCACTCTGATGATCCTCATGATCACTGGTACCAGGACCGGCATCGGCAAGGCCCTCGCGGAGCACTTCCTGGAGGCGGGCCACGAGGTCGTCGGGTGCAGCAGGAGACCCGCGACCATCGAGCACCCCCGCTACCGGCACCACGAGGTGGACCTCGCGGACCCCGGCCGCACGAGGGAGATGTTCCGGCGGGTGCGCCAGGAGCAGGGGAAGCTCGACGGGCTGATCAACAACGCCGGAACGTCGTCGATGAACCATTTCATGACGATGCCCGAAGAGGCTTCCCGGAAGATTTTCGACATCAATTTCTTCGCGGTCCTCAACTGCTGCAGAGAGGCCGTAAAACTGTTACGGAAATCGACGGAACAGAGTTCCGCGATCCTGAACGTCTCCACGGTCGCCGTTCCCTGGGCCCTCGAAGGGCAACTCGCCTATTCGGCCAGCAAAAGCGCGGTCGAGCAGCTCGTGCGGGTGATGAGCAAGGAGTTGTCCGCGTTCGGGATCAGGGTGAACGGAATAGGGCTTCCGCCCGTCCACACCGTCCTCACGAGAACGGTTCCCCGGTCCAAGATCGATGTGCTGATCGAGCGCCAGGCGATATCCCGGCAGTGCACGACGGCCGACATCGTGGGGCCGGTGGAGTTCCTGATCGGCCGGCAGTCGGAGTTCATCACCGGCGAGACGCTCTACCTTGGGGGTGTGCACTGAATGCGTGAGGAACTGGTGCGGAGGTTCGAGGACTTCGGCACACGGACGGCGCTGTACGACCACGGGACCGCCGTCACGTACGCGCAACTCCTGAAGCGGATCCGCGACATCCGGGAACGGCTGGCGCTGCACGGGGTGAGGCCCCGGGAGACCGTCGTCGTCCACGGCGACTACTCACTGGACTCCGTGGCGACCCTGTTCGCGCTCCACCTGGGCAGGAACGTCGTCGTGCCGGTGGTGACGCTCACCGGCACGACCCTCGACACCCTCGTCGAGCACTGCCGCCCGGGGCACCTGGTCAGGACGACCGCGAACGGCGTCGAGATCCAGGACCTCGCGGAACCGGGCGCCGCCACCGGCCCGGACACCGCCGAAGGGCCCGCCGCCGTGCACGGCAGGCTCGGCGACCCGCAAGCGGCGGGACTCGTCCTGCTCAGCAGCGGCAGCACCGGCGCGCCGAAGGTCATCCTCCACAACCTGGACGTCCTCGTCGACCAGAAGCTGGAGAAACGCCCTCGCCGCCGGGAGAACGCCCTCAACATCCTCATGGTGCTGATGTTCGACCACATCGGGGGCATCAACTCGCTGCTCAGCACCCTCCTCGTCGGCGGCACCGCGGTCCTTCCCCGGCAGCGCACCCCGGACGAGATCTGCGCCCTGATCGAGCGCCACCGGATCCTCGTCCTCCCCACGAGCCCGACCTACCTCAACCTGATGATGGTCGGCGGCTACCACCGCACGTACGACCTCAGCAGCCTGCGACTGATCACGTACGGCACCGAGCCGATGTCCGACGAACTGCTCCGGCGGGTCCACCGGACCTTCCCCGGGGTACGGCTCCTCCAGACCTTCGGGACCAGCGAGACCGGCATCGCCACCACGACCAGCGAATCGTCCAGCAGCACGTACTTCAAGATATCCGGAGCCGGTGTGGAACACCGGGTCGTCGACGGCGAACTCCAGCTCAGGAGCCGGACGCAGTTCCTCGGCTATCTGAACTACGACGACGACTCGCTGACCGAGGACCGCTGGTTCAGGACCGGTGACCTGGTCGAGGAGGCGGCCGACGGCTACCTCCGGATCAAGGGACGCGCCAAGGAGATCATCAACGTCGGCGGGGAGAAGCTCCTCCCGCTCGAACTCGAGTCGGTCCTCATGGGCAGCCCCCTCGTGGAGGACTGCGTCGTGTACGGCAGCCCGAACGCGATCACCGGCCAGTCCGTCTGCGTGGACGTCAAACCCCGGGGCCCGCTGACCCGTGCGGAGCTCCGCAGGCACGTGACGGAGTTCCTCTCCGGCCGGGTCGAACCGTTCAAGATGCCCACGAAGATCAACGTGGTCGACACGATCGAGATGTCGGACCGCATGAAGAAGCTGCGGTCCCGGCCGAGTGCCGACGGGGAGTGAACACCCTCCCCCCGCCCGCACCCGCGCGCCGGTCCCGTCCGGCCGCGCCCCGTTCCAACCGGCTCCGTGCCGCCCCGGCCCGGAGTCCCGTCAGCCCGTCCCCGTCCCAAGGAGTACGTGATGGCACGATCGAAGGTGGCGATCATCGGTGGAGGGCCGGCCGGCAGTGTCGCGGGCCTCACCCTGCACAAGCTCGGCCACGACGTCACGATCTACGAGCGGTCCGCCTTCCCCCGGTACCGCATCGGTGAGTCCCTGCTGCCCGGCACGATGTCGATCCTCAACCGGCTCGGTCTCCAGGAGCAGATCGACGCGCAGAACTACGTCAAGAAGCCCTCGGCGACCTTCCTCTGGGGCCAGGACCAGGCCCCCTGGACCTTCTCCTTCGCCGCTCCCAAGGTCACGCCCTGGGTCTTCGACCACGCCGTCCAGGTCAACCGGGGCCAGTTCGACAAGCTCCTCCTCGACGAGGCCCGCAGCCGCGGTGTGACCGTGCACGAGGAGACCCCGGTCACCGACGTGGACCTGTCCGACCCGGACCGGGTGGTCCTGACGGTGCGGCAGGGCGGCGAGAGCGTCGTCGTCGAGAGCGACTTCGTCATCGACGCGGGCGGCTCCGGAGGTCCTCTCGCCCGCAAGCTCGGCGTGCGCCAGTACGACGAGTTCTACCGGAACTTCGCGGTCTGGTCGTACTTCAAGCTGAAGGACCCCTTCGAGGGGGACCTGAAGGGCACCACGTACTCGATCACCTTCGAGGACGGCTGGGTCTGGATGATCCCGCTCAAGGGCGACCTGTACAGCGTCGGACTCGTCGTGGACCGTTCGAAGGCCGCCGAGGTGCGCGAACAGGGCGCCGACACCTTCTACTCGGCCACTCTCGCGAAGTGCGCCAAGGCCATGAAGATCCTCGACGGCGCGGAGCAGGTCGACGAGGTGCGGATCGTCCAGGACTGGTCCTACGACACCGAGGTGTTCTCCGCCGACCGCTTCTTCCTCTGCGGTGACGCGGCCTGCTTCACCGACCCGCTGTTCTCGCAGGGCGTGCACCTGGCCTCGCAGTCGGCCGTCTCCGCCGCCGCCGCCATCGACCGCATCACCCACCACGGGGACGAGCGGGACGCGGTGCACGCCTGGTACAACCGCACCTACCGCGAGGCGTACGAGCAGTACCACCAGTTCCTCGCCTCCTTCTACACCTTCGCCTCCTTCACCGAGCCCGACTCGGAGTTCTGGCGCAAGCGCCGCATCACCGAGTCCGACGACGACCGGCTGACCCGCAGGACGTGGTTCGAGAGCCTGGTGGGCAACGGCCCCGAGGACTCCGGCGGCACCGTGACGTCCTTCCGGGACCGGGCGTCCACGATGATCTCCATCGGCCGCCACCAGCGCCCCGGACTCAGCGACGAGTTCAGCGAGAGCGAGCTGAACCCGGCCCGGGTCCGCTGGATCAGCGACCTCACCAAGCAGCTGAACAGCATCAGCCGCTTCCGGTGGACCGGCGGCAAGGCCGTGCTCAAGCCGCACTACCGGGTCGAGCCGCTCGGCTTCCGGCTGGAGCAGCGGGAGGTCCTGGCCAACGGGGACGGGACCGACATGGCCCAGTACCCGATGGACGAGGACGCCCGGCAGGTCTTCCAGGACCTCGCCGAGGAGGAGTTCGGCTACAAGACCCTCGTCAAGCGCCTCGGCGCCGTCGGCAGGCAGGAGCTGAGCACCCAGATCGTCGTCCGGCTGATGGAGTCGGGTCTCCTCACCGGATACGACGAGCGGGGCGACCGGGTCCTCGTCCAGGGCCGGCTCCACTTCGGCGGCGTCGGCGTCGAGTACGAGGTCTGACCGCTCCCCGCCGCCGCCGGGCGGCACCGCCCCCCTCCGTACCGGCCCCCTCCGGCCGGAGGGGGCGGTGCCCCCGGCGGTCCCACCCACCCTCGCGCCCCAAGGAGGCGGCCCGGTGAAGCACACGAGCATGGGGGGCCTGAAGGTCTCCAGGATCGGCCTGGGGACCATGGGCATGTCCTTCGGCTACACGGGATCCGGCACCGACGACGCGGCATCCGTCCGCGCGCTGCACAGAGCCCTCGACCTCGGGGTGACCTTCCTCGACACCGCCGAGATCTACGGTCCCTACACCAACGAACTGCTCGTCGGCCGGGCGGTCCGCGGCCGACGCGACCAGGTGGTGCTCGCCACGAAGTTCGGTCTGGTCTCCCACGCGGGCGGCGGCCCGGGGCGGCTGGACAGCGGTGCGGCGAACGTCCGGGTGGCCGTGGAGGGTTCGCTGCGGCGGCTCGGGACCGACCACCTCGACCTCTGCTACCAGCACCGCGTCGATCCCGCCGTCCCGATCGAGGAGACGGTCGGCGCCCTCGCCGACCTCGTCGCCGAGGGCAAGATCCGCCACATCGGTCTCTCGGAGGCCGGGCCCGCCACGATCCGCCGCGCGCACGCCGTCCACCCGGTCGCCGCGGTCCAGTCCGAGTACTCCCTGTGGACCAGGGACCCGGAGGAGGCCGTGCTGCCGGTCCTGAGGGAACTGGGCATCGGGTTCGTGGCGTACTCGCCGCTCGGCCACGGCTTCCTCACCGGCGCGGTCCGCTCGGCCGGGCGTTTCGACGCCTCGGACCTCCGGGCGGACAATCCGCGCTTCACCGCGGAGAACCTCCCCCGGAACCTGCGCATCGCCGACGAGATCGGGGCCGTCGCCGCCCTGGCCGGTGCCACCCCGGCGCAGGTGGCCCTTGCCTGGCTGCTCGCCCGGGGCGAGGACGTCGTGCCGATCCCCGGCAGCCGCAGGGCCGCCCGCGTCGAGGAGAACACGGCGGCCACCGGGGTCCGGCTGGACCCCGGGCTGCTCGCCCGGCTCGACGCCCTCCCGCCCGCCGAGGGCGGGCACCACACGGAGGAGCAGATGCTGATGATGGACCGCTCGTAGGGCCCGGCGCCTCAGTACGTGAGGATCCCCGGGTCCGTCGTGCCCGGGGCGCCCGTCTCCACGTGGCCCGCGAGGCGGCGGAGGTAGTCCGGGGACGCCGGGGACGTGACGGTCACGTCGTACCAGCGGGACGAGGAGGTCAGCGGGACGGTGTGGGTGACCGTCCCGCCCTGGGGGACCCGCACGGTCCACTGGGTGTTCGCGTAGGTGTGGGTGACGGTCACGGTCGTGGCCGGGCCGGTGTGGGTGAAGGTCAGTCCGAGGTCGCCGGTGGTGGCGTCGTGGCGGGCGGTGACCTCGGGGACCGCGGTCTTCCCGGGGGAGCGGAAGCGGCGGAGGAAGCCGTTGGGGCCGTGGACGGTGAGGTCGGTGAGGCCCTTGGAGTACGTGGTGTTCCAGGTGTCCGTGATCGTCCGGCCCGCCTCCGTCGTGTACGTCCAGGGGGCGTCCGTGCGGTTCGCCGAGGTCACGTGGAACTGCGCGCCCGCCGAGGGGCCGCCGGAGAAGGTGAGGCGGTAGGTGCCCGCCGTGGTGTCGGCGGCGCCGTCGGCGTACGGCGCGTACTTCAGGGGGCGGGTCCGCTTGGCGCCGCGCTCCTGGCGGGGCATGGTCCCGGTCGCGGGTGCGGTGGCGAGGAAGTCGGGGTGCCGGTTCCGGTCCGGCGGGTAGTACCCGGCGGTCGGCGGCAGCGCGGCGGCCGAGGTCTCGGTGCGCGAGAAGTCGAAGGCCGAGGTCAGATCACCGCAGACGGTCCGCCGCCAGGGCGAGATCTGGGGCTCGCGGACCCCGAAGCGCTGCTCGACGAAGCGGATGACCGAGGTGTGGTCGAAGGTCTCGGAGCAGGTGTAGCCGCCGGTGGACCAGGGGGACACGACGATCATCGGGACGCGCGGGCCGAGGCCGTACGGTCCGGCGGTGTGGCCGGTCCTCCCGGGGAAGTGGTCGAGCCCGGTGGCCACGGTGGACAGGCCCTGGGCGGCGGAGCCGGGGACGTACGGCGGGACGACGTGGTCGAAGAAGCCGTCGTTCTCGTCGTACGTGAGGAAGAGGGCGGTACGGGCCCACACGTCCGGGTCGGAGGTGAGCGCGTCCAGGACCTGCGCGATGTACCAGGCGCCGTAGTTCGAGGGCCAGTTGGCGTGCTCGGAGAAGGCCTCCGGGGCGGCCATCCAGGAGACCCGGGGCAGCTTTCCGCCCTGGACGTCGGCCCGCAGCCGGTCGAAGAGACCCTCGCCCGCCTTGGCGTTCGTGCCGGTGCGGGCCTTCTCGTACAGCGGGTCGCCGGGCCGGGCGTTGCGGTAACTGTTGAAGTGGAGCAGCGAGTTGTCGCCGTAGTTGCCCCGGTGGGCGTCGTCGATCCAGCCCCAGGAACCGGCCGCGTTCAGGCCGTCGCCGATGTCCTGGTAGACCTTCCAGGAGATCCCGGCGGCCTCCAGGCGCTCGGGGTACGTCTTCCAGCCGTAGCCCGCCTCGGCGTTGTCGAGGACCGGGCCGCCGCCCGTGCCGTCGTTGCCGGTGTGGCCGCTCCACAGGTAGTAGCGGTTCGGGTCGGTCGAGCCGATGAACGAGCAGTGGTATGCGTCGCAGATCGTGAACGCGTCCGCGAGGGCGTAGTGGAAGGGGATGTCCTCACGGGTGAGGTACGCCATCGTCGCCGGGGTCTTGGCGGGTATCCACTGGTCGTAGCGGCCCTTGTTGAAGGCCTTCTGGCCGCCCGCCCAGTCGTGGTTGAGCCCCTGGAGGAACTCCATGCCGAGGCGGTCGCTCGGAGGACGGAAGGGGAGGGTGACCTTCTTGCCGTCGGACTGGTGCCAGACCGGGTTCCCGCTCGGCAGGGTGACCGGCCGGGGGTCGCCGAAGCCGCGCACGCCCTTCAGCGCGCCGAAGTAGTGGTCGAAGGACCGGTTCTCCTGCATCAGGACGACGATGTGCTCGACGTCCTGGATCGTGCCGGTGGAGCCCTGCGCCGGGATCGCGGCGGCCCGCGCGATGCTCTCCGACAGAAGAGCGAAAGCGGCTGTTCCGCCCATGAGCCGAAGGAAGCGGCGGCGGTCGGGCTCGGCCATGGGGGACTCCTCCGGAAGGGGTACGGGCACGGGGCGCGCGTGCGGCGGCCGGGCGCCTGCCCGGCGAGCGCCCCAAGGACAGCGCCCCCGGACCACTGCCCGGCGGCCGTCCCGTGACCGCCCGCGGTACGGCGCGCGAACCCTTCGTGCCCGTACCCCTTCCGGGGGAGGGCTACTCGACGACGAGCTCGACCGCGATGTTGCCCCGGGTCGCCTTCGAGTAGGGGCAGAAGGCGTGGGTCTTCTCCAGGAGGGCGCGGCCCGCCTCGCCCTGGAGGTGCTCGGGGAACTCGGCGCGCATCACGACGGAGAGGCCGAATCCGCCGTCGGCGGGGTCCTTGCCGATCGTGACCTCCGCGGTGACCGAGGCGTCGGTGACGTCGATCTTCTCCTGGCGGGCGATCAGCTGCATGGCGCTGGCGAAGCAGGCCGCGTATCCGGCGGCGAAGAGCTGCTCGGGGTTGGTGCCCCGGCCGTCGCCACCGAGCGCCCGGGGGTGGGCGAGGGCGAGGTCGATGTGACCGTCGGAGCTGACGGCGCGGCCCTCGCGGCCGTTGGCGGTGGCGACGGCGGTGTAGATGGCGTCCATGGTTCTCGTCCTGTCCTCGGGAGGTCCGGAAGGTTCGGAAGGTTCGGAAGGTTCGGGAGGTGGTGACCCTCTGGTGCGGTGGCCCGCCCGCGCGGTGACCTCCGCGGCGGCGGCCCTCTGTCGTGCCCGCCCTCTATTGATAGCGCACTATTAAGTTGTGCACAACTCAATCGCGCGTGAAGGGTCTCGCGTATCCTGAGGGCATGGAGACGCCCGCCACGGTCCCGGACGAGGACTTCCTCCGGCTCGACCACCAGATCTGCTTCTCGCTGCACGCGGCCACCCGCGCCTTCAACGGCGTCTACCGCGACGCCCTCAAGGACCTCGGGCTCACCTACCCCCAGTACCTCGTCATGCTGGTGCTCTGGGAGCACGGCGAACTGCCCGTGAAGGGCATCGGCGAACGCCTCCGCCTCGACTCCGGCACCCTGTCACCGCTGCTCAAGCGGCTGGAGGCGGCCGGACACGTCGAGCGCCGCCGCAGCCCCGAGGACGAGCGGTCCGTCACCGTGCGTCCCACCGCCGAGGGTGCCGCCCTCAGGGAGCGGGCCCTCGGCGTCCCCCGCCGCATCGCGGCGGCCACCGGTCTGCGCCTCGAAGAGGTCCGTGACCTGCGCGACCGCCTCGACACCCTGACCGCTCGGCTCGACCGGCTCGATCACCCCGCCCCGGACGGACCCGCCTCCTGTGCCTCGGACGGCTGACCGGACCGCCGCCGCGCGCCCGCCGATGCGACGGACGCGCGCGCGTGGTTCAGCCCGAGCAGCACGCAGACGTCCGTGAGCAGCGGCACGTGATACGCCAGGGGCCTCGGACCGGCCTGGTCGGGACGTGAGAGGAACCCCCCGTCGGGGAGCTGCCGGTCCAGGAGATGGCGCACCGCCCGTTCCGTCGCACCCACCGCCGACGGCAGCGCGGGCGTCCTCGCGACCCCGATCAGCGCGTACGCGGTGCTGATCGGATCGCTCGGGTCGCTCGGCACGTGCCCCCAGCCGCCGTCGGCGTTCTGGGTGTCCACCAGCCGCGCCACCGCCCGCGTCCGGGCCCGCGCGACCCCGGCGAGCGCCGGGTGGCCCGGCGCGGCGGCGAGGAAGGAGTCGTACGCGAGGACCGCGCGGAACAGGGCGTTGCTCTCGTTGAGGCTCCAGCTCCGCTCGAAGGGCCCGGCCGCCTCCTGGCGGTCCGCGACGAACCGGACCGCGTCCGCCACCACCCGCCGGTACGCGGGTTCGGGGGCCAGCGCGTTCACCGCCGCCGCCGTCATCGCCACCTCCGACGCGGTCCCCGGCTCGAAGGTGGGGAAGCCGCCGTCCCCGCCGCGCCGCGCCAGCAGGTACCGCTCGCCCGCCAGCACCTCCGCACCGCACCGCTCCGGGGCCGTCGCCCGCAGGAACTCCACGCAGTACGAGGTGTCGTCCACGTCGCTCTGGACGACGCCCCGCTCGAACCCCCAGCCCCCGTCACGATTCTGATGATCCGTCAATGCGGAAGCGAGGGCCCGGAGGGTGGGCGCGGGCGCTCCCGCCCCGGCCAGGGCGAGCCCGCCGGTCGCCGTCGCGAAGACGTCCATGCCGGTGATGAACGGCAGCCCGCCGTCCGCGCGCAGCTCCCTCCGCAGGTCCCGCGCCCGAGCCCGTACCGCCGTCGCGTACCGGGACCGGTGCCGCAGCGCGAGCAGCGCGAGCATCCGGGCGAGATGATTGCCGTACGGGGGAGGGCCCGGCAGCGCGGAGGGGGCGAGCGCCCGCCAGTCCTCCTCGGTGACGAGCCGGAGCGAACCGGTGCCGAAGGCGTGCAGGACCTTCAGCGCGGCCATCTCCGTGATCAGCCAGTGCTGCTGGCCGCGCGCCTCGAAGGCCGAACCGGGGGAGGGGACTTCGGGGAAGGGGTGGGCGCCCAGCTCGGCCAGGACGATCTGGAACATCAGACGCTTGCGCCCGGCCGTGAAGTGGTCGAAACCGCCGAGCAGCCGGGTCAGCGCGGCCGGCCCGTCCACGTACTCGCCCATCGCCGCACGGGCCGCCGCCTCCTGCAAGGGGTCCGGCGCGCCCTCGTCCAGAGCGGTCTTGAGCCGCCGGGCCAGGCGCTCCTGGGCGTCCGGGTCGGTCCCGGTCACGGTGAGCAGCCGCAGCGCGAGCGCCGATTCCAGGAGGCGGCTGTCACAGGGGGCGTGGAGCAGCCCGTCGGCTCCCGCCGCCGCCATCAGGCGTCCGGCGAGCCGGGCCCGCGCGCGGTCGAGGCGGCCGTCCGCGACCACCGTCCCCGACCGGGTCCCGGGGACGGCGAGGGATGCCCCCGCCAAGGGCGGCGCGCAGTGCGTCATGTGCGGGTGTCCTTCATGTGCGGGTGTTCTTCGTGGGGGGTGGTGCTTGGGGTGGGCGGGGTGCGAGGGGGTGGGGCGGGGTCGCTGGGTGCGGGGATGCGGCTGGTGCGGTGTGGCCGGTGTGCGGTGTGCGGTGTGCGGTGTGGCCGGTGGCCGGTGGCCGGTGGCCGGTCTGCGGTGTGGCCGGTGTGGTCCGTGGGTGTCTCGCCCGTACGGGGTGAGGGGCCGGGTCAGAGGGGGAAGAGGCGTCTCACCGCGTCCGCACCGGCCGGGACCAGGGGCGTGTAGCCGCCCGTGGCGATCGTGAGCGGGGCGACGAAACCGCACCAGGCGACCTCCTCGGGGGCGGGGCTGGGCGGCCGGTCGGCCACCCAGCGGTGGACCGTCAGGAAGCAGGCGCCGTGCGGGTCGTCCACGCGCACCCGGTACGCCTCGGTGAGACCGTCCACCGGCTCCCAGCCCAGCTCCTCCCGCAACTCCCGCAGGGCCGCCGCCCGGTATCCCTCGCCGGCCCGCACCGCCCCGCCGACCAGCACGTCGTAGTGGTCGGGGTAGGCCTCGGCCGTGGGCATCCGGCGGTAGAGGAGGACCCGGCCCGCGTGGTCGGTGCAGACGGTGGCCGCGTACCGGCGGAGCAGTCCGGGCGGCTGGGCGGTCCTGCGGCCCTGGGCGACGACCCGGTCCCCGGGGTCCACGTAGTCGATCCACTCGTGGGCGTGCGCGTTCACGTCCGCGCACGCACGCGCGGGTACGACGGGCCGACCGGACGCGGGCCGGTGCCGGACGCCGGGCCGCCCGCCGGGCCGCCCGTCCCGGCGGTGGACCGTTCCGGGAGCGACCCGGGCGGCGACCCCCTCTCGCGCGTGGTGAATCGGGCGACCGGGCAGGTGCGCGGTCCCGGCGCCCCGTGCGTCCGGCGGGGCTTCGGGGCCGGTGCCGCGTCCCGTCCGCCCCGGCCGGATCCGGTGGGCCGGTCCTGGGCGCGGGCCGACTGCGACAGCGGACGGGCCGGAGGGCCTCCGGAGGCCCCCGGGGCCATCACGACACCGCCGCCGAGGAAACCGGGAGACGTGTCGGCGGACACGGTGCCTGGCGGGCGACCGGAGCCGCCTCCGCGGGTCCCGCCGTACCCGAGGACGGACAGGGCGCGCCGGGTGCCGCCGGGCGCACCGCGCGACCTGCCGCCGTCGCCACCGCCCCGCGTGGTGCCGGACCCGGCGCCGCGCGTCCCCCCGGACCTGTGGCCGGACGTGCTGTCGGGCGTGCGACCGGACCTGCTGTCGGGCGTGCGGCCGTGCCCACGACCGGACCCGGCGCCGCGCGTCCCCCCGGACCTGCGGCCGGACCTGCCGTCGCGCGGCCCGCCGGACATCGGGAGCAGGGTTCCGCCGGACCCGCCGTCGCCACCGCCCCGCGCACCGCCGCACGGGGTGTCGGACACGCCCCCGTGGCCAGGGCCCCGCGCGCCACCGGCCGGGCCCGTCGGCGTGCCCCCCGACACCCCGTCCGTCACACTTCGCAATCGCATGATGACGTATCGTAGTGCCCTGTGCGATCTTCAGATTCCTCCCGGGGCTTCGGCGCCCCGGTGTCCGCAGGGGAAGCCGGGGCCGCCCGGTGAGCCCCAAGAGGCTTGAGGGGAAAGGGTGTTCGCGGCCCGAAGGGTCCCTCGCCCCCGGTGCCTGGCCGCTCCTCGGCCACCTCCCGTACCTCGTCACCCGCCCCCTGGACTTCCTCGGCTCGCTCCCCGCGCACGGGGACGTCGTCCGGGTCCGCATGGGCCCCCGCACCGTCCACGTCGTCAGCGGACCCGCGCTCGTCCGCCGGGTCCTCACCGACCACCGGGGCTTCGACCGGGACGGCGTCCTCTACGACAAGGTCCGCGCCGTCCTCGGCGACGGACTCGCCACCTGCCCCCACGCCGAACACCTCTGGCAGCGCAGGACCCTCCAACCCGCCTTCCACCACCGGCTCATGGACCGCCACACCGCCGTCATGACCGCCGAGATCCGGGCCCTCACCGACCGCTGGCGGCCCGGGACGGTCGTGGACGTCACCGAGGAGGCGTTCCGGCTCACCACCGCCGTCACTCTGCGCGCCCTGTTCTCCGCCGGGCTCGCCCCCGCCGCCGCCGAGGAGCTGCGCGCCGCCCTCGACGTCCTGCTGCGCGCCGTCTACACCCGGGTCGTCGCCCCCGCCGTCGACCTGGTGCCCTCCCCGGCCCGCCGCCGCTACCGCCGCGCCCTCGCCGTCTGGCACGCGGGCGTCGGCGCCCTCGTCACCGCCCGCCGGGCGGCCGGGACCGACCGCGACGACGCCCTCTCGCTGCTCCTCGCCGCCCGCGACGACCGGGGGCGGCCGCTCTCGGACGGTGAACTCGGCGACCAGGCCGCCACCTTGGTCCTGGCCGGTGCGGAGACCACCTCCTCGGTCGTCGCCTGGGGCCTGCGGCTCCTCGCGGACCATCCCGGGCCCCGCGCCCGGCTGCACGCGGAGACCGACGCGGTGCTCGACGGCCGTCCGCCCACCGGGGCCGATCTGCCCCGGCTGCCGTACGCCGGTGACGTCGTCCGTGAGGTGCTGCGGCTCTACCCGCCCGCCTGGGCCGTCGCCCGGACCGCCGTCCGCCCGGTGGAGCTCGGCCCCGGAGCCACCGTCCCGGCCGGTGGAACGGTCCTGTGCTGTCTGTACCTCGTCCACCGGCGGCCCGATCTGCACCGTGACCCGGCGCGCTTCGACCCGGACCGGTGGAGTGCGGGCGAGGTGCCGCGCGAGGCCTTCCTGCCGTTCGGGCTCGGCGCCACCAAATGCGTCGGCGAGGCCTTCGGCACGGCCGAGGCCACCCTCGCGCTCGCCGCCGTCGCCGCCCGCTGGCGGCTGACCCCGGTCTCCTCGCGCCCGCCCCGCCCGGTCCCGCGCCTCGTGCTCTCCCCGGGCCCCCAGCGGATGCTGCTCACCGCCAGGACGGGGAGGCCCGAGGGCGAGCGGGAGCCCGAGGGGCGTCCCGCCGGGTAGCGAGGGCACCGGCCCGTACGGGCCGTGCGGCCGGGCCCGTACAGCGGGGGCCGGTGCTCGGATCGCGGCACGTCAGGGCCCCGCGTTCATCAAAACGTAAGGATCGAAATCCCTGGACGCCCCTATACTCACACCATGTCCGAGTTCACTGTCCGGCGTGCCACCGCCGAGGATTCCCCGAGGCTCACCCGGCTCGTCCGGACCTCCGGCGCCTATCGCGGAGACTACGCCTCGATGGTCGAGGGGTACCAGGTCGGCGGCACCTACATCGAGCACCACTGCGTCTTCGTCGCCACCGGCGCGGACGGCCGGGTCGTCGGGTTCTACGCGCTGCTCGTCGAGGAAGCCGAGCTCGACCTCGCGTTCGTCGCCGACAGCGCCCAGGGCCTCGGCGTCGGACGGCTCCTCATGGAGCACATGACCGAACGGGCCGGGGCCGCCGGACTCCGTACCGTACGGGTCGTCGCGCACCCGCCCGCCGAGGAGTTCTACCTGCGCACCGGAGCCGTCCGCACCGGAACCGTGCGACCCGCCGGACACGTCCACTGGGACCGCCCCGAGCTCCGGTACGACATCGCGTGACCGCCACCCAGCCGCCCCCGGGACCCGGCTCCCGGCCGGAGGGGCCCGCCACGGAACCGGCGGAGCCCGGCCGCCGCAGACTCCTCGCGGACCTCACCCCGCTGCGGACCTCCCCCGACTTCCGCAGGCTCTGGTTCGGCGGCGCCGCCTCCTGGGTCGGCCAGGGCATGACGACGCTCGCCATCTCCCTCCAGGTCTACGACATCACCCGCTCGACCTTCTCCGTCGGGCTCGTCGGTCTGTTCTCGCTGGTCCCGCTCGTCGTCTTCGGGCTGTACGGCGGGGCGGTCGCCGACACCGTCGACCGCCGCAAGCTCGGCCTCCACAGCGCCTGCGGCTCCGCCGCCCTGTCGATCGCCCTCGCCGCCGCCGCGTTCGCCGGATTCCACCACGTCTGGTTCCTGTACGGGATCGTCGCCCTCCAGGCCGTCTGCGCCGCGCTCAGCGCCCCCGCCCGCTCCTCGATGATCCCCCGGCTGCTGCCGCCCGAGCAGCTGCGCGCCGCCAACGCGCTGAACTCGATGGTCACCACCTTCGGCACCCTCGTCGGGCCCAGCCTCGGCGGTCTGATCGTCGGCCTCGCCGGATACCAGACCGCGTACCTCATCGACGCCGTCGCCTTCACCGCGAGCCTGTACGCGATGTGGCGGCTGCCGTCGATGCTCCCCGAACGGACCGGCGGCAAACGGGCCTCCGTCCTCGACGGGCTGCGCTTCCTCGCCACCCGCCCCAATCTGCGCATGACGTTCTTCTCCGACTTCTGCGCGATGATCCTCGCCCACCCCCGCGCCCTGTTCCCGGCCATCGCCGTCCTCTGGTACGGCGGGGACGCCAGGACCGCCGGACTCCTGGTGGCCGCGCCCGCGTTCGGCGCGCTGCTCGGCGGGGTCCTCTCCGGCTGGCAGGGCCGCATCCGCCACCACGGGCAGGCGATCCTGATCGCCGTCGCCTGCTGGGGCACCGCCATCGCCGTCTTCGGGCTCACCCGGAACCTGTGGCTGGGGCTGCTGTTCCTCGCCGTCGCGGGCTACTCCGACACCGTCTCGATGATCTTCCGGAACACGATGATGCAGGTCGCGGCGCCGGACGAGATGCGCGGCAGGCTCCAGGGCGTGTTCATCGTGGTCGTCGCGGGAGGGCCCCGGCTCGGGGACTTCCTCGCGGGCTCCGTCGCCGGTCTGACCTCGCCCGCCGTGGCGATCACGGGCGGCGGGACGGCCTGCGTCCTCGCCGTCGGCGCCCTCTCGCTGTACGCGCGCGGCTTCCGCCGGTACGACGCGCTCGACCCGACTCCCTGAGGAGCCGGGCCGTTCATCGAATCGCCCGCCCGTCTGCCCATCCGCCTGCCCGTCTGCCCGCCCGTACGTCTGCCTGCCCTTCCGCCCGTCCGGCGCACCCGGTCCGGCTCGGTGGCCGGGTCCGCCGGACGGTCCCGAACACCCCCGATACGGCCCGAACGACCCCTCCCGGTCTGGCGGTTGACCGCCACGGCGCATAACCGCCAGGGGCGACAGGCGTCAACTCCCGCCCCAGGGGCCAAGACTCCTCGCGGCACCCGGAAACACCCCCGACCCCGGGTCCGCGAGGAGTTCGAACGATGACGTCGAGGTCCACACCCTTCGGCAGAGGCAGGGCCGCCCTGCTCGCCGCGGGCGTCTCCCTCGTGATGCTCTCGGCCGGGCAGACCGCCGCCGCCGGGACCACCGCCCCCTCCGTACCGGACACCTTCAAGAAGGCGGCGGCGAGCAGCACCACCGTCACCCTCGTCACCGGCGACCGCGTCACCCTCACCGAACTCGGCGACGGGCGGCGGACCGTCACCGTCGACCGGGCCGAGGGCGCCACCGGCGCGATACGCAGCCGGATCACCGGCGGCCGGGTCACCGTCGTCCCCGACGAGGCCCGCCCCTACCTGGCCTCCGGCGCGCTCGACCCGCGTCTCTTCGACGTGACCGGTCTCGTCGAGCAGGGCGTCACGGGCGACCTGCCGCTGATCGTCACGTACGGCAAGGGCCCCCGCGCCGCCGCAGCCCCGCGCGGTACCGAGACCGTCCGCCCGCTGCCCAGCATCGGCGGCGCCGCCGTCACCGCCACCGACCCCGCCGCCTTCTGGGGCGCCTTCACCGCCACCGGGGCCGCACGGACCGCCGCCGCCCCCGGCAAGGTGTGGCTGGACGGCCGGGTCGAGGCCGCCATGGCCGACTCCAACGCCCAGATCGGCACCCCGAGGGCCTGGGAGGCCGGACTCACCGGCAAGGGCGTCAAGGTCGCCGTCCTCGACACCGGCGCCGACCTCACCCACCCCGACCTGGCCGGCCGGATCACCGAGTCGAAGTCCTTCATCGAAGGCCAGGAGGTCGCCGACCGCGACGGTCACGGCACCCACGTCACCTCCACCGTCGGCGGCAGCGGAGCCGCGTCCGACGGCAAGGAGAAGGGCGTCGCCCCCGGCGCCGTCCTCGCCGTCGGCAAGGTCCTCAGCGACGAGGGTTCCGGCACCGAGTCCCAGATCATCGCGGGCATGGAGTGGGCCGCGAAGGACATCGACGCGAAGATCGTCTCGATGAGCCTGGGCTCCCGGGAGCCCAGCGACGGCACCGACCCGATGGCCCGGGCCGTCGACACCCTCAGCGCCGAGACCGGCGCCCTCTTCGTGATCGCCGCGGGGAACTCCGGCGCGCCCGGTTCCATCGGCTCGCCGGGCGCCGCCGACTCCGCGCTCACCGTCGGCGCCGTCGACTCCGCCGACGAGGCCGCGTACTTCACCAGCCAGGGCCCCCGCCACGGCGACCAGGCACTCAAGCCCGATCTGTCGGCGCCCGGCGTCGGCATCCTCGCGGCCCGTTCCCAACTCGCCCCCGGCGATGGCCTCTACACCTCCATGAGCGGCACGTCGATGGCCACCCCGCACATCGCGGGCGTCGCCGCCCTGCTCGCCGAGAAGCACCCCGACTGGACCGGCGCCCGCCTCAAGGACGCGCTGATGTCCTCCTCGAAGACCCTCGACGCCTCCCCGTACGCGCTCGGCGCCGGACGCGTCGACGTGCCCGCCGCGATCTCCGCGGACCTCACCGCGACCGGCTCCGCCGACCTCGGCTTCGTCTCCTGGCCGTACGAGGAGAACAAGCCGGTCACCCGGACCGTCACCTACACCAACTCCGGTGACGGCGCGGTCCGCTTGGACCTCGCCGTGGAGGGAATGCCCGCCGGGGCCGCCACCCTCGCCGACACCGCCCTCACCGTCCCCGCCGGGGGCACCGCGAGCACCACCGTCACTGGCGACGGCACCAAGGCACCGGTCGGCCGGTCCACCGGCCGGATCACCGCCACCGTCTCCGGCGCACCGGTCGCGCACACGGCCCTCGGCCTCGTCAAGGAGGAGGAGCGCCACACCCTGACCGTCCACGTGAAGGACCGCGACGGCGCCCCCGTCCCCGCCTCCCTCGCCGTCCAGCACCTCACCGAGGGCGTCGACCCCTTCCCCGCCCAGGTCGGCGAGTCCGGCACCCTCAAGCTGCGGCTCAAGCCCGGCACGTACTCCGTCGACACCTTCCTCGACGTACGCGGCTCCCACGGCCCGGACTCCCTCGGCCTCGGCTTCCTCGCCGACCCGGAGATCACCCTCGACCGCGACCGCGAGATCACCCTCGACGGACGGGGGCTGCGCGAGATCCGCGCCGAGGTCGGCCGACGCACCGAGACCCGCCAGCTCCTCATGGAGTTCGACCGGAAGGCGAACGGCGCCGCCTTCGGCGAAGCCGTCCAGGTCCCGGCCGCCTACGACTCGGTCTTCGCCGCGCCCACCCGCAGGCCCGCCACCGGCACCTTCGAGTACCGGACCGTCTGGCGCCTCGGCAAGCCGCTCCTGGAGACGGGCGTCGACGGCACCCGGCTCTCCGACACCACCCCGCAGGCCGGAACCGCCCTCCTGGAGGGCGACCACCGCCTCGGACTCGTCGACGCGGGCACCGGCACCCCCGCCGAGTACACCGGCAGGAACGTCACCGGCAAGGCCGTCCTCGTCCGCCTCACCGGAGGCGCCGACCCGACACGGCTCGCCCAGACCGCGCAGGACGCGGGCGCCAGGGCCCTGTTCGTCACCGACGACCGGCCCGGCCGCCTCATGAAGTGGTTCGGCACCGACGGCTACGAGGAGCGCCCGCTGTCCGTCGCCACCGTCAACACCGCCGACGCCCGGCGGCTCGCCGCGGCGGCAGCCCGGGGCAAGCGCGTCGACCTCACCGGCACCCGCTTCACCCCCTACACCTACGACCTCTCCGAGGGGCACCCCGGCGCCATCGGGAAGGACCTCGTCCTCCGGCCCGGCCGTGACGAACTGGCCACCGTCGACTCCACGTTCCACATGCCGACCAAGCGGAAGGAACTGGGCGGCGAGTTCCGCTACTCGATCACCGACGCCTTCCCGATCGGCTTCGGGTTCAAGGAGCACGTCTCCTTCCCGGCCCGGCGCACCGAGTACGTCTCCACCGGCACCGGCCAGCGCTGGCACGAGTCCGTCGACCTCGGCGACTCCCTCGAACAGCGCGGCGGCACCCCGTCCTACCGGGGCGGCAGCCGGGTGGACCTCGACTGGTTCGGCCCGGTCTGGCACCCCTGGCTGGGCACCGGCCTCGGCTGGGGCCAGGAGCGCACCGGCAACGACCTGCGCTTCAACACCCCCGGCTGGGGCGACTCCGGCACCGACCACACCGGCTTCGGCGACGTGTGGGGCGACGACACCATGAGCCAGTACACCGAGGTGTACGTCGACGGCGTCCGCGTCGACCGCAAGATGAGCTCCGGAGCCTACGCGTGGGACGCGCCCGCCGAGGAGGCCACGTACAAGGTGGTCACCGACACCAAGCTCGACCAGGAGCGCTGGCGGCTCGCCACCCAGGGCCGCGGCGAGTGGACCTTCCGGTCCGCCGAGACCCCGCAGGGCCGCACCACCCGGCTGCCGATGCTCAACCTCGGCTTCGACGTCGACACCGACCTGAACGGGGACGTCCGCGCCGGACGGACCCTCTCCGTCGGGATCTTCGCCGAGTACGTGGAGGGCGCCACCGGCACCGGCACCATCGGCGGCGGCACCCTGGAGGTCTCCTACGACGAGGGCGCCACCTGGAAGAAGGTCACCCTGAAGAAGTCCCGGCACGGCGCCGCCTGGAACGGCGAGCTGCGCGTACCGTCCGGCGCGGCCTCCGTCTCGCTGCGGGCCGGGGCGAGCGACGACCGGGGCGGCTCGGTGAAGCAGGAACTGATCCGCGCGGTCGGCGTGAGGTAGCGCCACCGCGCACCGGGTCCGGGCCGGGCCCCTCCGTCGTGACGGGACGGAGGGGCCCGGCTCTCCCGTGCGGGGTGCGCGATACGGGATACGGCGAACGGGGGCGTGGTGGGCTCAACCCGCCCCCGGAAGCGCCTTCTTCAGGATCTTGCCCATGTCGTTGCGGGGGAGCGCGTCGAGGTGGCGCACCACCCGGGGCCGCTTGTGCGGGGCGAGCGACTCCGCCACATGGGCGGCGAGTTCCGCGTCCGTCGGCGGGCTCCCCGGGTCCACCGGCACCACCCAGGCCACGATCCGCTCGCCCAGGTCCGGGTCGGGCTCGCCGGTGACGGCCGCCTCCCGGACCCCGGGATGGTCGAGCAGCGCGTTCTCGATCTCCCCCGCCCCGATCTTGTAGCCGCCGCTCTTGATCAGGTCGGTCGCCCTCCGGCCCACCAGCCGCACCGCGCCGTCCGGGTCCCGTACCGCCATGTCGCCGGTGCGGAACCAGTCGCCGTCGAAGGCCGCCGCCGTCGCCTCCGGCCGCCCGAGGTACCCGGAGAACAGGTTCGGACCGCGCACCTGCACCTCGCCGACGGTCTCCCCGTCGTACGCCCCGAGCACCGACCCGTCGTCGTCGACGAGCCGCAGCCCCACGCCCGCGAGCGGCACCCCGACCGTCCCCGGGCGCGGCCCGCCGTCCGGCAGGACGCTGGTGTTCATCAGCGTCTCCGTCATCCCGTACCGCTCCACGACGGTCCGGCCCGTCGCCGCCGTGATCCGTTCGTGGTCGTGGACCGGCAGCGCCGCCGACCCGGAGACCAGCAGCCGGGCCCCCGCCAGCGCCCCGGTCAGCGCCGGGTCCCCGGCGAGCGCGTCCGCGAGCCGGTGGTACATGGTCGGTACGCCGAACAGCATCGTGCCGCCCCCGGCGCCCAGTTCCCGGGTCACGCCCTCCACGGAGAACGCGCCCAGGTGCCGCAGCTCGCCGCCGCGCCGCAGCGGGCCGAGCACCCCGAGGACGAGACCGTGGACGTGGAACAGCGGCAGCGCGTGCACGAGGACGTCGCCGGCCGTCCAGGACCAGGCCCCGGCGAGGGCGTCGAGGGACGCGGCGACGGCCCGGCGGGACAGCACCACGCCCTTCGGGGGCCCGGTGGTGCCCGAGGTGTAGACGACGAGGGCGGGGGCCTCGGGATCGTCCGGCTCCTCGGGCAGGAGAACGGGCCCTGCCCCGGCCCGTACGCCGTCGGGCCCGGTCCGTACGGCATCGGCCCCGGCGGGTGCGAGGTCCACGTCGATCCGGGGGACCCCGTCGAGCCCGGCGGGCAGGACGTCGGCGGGCCCGGCCAGTACGGCGGAGGGCGTGCTGTCCCCCAGGACGTGCGCCAGCTCCCGCTCACCGGTGCGCGGATTGAGCGGTACGGCGGGCACGCCCGCGAGCAGGGCCGCGACCACCGCGACCACGGTGTGCGCGCCGGGGGCCGCCCAGACCGCGACCCGGTCCGCTCCCGCGATCCGCTCCGCAAGGGCTCCGGCGGCCCGCGCGAGGCCCCCGTACGTCAGGGTGTCCGCGCCGCAGCGCACGGCGGTCCGGCCGGGATCGGCTCCGGCCGCCAGGGCAGGGAAGAACGCACTCACCGCTCGTGCTCCTCGGTTCGTCGAGGGCGAAGGTCGCCGGGGGGCATTCTGCCGGGACGCGGTCGTGCGGTGCGGTGGGGTGCGGTGGGTGTCCCACGTCCGTGTCCGTCAGGACCCGCCGGGTGTGGCCGCCGCCGGTGTCTTCGGCGCGGGCGGCTGCTCCCCGCCCTCCGGGCGGATCCCGCGCATCCGCCCGTACGCGTACACACAGCCCGCGAGCGCCAGGTCGGACAGGAGCATGAAGCCGATCGAGTACGAGCCCTTGGCGCTGTAGATCGCTCCCATCACCAGGGGCGGCAGGAAGCCGCCGAGCCCGCCCATCGCTCCCACGATGCCCGTCACCGAGCCGACCTTGGCCTGCGGGGTGACCTGGGAGACCAGGGCGAAGACGGAACCGCTCGCCGTGCCGAGCCCGGCCGCCATGATGAGCAGCGCGACCGTGCCGCCCGGGTCCAGCGGCGGGTCGAAGGCCTGGACGATGGCGAGCAGCGCGACCGTGCCCAGCGCGACGGCCGTCACGAGCGCCGGGTGGACCCGGTCCGAGAGCCAGCCGCCGATCGGCCGGAAGACCACGGTGACCAGCGCGAACCCGGCGGCCTTGGTGCCCGCGTCCGTCGGGTCCAGCTCGTACCAGGTCTTCAGGTACGTCGGCAGGTAGACGCCGAAGGCGACGATGCCGCCGAAGCCGATCGCGTACAGCGCCGACAGCTCCCACGTCACCCGCAGCCGCCCGGCCGCGCCGAGCCTGCTCGCCAGGGACGCGGTGGGCACCGGACGGCCGGGCCGGTCCGTGATGAGGAACGTGGCGAGCACCGCGTACACCGCGAGCGCGACCGCCACCACGACGAACGGCAGGTTCTCGCCGTGCTCCGCGATCCTGGGCGTGAAGTAGCCGGAGAGCGCCACACCGCCCATGCCCATGCCGAACACCCCGAGCGCCAGACCGCGCTCGGCGGGCGGGAACCAGGAGTTGACCAGCGGGATGCCGATCGCGAACGTGGTGCCGCCGAGCCCCAGGAGGAAACCGACGACCAGCATCAGGCCGTAGCTGTCCTTGACCACGATCAACAGCAGCACGGGCACGATCGTCAGCGCCGACACCAGCGGGAACATCACCCTGGCGCCGTACCGGTCGGTCAGCGCGCCCGCCGGGACCCGGCCGAGCGAGCCGACGAGGACGGGCACCGCCACCAGCAGCGACTGCTCGAAGGAACTGAGCGAGAGCCGGTCGCCGTACCAGCTCGCCAGTGGCGCGATCAGGTCCCACGCCCAGAAGGTCAGCGCGAAGCCGACGGTGGCCAGCACCAGATTGCGGTAGGCCGCGGCGGTCGGCGGCGCGGTGTCGGTGTCCACGCGTCCAGTCAAGGCCGGGGGAGGGGCCGGGGCGCGCGGGGCTGCTCCGTAGGGATGAGCCCGGCGCGCCGGATTCCACCGGATTCCGCCGGATTCCGCCGGATTCCGGCGGAGGGTCCGCGGCGGGTGGCCTCCGGCGGGGTGGCCTGGGCGCGGACTCCGGCGGTGGCACTCCGGCGGATCGTGCGGGGCCGCCGCCCGGCGGGGGAGCGACCGCCGCTACGGCCAGGCCACCGTCGTCGGCGGGGTGCCGTCGTCCGTGACCCGCAGCCGGGCGCCTCCCGCGCCTCCCGCGCCCGCCGAGACCTCGACCGTGATCGCGCCGACCCCGGGCCGCCGGTGCGCCGAGGCCAGCGCCCCGCGCAGCACCCCCAGGATCCTCTCCGCGTCCGCCTCCTCGACGAGGGTGTCCACGGCGCCGGAGAAGTGCACCGACGGCTGGAAACCGAGCAGGGCGGAGGCCCCGCCGGTCTCCCGCAGCACCTTCCCCCGGAAGGACGTGGGCGCGTCGGCGGGCGGCTGCTGGAGCGCGAAGATGGTCGTACGGACCTCCTGGATCGTCGAGTCCAGTTCGTCCACCGCCCGCCCGAGGAGCGCGTCGTCCTCGGCGGAACCGGCCGCCCGCCGCCGGGTCGACTCCAGCATCATCTCGGTGGCGAACAGCCGCTGCACCACCAGATCGTGCAGGTCGCGCGCGATCCGGTCCCGGTCCTCGAACACCGCGAGCCGCTCCCGGTCCTGCCGCGCCCCCGCGAGGACCAGGGCGAGCGCCGCCTGTGAGGCGAACTGCGAGGCGAGCAGCCGCTCCACCGCCGAGTAGGGCGGACCGCCGCGCCGCCGGGGGAGGGCGAGGGTGCCGATGAGCCGCCCGCCGCTCCGCAGCGGCAGCATCATCGACGGGCCGAACCGGGACCGCACAGGGGTGGTCATCCGGGGGTCGGTCGCCGAGTCCTCGATGAAGACGGGCTCCCCGCCGAGGAGTTGGACGAGGACGGGGGAGCCGGGCGCGATGGTGGTGCCGACCAGGTCGCCCGGGTCGTCCGTGGTGGACGCCGCCACGATCTCCATGCCGCCCTCGGGGGTGGGCTGGAGGACCACCCCGGCGGAGGCGCCGGACAGGACGCGGGCCTGCTCGGCGACGGCCGTCAGCGCGTTCTCGGCGGACTGGCCGGTCAGCAGGGCCGTGGTCACCGCGGCGGCGCCCTCGATCCAGCGTTCCCGCTGCCGGGCCGTCTCGTACAGGCGCGCGTTGCCGATGGCGATGCCCGCCTGCGAGGCCAGGACCCGCAGCAGGGCGAGGTCCTCCTCGGTGAAGCCGCCGTCCCGCTTCTCGGTGAGGTACAGGTTCCCGAAGACCTCGCTGTGCACCCGGACCGGGACACCGAGGAAGGACCGCATCTCCGGGTGCCCCTCGGGGACGCCGGAGGAGCGCGGATCGGCCGTCAGATCGTCCAGGAGCAGCGGCCGGGGGTCCCGGACCAGGGCGCCGAGGAGCCCGGTGCGGCCGTCGGGAAGGCGGCCGATACGGCTCCGCTGCTCGTCGGTCATGCCGGAGGTGAAGAGCCCGGTCAGCCGGGGGCCCTCGGGGTCGATCACCCCGAGGGCGCCGTAACGGGCTCCGGTCAGTTCGGTGGCGGAGTCCACGAGGTGCTGGAGCGTGGTGCGGAGTTCGAGGTCCGTGCCGACGCCGAGGACGGCTTCGAGCAGCGCGGGCAGACGGGAGGGGCCGTCGTGCTCGGCACCGCCTCGGGGCGGGGCGGGCGTGCCCTCGTCGGTCGCGGTGGCCGGGTGCGTACCGGTCGCCGTGCCCTGGGCGGTGTCGGCGTCCGCGCTTTCTCCGGTGGCCGTGGCCGTGGCCGTATCCCCTTCGGCGGGAGCGCCCGCTTCCGTGTCCTCGTCCGTGATCGTCATGATCCCATTGTCGTGCGGATGGTGGGTTTTCGCCTGGAGTGTCCAGGAGGGTCCGGGAGGGTCCGGGAGGCCGTGGGCGGCCCGACGGCCGCGCCCGCGCAGGGAGTTCAGTCGTCGTCGGCCAGCGGGTCGCGCTCCGCCAGCGGGTCGAGGATCATCGGCTGGACCTTGCCCTCCAGCATCGCGCCGAGCCCCAGGACCGCGCACACGTCCGGCCGTTCGGCGATGTGCACCGGCATCCCGGTCGCCTCGCGCAGCATCTGGTCGAGCCCCGGCAGCAGGGCGCTGCCGCCGACCATCATGATCCCCCGGTCCGCGAGATCGGCCACCAGGTCCGGCGGGCAGTCCCGCAGCACCTTCCCGATGCCGTCGAGGACCGCCGTCAGCGGAGTGTGGATGGCCTCCCGGACGGCGGCGGTGTCGACCGTCACCGACCTGGCCAGGCCCGTAGCGACGTCCCGCCCGTGGATCTCGGTCCACGCCGGGCCCTGCGGGGTCAGCCCGTTGCCGCTGAGGGCCAGTTGGAGCGGCCGTACCGACTGGCTCGGCAGCATCAGCTCGTGGTGGTGGCGCAGGTGCTGGATGATCGCGTGGTCGATGGCGTCACCGCCGACCGGCATCCGTTCCGCCGTGACGATCGCGCCGAGCGAGAGGACCGCGACCTGCGTCGTGGCCGCCCCGCACACCAGGATCATGGTGGCGGTCGGCTGCTCGACCGGCAGCCCGCAGCCCACCGCAGCCGCGATCAGCGTGTCCACCAGCTCCACCCGCCGCGCCCCGAGCCCGACGAGGGTCTCGACGGCGGCGCGCTGCGCCAGCGGATCGCTGTCGTGCGGGGTGCAGGCGGCGGCCCGCAGCCGGGGCTTGCGGCGCAGCTGGCGGCGGAGCTTCTCGCCGAGGAGGTGGCGGAGCATCCGCTGGGCCATCTCGATGTCGACGACCGTGCCGCCGGAGACCGGGCGGACGACCCGGATGTAGTCGGGGGTGCGGCCGGTCATCTTCTCGGCCAGCGCGCCGACGGCGATCAGTGCTCCGGTACGGGTGTTGACGGCGGCGACGCTCGGCTCGTCGACGACGAGTCCGGCTCCCTTGACGAAGACCCGGGTGCGGGCGGCACCCAGGTCGACGGCGACATGGCAACGACGCAGCTGTTCAAGGCTGACGGTCACGACGGTTCCTCCGGAGTGCGGTGCTGGCACGGGCGAGGTGGTGCGCGGTCCTTGTTGGCATCGTCCGGCGGTCCGGCGCGCGGCGCGCGCTGGGATGAGCCGCCCGGGGGCGTCGGAGGCGGGCCGGGCGGGGGGTGCCGAAGCGGGAGAATCACGACGCACCGCCGCCGACCTGCGGTTTCCTCACGGAATCCTCACGTCGGTGCCTCCCCTTGGGCGTACGGCCCGGCATAGCCTGCGGGCCCCATGGATTACTGCCACGCGTGCCGACGGCACCTCAACGGGGCCCTCGCCTGTGCCGGGTGCGGGACTCCCGCCGAGCAACTACGGCACGAGAAACCCCACATACCGCCCCCCCGGACCGGCCCCGTCAGCCCCGACGACCCGCGAGGCCCCGGGCACCCTCGCGGGGACGACAGCCCCGTACGAGGACCGGGCGGGTTTCCCGGGGGTGGCCGACCAGTCCGCCCCGGTCGGCTTCCCCGGCCCGGCGGAGCCCGGGCCGGACCGCGAGCACGTCTACGAACTGGACGCCGTCGAGCCACCGTGCCGTCCGGCCGGGAACGGGGGCCGCCGGGCCGTACGGGGCCGGGCGGCGAAGCGCGGCGGAAGAGGGACGCGGGGCGGCAGGGGCCGTACGGCCCTGGTGAGCGGCCTGGGCCTGGTGCTCGCGGTGGGCTCCCTGGGTCTGGCGAGGCTGACCCTGGAGGACCCGGCCCCGACGGGCGCGGCGACGGCGGTCGAGGAACTGGACACCACGACGGAGCCGCCACCGCCCGATCCCGTGGAACCCACCCCCGCCCCGGACACCGACACCCCGGACACCGACACCCCGGCCACGACACCCCCGACGAGCCCGCGCCGGACGAGCGCGGACCCGGAGGGCGCGGGCACGGAGCCGGATAGGACCCCTGATGCGGAAGCACCGCCCGCGGCCACGGGCACGGCTGAGCCCTCGGGCCCCGGCGCGGCTCCCTCGGTGGACCTCTCGGCCCCCGCCACCTCCGTGTCCACGATCCCACCGCCTCCGGCGCCCACCGAGCCGACCGGGACTTCGTCCCCCACCGCGCCCTCGCCGACCACTCCCGCCACTCCTACTCCGAGCAGTACCCCGACCTCCACTCCGAGCCCGACCTGCCGGCCCTTCCTGTGGTGGTGCGTGTAGGAGGAAACAGCAGAGGTCCCCGGCATCCACGGATGCCGGGGACCTCTGCTGTCATGGGTGTTCAGCGACTGCTACGGGTCTTCGCTGACCCTCGCGCGGAGAGGCATTGTCCGGATCAGCTCAGGTCCTGGAAGTCGCTCCAGCCGCCCGTGCCCACCACGCGACCCGCCCCCAGCGAGTTGGGGTAGAAGTGCAGGGTGGCGTCGCCCGTAGTGGCCCAGATGTCCGAGGTGCCGTCGCCGTTCGCGTCGGGTACTGCCGTGAACAGCGGCCGGTTGGCCGGGGTCCAGCCGGTACCGATGACCGAGGACGTGGAACCGGTGCCGAGACCTTCGACACCGGGTCGGGCACCCTCAGTGCCCCCGTGACGCTGTCCGCCACGACGGGCCGGGCCACCGTCCTCGCGGCCACCGCCGCAGCCGCCGGTTCTTCCGGCGACTTCAGGGCCACCTCGCTCGCGCCCTCCTCCTCCTGGTCGGCAGGCGGGGCCAACGGCGGCTTCTCCTGGAACTATGACATCGATGTCCCGGATGTTCCCGGCGATGTCAGCCCCCAGCTCAAGCTGTCCTACGGATCGCAGTCCCTCGACGGCCGGACGGCCGCGACGAACAACCAGCCGGGCGGGATCGGCGACGGCTGGTCGATGGAGCCCGGCTACATCGAGCGCCAGTACGTCCCCTGCACCGACGACAAGGCGGGGAGCAACAACACCACCGCCAAGGTCGGCGACCTGTGCTGGAAGAAGGACAACGCGGTCCTCAACCTCGGAGGCCGTACCAACCAGCTCGTCCGCGACACCGCCACCGGGGCGTGGACGCTGGAGGCCGACGACGGCACCAAGATCGTCAAGGCCGTCAGCACCTCCGCCGACAACTACGGCGACAACAGCGGTGACGACAACGGCGAGTACTGGAAGGTGACGACCCCGGACGGTACCCAGTACTACTTCGGTGCCAACCGCCTGGACGGCTGGGTCACCGGCAAGACGGAGACCCGCTCCACCTGGACCGTCCCTGTCTTCGGCAACCACACCGGCGAGCCCTGCTTCAACGCGACGTTCAAGGACGCCTGGTGTCAGCAGGCCTGGCGCTGGAACCTCGACCACGTCGTCGACCCGCACGGCGATGCCATGACGTACTACTGGGGCGAGGAGGCCAACTCCTACGGCCGCAACGTCGACCCGAACACCGGCGCCTCCACGTCCACCCCGTACGACCGCAGCGGCTACCTCAAGCGCATCGAGTACGGCCTGCGCGACACTAGCCCCTACGGTCAGCCGTCCGCGAAGGTCGAGTTCGTCTACTCCGAACGCTGCATCACCGGTTGTGCCACCTTCGACGCCACCAACGCGAAGAACTGGCCGGACGTGCCCTTCGACCAGTACTGCGCCACCGGGACCGAGTGCAAGAACCGCTACTCGCCGTCCTTCTGGACGCGCCTGAAGCTCACCACCATCGCCACCCACGTCTGGTCCGCCAGCGCCTGGAAGCCGGTCGACAGCTGGGCCCTCGACGCGAACTTCCCCTCACCGGGAGGCGGCGCCGCCCCGCTCTGGCTCAAGTCGATCAAGCGCACCGGACACACCGGCACGGGGGCCGTCACCATGCCCCAGGTCGGCTTCAGCGGCATTTCCCTGCCCAACCGCGTCGAGGGCGCCACCACGGGAGGAGACCCCGACCCGCTGCCCGGTATGTGGCGCTACCGGATCGCCGCCGTCAACTCGGAGTCCGGTGGCACCATCGGCATCGGCTACACGCCGCAGGACTGCTCCGCCACGAGCGTTCCGTCCCCGGCGTCGAACACCCGGCGCTGCTACCCGGTCAAGTGGTCCCCGCCGGACGCCCCGGCCGCCAACTACGACCCCTACCTCGACTGGTTCCACGCCTACGCGGTCAACCTGATCGTCGAGAACGACAACACCGGTGGACAGCCCGCCAAGCGGACCGAGTACACCTACCCCGAGGGCATGGCCTGGACGAAGGCCAAGGACGACGAGTTCACCAAGGCCGAGCACCTCACCTACAGCGACCGCAAGGGCTTCGGCCTCGTCCAGGTCCGGACCGGCTCCAGCCCCGTCCCGCGCACGCTGAAGGAGTACCGCTACTTCCGGGGCCTCCCCGGTGCCGTGGTGAAGGACAGCGAGGGGATCCCGGCCACCGACCACGAGGCGTTCGCGGGCATGACCCGCGAGGAGGCCGCGTACGACGGTGACGGCGGGCGCCTGGAGTCGACCAGCAGCTTCATCCCCTGGGTCTCCCCGGCGACCGCGACGGAGACGCGCGGCGAGGGGCTGCCGGCCCGCAAGGCGTACGTCACGGGCGGCGAGAAGGAGAAGACCCGCACCGCTGTCGGCCAGGACTGGCGCGCCACCGAGACCAGCCGCACCTTCGACGCCCAGGGCCACGTCCTCACCGAGTCCCGGCTCGGCGACACCGCGAAGCCTGGAGACGAGGAGTGCACCACCACGTCCTACGCTCCGGGCGCCCTTCTCGGGGTGCCTTCGGAGATCAGGACCGTGGCCAAGCCCTGTGATACGACTCCGAAGCTGCCCGCCGACCTGATCTCGGTCGAGCGCCGCTACTACGACGGTGCCACCTCGCTCACCACGGCGCCGACCAAGGGCGACGTCACCCGCATCGACGAGCAGGACGCGGCGGGCACCGGGTACCTCACCACGGCGAAGCACACGTACGACCAGCACGGCCGTGAGCTCACCGACACCGACGCGCTCGGGAACACCACCACGACCGCCTACACCCCGGACACGGGCATTCCCACCTCGATGAAGGTGACGAACGCCCTCAGTCACGTCTCGACCACGACCTACGACCCGGTGCGCGGAGTGGCCGTCGCGTCCGTCGACGCCAACGGCAAGCGCACCGACGCGGTCCACGACGGCCTCGGCCGTGTGATCAAGGTGTGGCAGCCCGGCTGGTCCAAGACCGGCCACGAGACCGTGCCCTCGGTGCAGTACGAGTACAAGATCTCCACCACCCAGGCCAACGCCGTCACCACCAGGACCCTCAAGCAGGACGGCACCTACCGGACCACGTACACCCTGTACGACGGTCTGCTGCGCGAGCGCCAGTCGCAGGCCCCGGCCGGCGGCACCCAGCACACGATCCTGACGGAGACCCGCTACGACTCCCGGGGCTGGGTCGACAAGAGCTTCGCGCCGTACTACGGAGAGGTCGCCCCGTCGGCGACCCTGTACACGGCCAAGCAGGAGCACCAGGTCGACAACGTCACCGAGAACACCTACGACGGCCTGGGCCGCGTCACCGAAGCCGTCTCGATGTTCCGGGGCGAGGAGAAGTGGCGGACCAAGACCGTCTACGGCGGCGACCGGGTCACGGTCCTCCCGCCGAAGGGCGGCACCGCCACCACCAAGGTGACGGACGCCAACGGCCGGACGACCCAGCTCATCCAGTACGCCGGGGCCGGGCAGACCCAGCCCCAGACGACCGACTACGTCTACGGCAAGTTCGACGAGCCCACCTCGGTCACCGACCCGGCGGGCAACACCTGGAGCTACACCTACGACAACCGGGGCCAGAAGACCGGGGTCGATGACCCCGACAAGGGCCTGACCGTCCTGACGTACGACGCCAACGGCCAGGTCGTCACCGGCAAGGACGCCAGGGACGTCACCCTGACGACCGTCTACGACAAGCTCGGCCGGAAGACCGAGGTCAAGAACGGCACGACCACGCTCTCCAAGTGGGCCTACGACACTGTCGCCAAGGGGCAGCTGACCAGCAGCACCCGCTACGACGGCACCGCCTCGTACACCACGGCGGCCGGTGGGTACAACGACCGCTACCAGCCGACATCGACCAGCCTCACCGTCCCCGGCACCGGGACCGCCCCGACCGACACGTACACCTGGACGTACGGCTACAACAGCCAGACCGGGGCGCTCGACTGGACGCTCAACCCGGCCGTCGGTGACATCCCCTCCGAGCGGATCGTCACCAACTACAACAGCGACGACCAGCCCTACCGGACGACCCGCGCCGGTGTTCTGCTCGTCGCCAACGTCCAGTACGACGTCTACGGGCGTCCCGTCGGCACCGAGTTCGGACAGGACCTCGACAAGAAGGTCTTCCGGACCCAGGCGTACGACGATCACACCGGCCGTCTGATCGAGCGGACCACGGACAGGTTCCTGGCCCCGCAGCGGGTCGACCGGTCCCTGTACGCCTACGACCCGGCGGGCAACGTCACCGGGGTCACCAGCACCACCGGCCAGGGCGCCACCGCGGCCACCGACCGGCAGTGCTTCACCAACGACGGCCTCGGGCGGCTGACCGAGGCGTGGACGGCGACCACCGACTGCGCGACGGCACCGTCCGCCACCGGCGTCGGCGGTTCCGACGCGTACTGGCTCACCTACGGCTACGACAAGCTCGGCAACAGGACCCAGCAGAGCGACAAGCTCGCGGGGGCCACGACCGACTACACCCACCCGGAGGCGAAGGCCGACCGTCCGCACGCCGTGCAGCAGGCCACCGTCACGGGCGGCCCGGACAACGGCCGGATCAGCACCTTCGCGTACGACGCCACCGGCAACACCACCAACCGGACCGTCGGAACCAAGGTGCAGGACCTGACCTGGGACGCCGAGGGGCATCTCGCCACCCTCACCGAGGGCGGCGCCACCACCTCCTATCTGTACGACGCCGACGGAGACCGCCTCCTCACGAAGAACCCCGACAAGAGCACGGTGCTGAACCTGCCGAACGGCGACGAGCTCAAGCGTGCGGAGGACGGCACCACGACCGCCACCCGCTACTACACCCACGGCGGAGAGACGGTCGCGGTCCGCACCGGGACGACCGTCTCCTACCTGGTCGGCGACCACCAGGGCACGGCGCTGACGGCCATCGACGCCGGTACCCTCGCGGTGACCTACCGCAAGCAGCTCCCCTTCGGCGGACTGCGCACGGCCCAGGCGGGGAGCTTCGGAACCCGGGGCTTCGTCGGCGGCACGAACGACCCGACGGGTCTCACGCACCTCGGTGCCCGTGAGTACGACCCGACGACGGGCCGCTTCCTCTCGGTCGACCCGGTCATCGACTTCGGTGACCCGGCCCAGATGAACGCCTACGCGTACGGCCACAACAACCCGCTGACCAAGGCGGACCCGACGGGCCTCCGCCCAGACGGACCGGCCGGCGGAGCGTCCTACAACGACACCCGCTGGGGCGACGACCGAGGCATGTCGGTCGGCTACACCTACAAGGGCGGCAACTGGGTCTGGCACCAGACCCCCCGCAAGGACTCGGAATCCCGGAAGCGGTACAAGTCGTACCGCGCGGACACGGCGAACTACAAGGTCTTCCACTACGACGCGAAGAAGGCAGCCGCGGCAAAGGCCCAGGCAGCGAAGCGGGCGGCGGAACGCAGGGCAAAGGAAGCCGCTGAACGGCGGAAGGCTGAGGTTCTGGGCCACATCACACGAGGGCTGAAAGCCGGACTCAGTCAGGGAGGCGGTTCTCTCTCCGGCTCCCTGCTCATGGCTGCGGCCGAGACCGCCTTTTCCGCTGGTGACTACAACACGCGAGGTTTCTGCGTAGGCGGTTCCGGCGGGTTGTACGTGGGAATCGGAGGCAGTGCGTGCTTCGTTGCTGTGGCCACACCTGAAGGGAACATGCGATACGGCTACACGCGATCGTTCGACTACGGAACCGCCGGGCCGCGATTCGGAGGTTCCGCGACCATTGGCGGCTTCCGGAGCAATGCCGACGACATTGGTAACCTCCGGGGCACGGGACATGTCGCGGGTGGTTCACTGAAGGCGGGGCTGGCTGTCTCCATGAACCACGAGACTGCCATCGGTACGAGGAACACCAGGGGACAGCAGGTGACGAGCGAGCACTTCGGTACCGGCCTCGGTATTGGCCTCGACGTCTACAACGGTTTCAACCAGACAGCTGCTGAGTGGTTCTAGCAGTTCGGTGCGGTGCCGGGCGCGCGGAGCGCCCGGCACCGTGTTCTCGACATGAATCAGAACGGATGGTCAAAGATGCTGCTCCTGCTTGCCGAAGGAAAGGAGAATGCCGATGTTCGCCTGGTCTATCTGATGGCGACCATTCTCATTCTTCTCGGGTTTCTCTTCGCCCTCAACTTCAAGGGGATGTCGGAGAAGTTCTTCTACTTTGTCACCAGGTACACCCCCAAGGGCAATGCGACACCGAATACGGTACGGATTATCGGTGGCGGTTGGGTGGTCGTCGGAGTGTTCATGTTCCTGCCTGAGATCGTCTCGGTGTTCCGGTAGCAGGCGCTCCGGGGTGAGGGAGGCTTCTTGTGGACGTGGGCTCTGAAATCCTCACCCCGCCTCCTCCCCCAGCATCCGCCTCAGCAGGTCCCTCAGCAGCGTGCGCTCGATCTCCGTCAGTTCGCCCAGGGGTTCGCGGGCGAAGTTGAGGGAGTCGCGGAGGTGGTGGGCCGTGGCGCGGCCCTCTTCCGTGGGGACGGCCAGTTTCACGCGGCGGTCGGCCGGGTCCGGGTGGCGCTCCACCAGGCCCCGGGCCTCCAGGCGGTCGACTATCCCGGTGATGTTGGACGGCTCGCACTTCAGCTTCTTGGCGATGCGCCGCATCGGCAGCGGGTCGAGCGAGAGCAGGCCGAGGACCCGCGCCTGCGCGCCGGTCAGCGCGTGCTGCGCGGCCGCCTGCTCGTACTCCTCGTAGTAGCGCGCCACGACCGTGCCGATCAGCTCGACGACTTCGAGGGTCAGGGGGTCCGTGCGTGAGGTGGCCATGCGCACCAGTCTACCCAGATACTTGACAACATGAAATATCCAGGCGCATGATTGTTTCAGTCAATGAAGCTTTTCTGATCCGAAGCTTCCCGAAGCTTCTCCCCGGAGGCCGTGCTCATGTCCGTTCTTCCCGCGTCCAGCCGTGAGTGGCACCTCGTCGCCCGCCCGCACGGCTGGCCCGTCCCCACGGACTTCGCCCTGCGCGAAGTGCCGGTCGCCGAGCCCGCCGAGGGCCGCGTCCTCGTGCGCAACCTGCACTTCTCCGTCGACCCGTACATGCGCGGCCGGATGAACGACACCAAGTCGTACATCCCGCCGTTCCAGCTCGACCGGCCCATGGACGGCGGCGCCGTCGGCGTGGTCGTCGCCTCCGCCGCGGAGGGGTTCGCGGTCGGCGACCACGTCCTGCACGGCCTCGGCTGGCGGGAGTACGCGGACGTGTCCGCGCAGCAGGCCACCAAGGTCGACCCGGAGCTCGCCCCCCTCTCCGCGTACCTCGGTGTCCTCGGCATGACCGGCCTCACGGCCTACGCGGGCCTCTTCGAGGTCGCCTCCTTCAAGGAGGGCGACGCGGTGTTCGTCTCCGGCGCCGCCGGAGCCGTCGGCAGCCAGGTCGGTCAGATGGCGCGGATCAAGGGCGCCTCCCGGGTCATCGGCTCGGCGGGCTCCGACGAGAAGGTGAAGTTCCTCGTGGAGGAGCTCGGCTTCGACGCCGCCTTCAACTACAAGAACGGCCCGGTCGACGAGCAGCTCCGCGCCGCCGCCCCGGACGGCATCGACGTCTACTTCGACAACGTCGGCGGTGACCACCTCGAAGCCGCGATCTCCTCGCTCAACGTGCACGGCCGCGCCACCATCTGCGGCATGATCGCCCAGTACAACGACACCGAGCCGGTGCCCGGCCCGCGCAACATGGCGATGATCATCGGCAAGCGGCTGCGTCTCCAGGGCATCCTCGTCGGCGACCACTACGGCCTCCAGAAGCAGTTCGTCCAGGAGGTCGGCGGCTGGCTCGCCTCGGGCGAGCTCAAGCACCGGGAGACCTTCGCCGAGGGCATCGAGCACGGCGTGGACGCCTTCCTCGGACTGCTGCGCGGGGACAACACCGGAAAGATGATCGTCTCGCTGACGCGTTAGTCTTCCCTCAGCCGCCGCGATCGTGGGCGCGAGTCGCGGCGAACCATGAAGGAAGTACCAGGTATGCCGATCCAGCACTCCGAGGTCCTCTACACCGCCGTCGCCACCGCCGAGGGCGGCCGGGACGGCCGGGTCTCCACCGACGACGGCAAGATCGACGTCGTCGTGAACCCGCCGAAGGCGATGGGCGGCTCCGGCGAGGGGACCAACCCCGAGCAGCTCTTCGCGGCGGGCTACAGCGCCTGCTTCCAGGGCGCGCTCGGCGTCGTCGCCCGCGACGAGAAGGCCGACATCTCCGGCTCGACGGTCACCGCCGAGGTCGGCATCGGCAAGAACGACGAGGGCTTCGGCATCATCGTCAAGATCTCGGCCCGCATCCCGAACGTGGACGCGGACACCGCCAGGGACCTGATCGAGAAGGCCCACCAGGTCTGCCCGTACTCCAAGGCGACCCGGGGCAACATCACGGTCGAGCTCGCCGTCTGATCCGAGCCCGTCGTCCGAGCGGAGCCCGCCGTCCGGTTCCGGACGCGCGGTACCGGCGAGGGCCGCACCCCACCCGGGGTGCGGCCCTCGCCGCGTCCGGGGGCCGGGAGCCCGTGCGCGGTCTCGGCGGGTCCGGGCGCCCGTCCCCGGACCGCTGGTCGGACCGCTGGTCGGACGGCTTCGGGGGCCTTCGGGCCCCACCGCTACAGTGGCCCCCATGCGTGATCTCGGGGTGGGTTTCAGATATCTGCTGCAGGGCCAGAAGTGGGTCGGGCAGCACGGGCGTTGGCTGGGGTTCGGGCTGCTGCCCGGACTCGTGACCCTCGTGCTGTACGCGGGGGCGCTCGTCGGGCTCGGTTACGGCGCCGACGACCTGGTCGCCTGGGTCACCCCGTTCGCCGACGACTGGACCTCGCCCTGGAACGGGATATTCAGGGGCACCCTGACCGCCCTCGTCTTCGCCTTCGGGCTCTTCCTCGCGGTCATCACCTTCACCGCCGTCACGCTCCTCGTCGGCCAGCCGTTCTACGAGTCGCTCTCCGAGGAGGTCGACCGCAGCCAGGGCGGCGAGGTCCCCGAGTCCGGGCTGCCGCTCTGGCGCGATCTGTGGATCTCGGCCCGCGACAGCCTGCGCGTCCTGCTGAGGGTGGCGTTCTACGGCCTCCTCCTCTTCGCCTGCGGGTTCATCCCGGTCGTCGGCCAGACCGTCGTGCCCGCGATCGGCTTCTGCGTCTCCGGCTTCTTCCTCACCGAGGAACTGGCGGCCGTCGCCCTCCAGCGCAGGGGCGTCGAGCTGAAGGAGCGGCTGCGGCTGCTCCGGGGGCGCCGGGCGGCCGTCCTCGGCTTCGGCGTTCCGCTGACCCTCGCCTTCCTGGTGCCCTTCGTCGCCGTCTTCCTGATGCCGGGCGCCGTCGCCGGAGCCACCCTGATGGCCCGTGACCTGCGCGGGGAGACCTCCGGCGGCGACCGCGACGAGGAGGGCGGTCCGGCCGCCGTCGCGCGGCCCGCCGTCGACGGCCCCACCCCCGCCTGACAGGACCTCGACCCAGCACAGCCCAGCCCAGCCCAGCCGGGCCGTACCGGACCCGAACCGGTCCCGGCTCCGCTCGGCAGACCCCGGGCCCCGGGCGGACCCGGCAGTGCGCGTCAGCCGGGCCTTCCCGGCCGGGCCGTGCGCGTCCGGGACCGGCTGGGGAGCGGGACCGGACGCGACCGGGCCCGTCGGCGGAGCCCGTACCGCCCCCGCTCAGACCTCCAGCACCGGGTGCAGTTCCGGGCGGGCGTCCCACCACGTCCGGTAGAACGCGTTGTTGTCGATGTTCGACAGATAGCCGGCCACCGCCGCCCGGTGCAGCAGTTCCGCGTGCCGGGCGGACACCGCGGACCTGTTCCAGGCCAGCCGGATACGGCCCATGACCGGGTCGCCCTCCAGCGGCCTCAGCACCGTGCCCTCGGTCCGCGGGGCGGTCGGCTGGCTCAGGGAGATCGCCCGCCCCGAGGCGATCAGGTCGTAGTGCATCTTCCGGTCGGGCACCCGGTGCCGCAGCGACGGGGCGAACCCGACCCGGGCGCACGCGGCGACCAGCGCCTCGGGACCGCCGTCGTCGTCCTCCACCAGCATCATCCAGTCCTCCCCGGCCAGCTCGGCGAGGGCGATCCGCTCCCTGGCCGCCAGCGGATGCGCCGCCGACAGCCGTACGCAGAACGGCTCCTTGGCGATCACGGTCCGCGCGGTGGTGCCCTCCGGCAGGGCCACCTCGTGGTCGTTGACCTCCCCGTACAGCACGGCGTCGTACCGTCCCGCGCCCAGCTGCCGGGTCAGTGCCGTCGCCGAGTGCTCCACGGTCACCGAGATGTCCTGCCCGGCCATCACCCGCTCCAACTGCCCGAGCAGCCCGTCGACGAGGACGAGCAGGATGCAGCCGAGGCGCAGCGGGGTGCCCGGGTCGGCGGCCCGCGCCCCGGCGGCGAGCGCGTCCATCTCGCCGAGCACCAGCCGGGCCTTCGACAGGACGAACTCGCCCAGCGGGGTGGGCTCCACCCCGTGCCGGCCGCGCAGGAACAGCTCCCCGCCCGCGACCCGTTCGATGCGGCGGAGCTGCGCGGAGAGCGCGGGCTGCGACACCCCGAGCCGCCCGGCGGCCCGTCCAAGACTGCCCGCCTCCGCTATCCGGCAGACGGCCTCAAGATGCCTCAACTCCAGCTGCATTTCAGCAGCGTACGCAGGGCCGTGCGGGCGCACCATAACCCGCGTCTTATGCCGCGTGAGATGTCCCGAACTAGCCATGTCCACGCCCATACTCGGCGCGACGAACCGTCTCCCCCACCACGATCCACCCCCCGATCGGAGCAGACGTGCACCCCACCAGACTGACGGCGGCCGTGGCCGCCCTGGCGCTCTCGGCGAGCCTCGCGACGGCCTTCGTCGCTCCGGCCGTCGCGGCCCCGCAGGCACAGCCCGTGCCCCCGGGCCACGGCAAGTCCCTGGCTCTCGCCGCCGCCGACGACGCGGCGGAGAGCGGTCTCGACGAGCTGCGGCACGGCGCCGACGAGGAACTCGTCCGCACGTCCGTCACCCCGTGGGCGAACGGCCTGTACTACGCCTCCTACGAGCGGACCTACCGCGGTCTCCCGGTCGTCGGCGGTGACGCGGTCGTCGTCTCGGACAGCACGGGCAAGGTCCGTGAGGTCACCGGCGCCCCGGCGCCCGCCCTCCGGCTCTCCACCCGGGCGAAGGTGACGTCCGCCGCCGCCCTGGCCACGGCCCGCGCGCAGCTGGCGTCCGTGGAGAGCGCGGGAGCCCCCGAGCTGACCGTGCTCCTCAAGGGCGGCAAGGCCGTGCTGACCTGGCACACCCGGGTCGTCGGCCGCACCGCGAAGAACGCGCCGAGCGCCCTCGACACCCATGTGGACGCGGGCACCGGGGCCATCGCCCGGTCGACCGACAAGATCCTGCACGCCGACGGGCGCGGCTACCACAACGGCAACGTCACCATCGACACCGCCGCGAGCTCCATGACCGACACCACCCGCGGCTCCTTCAAGTGCGGCGGCCAGAACGGCAGCGCGTACACGGGCTCCTCGCCGTGGGGCAACAGCGGCGCCAACGACCTCGTGACCGCCTGCGTCGACATCATGTACGCGGCGCAGAAGGAACACTCCATGCTCAAGGAGTGGTTCGGCTACAACGGCCAGAACGGTCAGGGCGGGATGGTCCCGGCGCGCGCCGGTCTGAGCGAGGTCAACGCGTACTACGACGGTACGAAGACCACGTACGGCCGCAACCAGAACGGCACCATGCAGCTCACCGGCATCGACGTCGTGGCGCACGAGTACGGCCACGAGATCTTCGACCGGACGCCGGGCAGCGCGGGCTCGTCCAACGAGAACGGCGGGATGAACGAGTCGACGGGTGACATCTTCGGCGCGCTCACCGAGCACTACGCCAACAACCCGAACGACACCCCGGACTACACGGTCGGCGAGAAGCTGAACTTCCTCGGCGACAACAAGCCCATCCGGTACATGTACAACCCGTCCCTCGCGAACAACGACCCCAACTGTTACCCCCAGTTGAGCTCGGGCACCGAGGTGCACGCGGCGGCCGGTCCGCAGAACCACTGGTTCTACCTGCTCGCCGAGGGCTCCAGCCCGGGTGGCGGCAAGCCCAACAGCCCCATATGTTCGGGCGGTCCGTCCTCGGTGACCGGCATCGGCATCCAGAAGGCGGGCAAGATCTTCATGGGCGCCCTGCTCATGAAGACGTCCTCCTGGAACCACCTGGCCGCCCGCAAGGCGACCCTGACGAGCGCCAAGAACACCTACGGCAGCGTCGAGTGCAACGCGGTGAAGACCGCCTGGAACGCGATCGGCGTTCCGGCCCAGTCCGGTGAGACCGACTGCGGCGGCACCAGCACCCCGGACTTCTCGCTCGCCCTGAACCCCTCCTCGGGTTCGGTCCAGGCCGGTGCCTCGGTCACCTCCACGGTGAACACCAGCACCACCGGCGGCAGCGCGCAGACCGTCCAGCTCTCCGCGAGCGGCGCCCCGAGCGGGGTCACGGTCTCCTTCAGCCCCTCCTCGGTGACCTCGGGCTCCTCGTCGACGATGACCGTGCAGGTCGCGGCGGGCACCGCCAACGGCACGTACCCGATCACCGTGACCGGTACGGGCTCCGCCACCCACACCGTCAGCTACCAGCTGTCGGTCGGCTCGACGAACCCGCCCACGGGCTGCGGCAACACCCAGAAGACCTACCAGGGCACCCTGGCCTCCGGTCAGGCCCAGGCGCAGCCGGACGGTTCGTACTACTACTCGGCGGCCTCGGGCACCCACGTGGGCTGCCTGCGCGGTCCGGCCGGTGCCGACTTCGACCTGTACCTGCAGAAGTGGAACGGCGCGAGCTGGGTGGACGTGGCGGTGGGCGGCACGGAGACCGCCGACGAGAACACCAGCTACTACGGCACCGCGGGCTACTACCGGTACGTGGTCCACGCGTACAGCGGCTCGGGCGCGTACACGCTGGGCCTGACGGCCCCGTAGGGGACCACCCGGTGGGGATCACCCGGTAGGGATCACCCGGTAGGGACGGTCCCGTGAGGGCCACCCCGTAGGGGGACCGTCCTTCAGGGGCTGTCCCTAGGGGACCTCCCCCGGAAGACCGCCCCTCAAGAGGGGCGGGGAGGCGGCGCGGACCGGGGGTTCCGTGATGTCTCTCCATGGAGCCGGGCCGCCGTATGTCCCACGGCGGCCCGGCTTCTCCGTGTCCGCCCCTCGGCCGCCGTTCCCGGTTCCTCCCCGTATCCGGACGCCGGTCCGGGCTGCTCCCCGTACCGTCCGGCGGGCCCTCAGCCGATCTCCGCCAGGACGAAGCCCCGTTCCGTGCCGCCCGCGTCCGCGAGGCGGGCGCCGTCCGGGCCCCAGGCCCCGGCCCGGCCGCAGCCCGTGCCGTCCTCGTTGGCCCCGAGGACGTTGCCGAGCACCACGTACAGACCGAAGTCCCGGGCCCGTACGGGATAGACCGTCTCGAACGAGTCGTTGTCGGCGGCCAGCACCGAGCTGGCCAGATAGGCGGCGCAGCCGTCGGCGGCGGCCCGTTCGGCCAGTTCGGGGAAGCGGTTGTCGTAGCAGGTGGCGGTGGCGAACCGGAGCCCGTCGAGGGTGAACCGCCCGTCGGCGGCGCCGGGCGCGAACACCTCCCGCTCGATCCCGTACAGGTGCCGCTTGTCGTAGCGGGCGAGGAGCGAGCCGTCCGGGCCGATCACCAGCGAGGTGACCGCCGGGCGACCGGTGTCCGTCCGCACCGGCCCGTTGACGACGGCCGCCGCCGACACCGCGCGGCAGGCGTCCCGTACGGGTTCGAGTCGGGGGTCGTCCTCGGTGAGGACCAGGGCGGGGGAGTCCCGGATCAGGGACGGTTCGTAGCCGGTGAGGCAGAGCTCGGCGAAGACGACCACGCGGGCGCCCTCGGCCCCGGCGGCCCGGATCAGGTCGGCGACGGTCCGGACGTTGGCGTCGAGGTCCCCCGCGACCGGGGCGAACTGGGTGGCGGCGATGATCATGCCCCCATCATCCCGCCCGGCCCCGTGACGGAAGCCGGGGGCTCCCTCGTCCCGCCCGGCCCGAAGCGGTGGCCGGGACCTCTCCTCGTCCCGCCCGGCCGCCGGGTGGAAAGCCGAGGCCGCCCCTCGGCCCGCCCGAGCCCTTCATTCCGCCCGGTCCACTCAGCCAGCTCAGCCAGCTCAGCCAGCTCAGCCCGCTCATCCCGCCCGGCCAGCCCAGCCCGCCCGGCCCGCTCATCCCGCCCGGCCAGCCCAGCCCAGCCCGCCCAGCCCGCTCACCCCGCCCGGTCCGCCCCCGGCCGTTCCGGGGTGTCCTCCGTCGTCCCGTTCCCGCCGAGCAGCGCCAGGAAGTCCCGGAAGGCGCCCGGCATGTCGACCGCCGAGGGGTCCAGGAGCCACTGGTACTGGAGGCCGTCCATCACCGCGGTGAGGAGCGGCGCGGCCCGCTCCGGGGTGAGGCCGCCCGGCAGCCGGTCGCCGAACTCAAGCCGCAGCACCCCCGCCATGTTCTCCCGCACCTGCGCGTACCGCTCGGTGAAGAACTCCCGGGCCGGGTGCCCGTCCGTGACGCTCTCGCCGAGCAGCGCGGAGAAGGTCTGCACGATCCCGGGCCGCATCGCGTTGTACTCGACGAGGGAGTCCAGCAGGTCGAGCCGCCATTTCTCGCGGTCGCGGCCACCGCTGGTGTCCCAGCGGTCGCGTTCCTCCAGGACGGCGACGAGCAGCGACTCCTTGGTGGGGAAGTAGTGCAGCAGCCCCTGCTGGGTCAGGCCGACGCGCTCGGCGACCGCGCCGAGGGCGGCGCCCCGGTAGCCGCGCTCGGCGATCACCTCCAGGGCGGCGCGCAGGATCTCCGCCCGGCGCTCCTCGCTCCTCGCCCGTGCCATCGGCCCGGCCCCTTTCCGCAGGTCCTCGTCTCCCAGGACGGTACGCCATCATGAAAATAACGAAAAGGTCACGTTGCCTACCTATCTACAGGCAAGTGGGTCCATGATGGCCCCACCAGCACTTCAACGCGGAGGTAACGGACGTGACGGACGTGAACGAGGACGCCGTGCGCGAGGGCATCGTGGACGAGGGCGCCGTGAACGGGGACGCGGCGAACGGGAGCCCGGTGAGCGGGGACGCCCTGCGCGAGGCGGCCGTGGAGGCGGCGCTCGCCCGGCTCGGCCTGGACGCCAAGGCGCGGCTGCTGGGCGGCCAGGACATGTGGTCCCTGCCCGCCCTCCCGGAGATCGGCCTGGCGTCGCTGGTCATGTCCGACGGCCCCATCGGGGTCCGGGGCGTCCGCTGGACCGCCGACGACCCGTCCGTCGCCCTGCCCTCCCCGACCGCGCTCGCCGCCACCTGGGACCCGGCCCTCGCCCGCCGGGCCGGCCACCTCCTCGCCCAGGAGGCCCGCCGCAAGGGCGTCCACGTCCTCCTCGCGCCCACGGTCAACCTGCACCGCACGCCCCTCGGCGGCCGTCACTTCGAGGCGTACAGCGAGGACCCGCTGCTCACCGGCGCCATCGGCACCGGCTACGTCCAGGGCGTCCAGGACGGCGGCGTCGGCACCACCGTCAAGCACTTCGTCGCCAACGACGCCGAGACCGACCGCTTCACCGTCGACAACCGGATCGCCCCGCGCCCGCTCCGCGAGCTCTACCTCGCGCCCTTCGAGGCCATCGTCACCAACGCCCGCCCCTGGGGCATCATGACCGCCTACAACCAGGTCAACGGCGTGACGATGACCGAGCACCACCACCTCGTCAACGAGGTGCTGCGCGGCGAATGGGGCTTCGACGGCGTCAACGTCTCCGACTGGATGGCCGCCCGCTCCACCACCGGCGACATCCTGGGCGGCCTCGACGTCGCCATGCCCGGCCCCGTGACCGTCTACGGCGAGGCCCTCGCCGCCGCCGTGCGCGCCGGAGAGGTCGACGAGTCCGCCGTCGACACCGCCGTCCGCAACGTCCTGCGGCTGGCCGCCCGCGTCGGCGCCCTCGAAGGCGCCCCGCCGGTCGTCACCGAACCCCCGGCCGCCCTCGACGGCGACGCCCTCGCCCGCGAGATCGCCCGCCGGGGCTTCGTCCTGGTCCGCAACGAGAACGGCGCCCTGCCCCTGCGGGCGGGAACCGTCGCCCTCTCCGGCGCCGCCGCCCGCGACGCCCGCGTCCTCGGCGGCGGCTCCGCGCAGGTCTTCCCCGAGCACGTCGTCTCCCCGCTCGACGGCCTCACCGCCGCCCTGCCCGACGGGAGCCTCTCCTACACGGTCGGCGCCGACCCCAGCGACGAACTCGCCCCCGCCGACCAGGGCTTCGCCCTCCGCGCCCGCTGCCGCGACGCCGCCGGACGGCTCCTCGGCGAGGGCTCCCTGCCCAACGGGCAGGTCCAGTGGATCGGCGACGACCTCCCGGCGGGCGTCAGCCACGAGAACCTCGCCTCCATCGAGGTCGTCGGCACCTTCACCCCGCGCGAGTCCGGGGAGCACTCCTTCGGCACCCGGGGGCTCGGCGCCTTCACCCTCGCCGTCGCGGGCACCACCGTCTTCGACGGAGTCCAGACGATGGGCCCCGAGACCGACCCCTTCGAGGCGTTCTTCGGCTCCCCGGTCGAGCGCGCCAAGGTCACGCTCACCGGGGGCGAGACCGTCGAGGTCTCCCTGCTGCACACCCTGGACAAGGAGTTCGCGGCCCCGCTCCCGGCCGTCATGTTCTCCTTCGTCCACCTCGGGCCCCGCCGGGACCCCGACGAACTGATCACCGAGGCCGTCGAAGCGGCCCGCACCGCCGACACCGCCGTCGTGGTCGTCGCCACCACCGAGCGGGTCGAGTCCGAGGGCTTCGACCGCGGGGACCTCGCCCTCCCCGGACGTCAGGACGACCTCGTACGGGCGGTCGCCGCCGTCAACCCGAACACCGTCGTCGTGGTCAACGCGGGCTCCCCGGTCGAACTGCCCTGGCGCGAGGACGTGGCCGCGGTCCTCCTCAGCTGGTTCCCCGGCCAGGAGGGCGGCGCCGCCCTCGCCGACGTCCTCACCGGCGCCGAGGAGCCCGGCGGCAGGCTCCCCACCACCTGGCCCGGCACCCTCGCCGACGCCCCGGTCACCGACGTCACCCCCGTCGAAGGCGAACTCGCCTACGAGGAGGGGCTGTTCGTCGGCTACCGGGCCTGGGACCGGGGCCAGGCCGTCCCCGCGTACGCCTTCGGCCACGGCCTCGGCTACACCACCTGGTCGTACGAGGAGCTGAGCACCGGCCCCGGCACCGCGACCGTCCGCCTCACCAACACCGGAGGCCGGGCGGGCCGCGAGACCGTCCAGCTCTACCTGGCCCCCGCCGACGACCCGGTGGAGCGCCCGGCCCGCTGGCTCGCCGGATTCACGAGCGTCGAGGCGGGCCCCGGCGAGACCGTCGAGGCCGAGATCGCGCTGCCCCGCCGCGCCTTCGAGATCTGGGACGAGGAGAAGAACGACTGGACCCTCGTCCCCGGCACCTACGAGGTCGTCGCCGCGCACTCCCTCGCGGACGCCCGCCTGAGCACGACCCTGGAGGTCTGACCTCCCCGGGGCGGCGCCGGAGGCCCGTTCTGATGGCACCGCCCCGGAGGCCCGGCCTACCGGCACCGCCCCCGGAAGCCCCGCCTACCGGGCCGCCCCCGGAAGGCAGGGGCCCTCCGGAGGGCCCCCGGACGGCCCCGGGGCGGCACCTGACAGCCGCTCCGGGGCCCCTCGCGCAGGGGGTGATCCCCCGGTACGAGGGCTCCCCGGGCCCCTCACGCCCTGACGGGCCGCCGAGGCGAAGGCTTCCCGGGGCCCCTCACGCCGTGGTGATCCGCCGGTACGCCAGCTCCGCGAGCCGCGCCTGGCCGTCCTTGCTCGGGTGGAACCAGTCCCACGGGCTCAGCTGCCCGCCGTCGAAGCGGAAACCGAAGACCGCCCCGCCGTCGTACCGGCAGCGCACGTCCCCGGCGCACACCTCCTTGAGCACCCGGTTGTACGCCACCACCCGGTCCTGCACCACCGCCCGCCGCCGCTCGGCGGCCGGGCCCAGGTCCTCCGCGTCCGCCAGCATCGCCCCGCAGATCCCCAGCTTCCACACCTGCCGTCCCACCGGACTGACCCGCCCCGTGGACCACAGGCGCTTGAGGTCCGGCACGCTCGCCACGTACACCTGCGCCTTCGGCGCGCCCTTCCGGAGCCGGAACAGCGCCGTCTCGAAGGACGCCCGGAAGTCCTCGACCGGGGTCATCAGGTCCGGGGTCGGGCGGCAGGCGTCGTTGGCGCCCATCATCACCGTCACGAGCTCCGGCCGCCGGGCCGCCGCCCCCGCCATCTGCTCCGGCAGCTCCGCCATCCGCGCGCCCGTCCTGGCCAGGTTCCAGCTGCGGGCGGCCACCTTCTCCGGGCCGAGGAGCCGCAGCGCCAGGCTGTTCACGGCGGTGTCCGTGCCGGTCGCCCACGACACCTCGGGGCAGTCCGCCAGGACCGCGCAGGCGTCGAAGGCGCGGGTCATGGAGTCCCCGACGGCGGCCACGGACGACGGGGAGACGTCCCACAGCGGCGTCGGGCTCGGCGCCGGTCTCGTGGCGGACCGCGCCGCGGACGGCTCCCCGGCCGTGCAGCCCGCGAGCGCCCCGGCGCTCAGCAGTGCCGCCGTCACGGCGGCGACGGCGGTGCGGAATCGGCGTCGGCCGCGCATCCCTGGCCCCTCCCTCGACGTCCTGGCGGGTGAAAGCTTCGTGTGCACCCGCCCCCGGACCGACCGTACGTCACACCGATGACGGTGCGGCACGGTAGCTTTTCCCCCGTCGAACCAGAGGCGCCTTGCCGACCGGCTCCGGTAAATTACATCACGTCACATGCTGTCCCCTTTTTGACGGTTTGTGACGTTCTGCTCCTGATGCTGTTTACTGAGGCCGCTGGGGAAAGGCGACCCTCGTCCCACACTGGAGGTCCCGGTGACGACACGTGGAGTCCTGTACGTACACTCCGCACCGCGCGCGCTGTGCCCGCACGTCGAATGGGCGGTCGCGGGTGTCCTCGGCGCGCGGGTCCAGCTCGACTGGATCCGTCAGCCGGCGTCCCCCGGCACCTGGAGAGCCGAGTTCTCCTGGAAGGGCCGCACCGGCACCGCCTCCGAGCTGGCCTCCGCGCTGCGCGGCTGGCAGATGCTCCGCTTCGAGGTGACCGCGGAGCCCTGCGCCACCGCCGAGGGCGAGCGCTACAGCGCCACCCCCGACCTGGGCATCTTCCACGCGGTCACCGGCCTGCACGGCGACATCCTGGTCCCCGAGGACCGGCTGAGGGCCGCCCTCGCGCGCTCCGCGCAGGGCGAGACCCAGCTGGAGGCCGAGATCGCCAAGCTCCTCGGCAAACCCTGGGACGACGAACTCGAACCCTTCCGGTACGCGGGCGAGGGCGCCCCCGTCCGCTGGCTGCACCAGGTGGTCTGAGCCCGGTAGATTCCGCCCGGGGCGCGCAGGGGGCGCGCTCCGGGGGGAGCACGAATGAAGAGTGGACGCACGGCGCCGCCGGGACCGGCCGCCGTTCTGCTGTCGGGCGCCGCGTTCGGCGCGGCGGCGGCCTTCCTGGGGGCGGGGGTCCTCGCCGGTTCCTGGCCCCGGGGCTGGGCGGCACTGGTGTGCGCCCTGGTCCTGGCGGCGCTGGGAGCGACCGTGCTCGCGGTGCGGAGCCGGAGCCGTACGGCCCCCGGTGTCCCGCCCGCCGCCGACACGCCCGGCCGGGCGCCCGGCCCGGCGCGCGGTCCCGCCAGGACCGGGTCCGCCCCGGACCTCACCACGACGGGGTCCGTCCAGGGTCCCGCCAGGACCGGTCGCCTCCCGCTCGTCTCGTCCGCCGCGCTCTGGGCCCTCGCCCTGCTGGCCTCCGGCCTCTGGGCGGTCGGCTCCGGCGACGACGAGGACGACGACCGGGCCGAGGGGCGGCCCGGCGCCCGGCCGACCGCCACCACCGGACTCGACCCCAGGCCCGCCGTCGCCTGGCAGGTCCCCGGTGCCGGCCAGAAGTACGACGAGGCCGTCGGCGCCTGGGGCCTCGGCTCCACCGTCGCCCAGGGCCGTATCGACGGGCTCTTCGCCTACGACGGCACCACCGGCGCCGTCCGCTGGAGCGTCCCGGCACCCGCCCGGCAGGCCTCCTGCGCGATGTCCCCCGACGCGGAGGAAGGGATCGGGCTCCTCGCCTTCGGCCGCCACGAACAGCCCTGCGCCGCCCTGCTCGCGGTCCGCACCGCCGACGGAGAGGTCCTCTGGCGGCGCGACCTGCCCGGCGACGGCCTCACGGGTGGCCTCGCGGTCGGCGGCGCCACCGCCGTCAGCGCCGAGGAGAAGGCCGTCCGGGCCCGGTCCACGGCCACCGGGAAGCAGAGCTGGCAGCGGCCCCACGGCAAGGGCTGCGCGCTCCTCGCCATGGACGCCGACGCCACCCGCACCCTCCTGGTGGAGCAGTGCGGCGAGCGCGCCCGGCTCCTCGCCCTGGACACCCGTACCGGCGCCGAGCGGTGGTCCCGGGACCTGCCCGTCGAATCCGGGGCGTCCGCGAGCGTGGTCTCCGTCTCCCCGGTCGTCGTCGCGGTCGACGAGGAGGACCAGCGGGGCACCCACGCCGTCCTCGCCTTCGACGAACGGGGCAACCCGAGGGGGAGCGTGCCGCTGGCCGGGCCCGAAGGCATCCTCTCCGTCCACGCCGATGTCGGAGACGGGGACCCGGCCCGGCCGCTCGTCCTCGGCGACCTCCTGATCACCCTCTCGGAGCGGGGCGAGCTCGTGCCCGACATCGTCGTCGCCCACTCCCTCGCCGACGGCCGCAAGGTCTGGTCGCATCGCGCGGAGCGCCAGACGATGGCCCTCGCGGCGGAGCCGGACGGCACCGTCGGGGTCCTGGAGAACGAGGGCGTCGGCCATGTCCTGCTGCTCGACTCCGCCACCGGGAAGGTCCGGGACCGGATCGCCCCGGACACGGATCCGGACACCGCCCCGGACATGATCTCCATCCGCCCCGAACTCGTCCCCGTCAAGGGCGGGCACGTCGTCCTCAACCAGATCCTGATGCAGGCGGAACCGGCCGCCTTCGCCCTGCGCTGAGCCGGGACCGCGTACGGCGAAGGCCCGTCCCCGGTGCCGGGGACGGGCCTTCGCCGTGTCGGGGGAGCGCTCGGAGGTGCTCGGACGGCGCTCGCCCGGACGGAGTTCGGACTGATGCCCGGACTGATGTCCGGACGGACGTTCAGACGCTGCGGAACGCCAGGACGACGTTGTGGCCGCCGAAGCCGAAGCTGTTGTTGATCGCGGAGATCGTGCCCTGCGGCAGTTCGCGGGGCTCGTCGCGGACGATGTCCGCGTCCACCTCCGGGTCCAGCTCGTCGATGTTGATCGTCGGCGGGGCCAGCCGGTGGTACAGCGCCAGGACCGTGGCGACGGTCTCGATGCCGCCCGCGCCGCCGAGGAGGTGGCCGGTCATCGACTTCGTCGCGGAGATCGCGACATGGTCCAGGTCGTCGCCCAGGACCCGCCGCAGCGCCTTGATCTCGGCGACGTCGCCCTGCGGCGTCGACGTGGCGTGCGCGTTGAGGTGGACGACCTCGGACGGCTTCAGGTCCGTCGTGTCGAGCAGGTGCCGCATCGCGGCGGCGATGCCCCGGCCGGTCGGCTCGGGCTGCGCGATGTGGTGGCTGTCGGCCGACAGGCCCTGGCCGAGGACCTCGCAGTAGACGCGCGCGCCGCGCGCCTTCGCGTGCTCCTCGGACTCCAGGATCACGACGCCCGCGCCCTCGCCGAGCACGAAGCCGTCACGGCCCGTGTCGTACGGGCGGGAGGCCTTCGTCGGCTCGTCGTTGCTCTTGGACATCGCCATCATGTTGGCGAAGGCGGCGATCGGCAGCGGGTGGATCGCGGCCTCGGTGCCACCGGCGACGACCACGTCGGCACGGCCGGTACGGATCATCTCGACGGCGTAGCCGATCGCCTCGGCACCCGAGGCGCACGCGGAGACCGGGGTGTGGACGCCCGCTCGGGCGTTCACCTCCAGACCCACGTTGGCGGAGGGGCTGTTCGGCATGAGCATGGGCACGGTGTGCGGGGAGACGCGGCGGACGCCCTTCTCCTTCAGCACGTCGTACTGGTCGAGCAGGGTGGTCACGCCGCCGATGCCGGAGGCGATGACGGAACCGAGCCGCTCGGGGACGACCTTGTCGTCCTCTCCGGCGGGCGCGGTGTAGCCCGCGTCGGCCCAGGCCTCGCGGGCCGCGATCAGCGCGAACTGCGCCGAACGGTCCAGCTTGCGGGCCAGCGGGCGGGGCAGGACGTCGCCGGGGTCGACGGCGGCCGTCGCGGCGATCTGGACGGGCAGTTCGGCGAAGCGCTCGCCCTCCAGGGGCCGGACGCCGGAGCGCCCCGCGATCAGACCTTCCCAGGTCGATGCGGAGTCGCCACCCAGCGGTGTGGTTGCGCCGATACCGGTGACGACCACGGTGCGATTGGTCGAGCTCACAGGAATTCGTTCTCCATGTGTGTGATGGTCGGAATACGGCGCCACCGCCGGGTGGCGGGCCGGGTCAGCGTGGGCCGAATCAGGCCTGGTGCTTCAGGATGTAGTCGGCGGCGTCACCGACGGTCTTGAGGTTCTTGACGTCCTCGTCCGGGATCTTGACGTCGAAGCGCTCTTCGGCGGCCACGACGACCTCGACCATGGACAGCGAGTCGACGTCCAGGTCGTCGGTGAAGGACTTGTCGAGCTGGACGTCCTCGGTCGGGATGCCGGCGATCTCGTTGACGATCTCGGCGAGACCCTCGACGATCTGCTCCTGGGTGAAGGCCATGGTGGCGCTCCTTCTTGTGATTGCTGGTGAATGGTTTGCCGGAAGGATGATCCGGTGTGCCTAGGGGAGGGTAACGACCGACGCGGCGTAGACGAGACCCGCCCCGAAGCCGATGACGAGCGCGGTGTCGCCGCTCTTCGCCCGGCCGGTCGCCAGGAGCCGTTCCATGGCGAGCGGGATCGAGGCCGCCGACGTGTTGCCGGTGGTCTCGACGTCCCGCGCGACCGTGACGTGCTCCGGCAGCTTGAGCGTCTTCACCATCGAGTCGATGATCCGCATGTTGGCCTGGTGCGGGATGAAGACGTCCAGGTCGTCCGCCGTGATGCCGGCGGCGTCCAGGGCCTGCTGCGCGACCTTCGCCATCTCGAAGACGGCCCAGCGGAAGACCGCCTGACCCTCCTGCGTGATGGCGGGGAACTTGATCTCGCCCTGCTGGTTCAGGGGAAGCGTCGAGGCGTCACCCGCGTGGAACTCGTCCCACGGGACGGTCTGCTTGATCGTCTCGGACTTGTCGCCCTCCGAACCCCACACCGTGGGGCCGATGTGCGGCTCGTCGGAGGGGCCGACGACCACGGCACCGGCGCCGTCACCGAACAGGAAGGCCGTCGCGCGGTCCTCCAGGTCCGTCAGGTCGCTGAGCCGCTCGACGCCGATGACGAGGACGTACTCGGCCGAACCCTCGACGATCATGCCCTTGGCGAGGGTCAGGCCGTAGCCGAAGCCCGCGCAGCCCGCGGAGATGTCGAACGCGGCGGGCTTCCCGGCGCCGATCCGGTCGGCGATCTCGGTGGCGACGGCCGGGGTCTGCTTGAAGTGGGAGACCGTGGAGACGATCACGGCGCCGATCTGCTCCGGGGCGATCCCGGCGTCGGCGATGGCCTTGCCGGAGGCCTCCACCGACATGGCGGCGACGGTCTCCTCCGGCGAGGCCCAGTGGCGGGTCGCGATGCCGGAGCGCGAGCGGATCCACTCGTCGGACGAGTCGATCTTTTCGAGGATCACCTCGTTCGGCACGACCCGGGTGGGGCGGTAGCCGCCGACACCGAGGATGCGCGCGTACGGGGCGCCCTTGCTGGGCTTGATCTTCGACATGATTCTCGACACTCCTTGTCAGACGGCCGCGTGCTCAGCGATGAGCGTACGGGCCGCGTCCAGGTCGTCGGGAGTCTTCAGGGCGACCGTGGCCACGCCCGGCAGGGCCCGCTTGGCGAGGCCGGTCAGGGTGCCGCCGGGGCACACCTCGACCAGCGCGGTCGCGCCGAGGGTCCGGAAGGTCTCCATGCACAGGTCCCAGCGGACCGGGTTCGCGACCTGGCCGACCAGACGGGCCACGATCTCGGCACCGTCGGCGACGACCAGGCCGTCCTTGTTGGACACGTAACGGGTGGTGGGGGCGGCCGGGGACAGTTCCCGCGCGGCCTCCTCCAGCGTCGCGGCGGCCGGGCCCATGTGGTGCGTGTGGAACGCGCCCGCGACCTTGAGCGCGACGACCCGGCGGACGCCCTCGGGCTTGTCCGCCTCCAGAGCGGCCAGCTGCTCCAGGGTGCCCGCGGCGACGATCTGGCCCGCGCCGTTCACGTTGGCGGCGGTCAGGCCGAGCCCCTCCAGGTGCGGGACGGTGACCTCGGGGTCACCGCCGAGCAGCGCCGACATGCCGGTCGGGGTGATCCCGGCGGCCTCGGCCATCGCCCGACCGCGGGTGCGGACGAGCCGCAGGGCGGCGGTGTCGTCGAGGACGCCCGCGAGCGCGGCGGCGGTGAACTCGCCGACGCTGTGCCCGGCGACGACCCCCGGGGACACGTCACCGAGCGCGGTCGCGGAGAGCAGACCGGCGGCGACCAGGAGCGGCTGTGCCACGGCGGTGTCGCGGATCTCGTCCGCGTCCGCCTTCGTGCCGTAGTGGGCGAGGTCGAGACCGATGGCCTCGGACCAGGCCGCGATGCGGTCGGCGGCGCCGGGGAGTTCGAGCCAGGGGGTCAGGAAGCCGGGCGTCTGGGCGCCTTGGCCGGGAGCGACGAGTACGAGCACCCTCACACTCTCTCTTGGGGACGGCTCCTGGCGCCCGTGGGGACAAGGACGAAGAACCGTCGGGGTAATTGTCGGTGTTCTACAAAAGTCTAGAGCTGGGGATCCGCGTCGGCCAAGCGCCCGAGGATGAGCGCGATCCGCAGCGTGAACGCCGAGCGGACATCGGAGGGTGACCAGCCGGTGACGTCGGTCACACGTCGGAGCCGGTAGCGCACGGTGTTCGGGTGGACGAAGAGCATCCGCGCCGCGCCTTCCAGGCTGCTGGCCTGCTCCAGGTAGACACTGAGAGTTTCGAGGAGCGCCGAGCCCGCTTCCTCCAGCGGTCTGTAGATCTCCTCCACCAGTTGCTCGCGTGCCGCGGGGTCGGAGGCGATGGCGCGCTCCGGGAGGAGGTCGTCGGCGAGGACGGGCCGGGGCGCGTCCTGCCATGCCGAGCAGGCCTTGAGACCGGCCGCCGCGGCCTGCGCGGAGCGGGTCGCGGCCAGCAGGTCGGGGACGACGGGACCGGCGACGACCGGACCGGCCGCGTACGGGCCGATCAGGGCCTTGGCCACGGAGAGCGGGTTGTCGTTGCCACCCGCGATGACGACGAGACGGTTGCCGAGGACGCCGGTGAGGACCTGGAGCTTGGCGTGCCGGGCGGCCCGCCGGATCGCCTCGACGGTCAGTTCGCTGTCGCCGTCGGGGGCGGTGCCGAGGATCACGCACACATGGTCGGGGGAGCTCCAGCCGAGGGCCGCGGCGCGGGAGACGGCGCCCTCGTCGGCCTCGCCGGACAGGACCGCGTTCACGACCAGTGACTCCAGGCGCGCGTCCCAGGCGCCCCGGGCCTCGGCGGCCTGCGCGTACACCTGGGCGGTCGCGAAGGCGATCTCCCGGGCGTAGACGAGGAGCGCCTCGCGCAGCACCGCCTCGTCGCCGGGGGCGGCGACCTCCTCGATGGCCGACTCCATGACCTCGATCGTCGTACGGACCATCTCCACGGTCTGGCGCAGGGTGATCGCCCTGGTCAGTTCGCGGGGGGCGGTGCCGAAGACGTCCGTCGAGATCGCCTGCGGGGTCTCGGGGTGCCGGAACCACTCCGTGAACGCGGCGATGCCCGCCTGGGCCACCAGGCCGATCCACGACCGGTTCTCGGGCGGCATCGCCCGGTACCACGGCAGCGTCTCGTCCATGCGGGCGATGGCGCCGGCGGCGAGCCGCCCCGAGGACTGTTCGAGGCGCTTCAGGGTCGCGGCGTGCGGATGGGCGGCGTTCGTGGGTTCTGGCACGGGACAAGACTGCCTTATCGGGACGGCGCTGTGCGGGGTCGGGGCGGGTTCCCTCCCCGCGCGGGTGCCGGTCCGCCTCCGGCGGGGGGACGGGGGAGGTTACGGTGGGGCGCGTGATACGCATCCAGCGCGCGGCGGAGCGCTACCCCGGTGGTGACCCGGAGGCCGGGATCGAGACCCGGCACGCCTTGTCGTTCGGGCCGCACTACGACCCCGACAACCTCCGCTTCGGTTCGCTGATCGCCTGCAACGAGGAGCGGCTGGCGCCGGGGGCCGGGTTCGACGAGCATCCGCACAGCCACACCGAGATCGTCACCTGGGTCGTCGAGGGCGAGCTCACCCACCGCGACTCGGCGGGGCACGCGACCGTCGTCCGCGCGGGAGACCTCCAGCACCTCGGTGCGGCGGCCGGAGTGCGCCACGTGGAGCGCAACGACGGGGACGGGCCGCTGGTCTTCGTGCAGATGTGGCTGGCCCCGCCGGAGCCGGGCGGCGAACCCTCGTACGAAGTGGTGCGGGGCGTCGGCGACGGCACTTCGTACGCGGTACCGGGCGGGACCCTGCGCGTCCACCGGCTGGAGAAGGGCGGACGGGCGCCGCTCCCGGACGGCGACTTCGTGTACGCGCACGTGGCGCGCGGCACGGTACGCGTCGGAGGCGAGGAACTCACCACCGGTGACGCGGCTCGCGTCACCGGCGCGAAGGGGCTCGCCCTGTTCGCGGCCGGTGACGCGGAGGTACTGACGTGGCAGATGTGGAGCGGGTCCTAGCGGAGGCCGCCGGTGAAGGTCTGCCATGCCTGGGTGCTGACGATCAGGGTGGGGCCTGTGGGGTTCTTGCTGTCGCGGACCGGGACGGCTCCGGGGAAGCCGTCGGCGACCTCGACGCAGTCACCACCGTTGGGACCGCTGTGCGACGACTTCCGCCACTGCGCTCCGGTCAGGTCAGGTCGACGGGTCTCCATGGTGTTCCTCCATCACGTGAGAGAGGTGTGGAGCGGGTCCTAGCGGAGGCCGTCCGTGAACGTCTGCCATGCCTGGGTGCCGATGATCAGGGTGGGGCCTGTGGGGTTCTTGCTGTCGCGGACCGGGACGGCTCCGGGGAAGCCGTCGGCGACCTCGACGCATTCGCCACCGCTGGGACCGCTGTGCGACGACTTCCGCCACTGTGCTCCGGTCAGGTCAGGACGGGTCTCCATAGTGTTCCTCCATCACACGAGCGATCAGTTCCGCTGAGTCCTCGGTAGAGAGGGCCATAGCCTGCAGTCGAGCGTAGCCGACGGAACGCTCCTTGATCACGGGAGGATTGGCGGTCATGTGACCCTGGTCGTAACTCTCGACGTAGAAGATGTCGGGGTCGTCCTCGAACCTGAGGAGCGTGAACGATCCCATCAGCCCCGTGTGTTCACCGGCCGAGAACGGGAGCACCTGGATGTGCACCCACGGGTTGTCGCGGAAGGTCAGCAGGTGCGCCAGTTGCTCGCGCATGACCTCACGGCTGCCCACCTGCTGCATGAGCACGGCTTCGCTCATCACGACCCACAGGACCGGCGGCTCGGCGCGCTCCAGGATGCGCTGGCGTTCGAGCCTGGCCGCCAACAGTTCCTCGACCTGGTCCGCGTGGTCGATGGAGAGCATGGCCCGCGCGTACTCCGGCGTCTGCAGCAGGCCGTACACCACCTGTGCCTGGAAGGCGGAGATGTACGTGGCGCGTGCCTCCAGATCCGCGTACGGCTGGAACCACGCCGGGAGCCGACTGCGCAGCACCAGGCCGATCAGCCGCGAGAACACTCCGCCCGTGCCGAGCGCCGCGTCCACCCGCTCCGAGAAGGCGCGGGTGGGGAGCTTCCTCGTCGTCTCGATCTGCCCGATGAGGGAGCCCGTGCAGAAGATGATGTCCCCGAGCTGCTGCTGCGTGAGCTTGTGCTCCTCGCGCAGACGGCGGAGTTCCCAGCCGTAGTAGTCCAACGGGGAAGCACTGGGATCGAGTTCCTGAATGTTGACCATGGTCAGCACCTCCGGCCCTGCGGCACGCACGCTGTGTTTCTCGGCATCGCCGAGCGTAGCCAAGAGGTGACGGGCCGGTGGCGCGAACCACCTAAACCACCCTGGGGAGTGGTTCGGTGGTGCGCCCGGCACTCCACACAGCGCGCTCCCGCGCCCGGCGCTCACCGCAGCGCGCTCTTCGCCTTCCACTGCTCCCAGCTCAGGTTCCACGCCCCGTAGCCGTTGCCCTCGGCGACCGTGCCCTTGGTGTCCTCGCCGGTGATCTCGAAGGGGTCGCCGACGTTCACCGCCGCGTAGAAGGAGGCGGCGTCCCCGTCGCTCATGCCGATGCAGCCCGAGCTCTTGTTGGCCCTGCCGAAGTACGCCGCGTTCCACGGGGCCGCGTGCGCGTACATCCCCGACCAGGTCAGCCGCATCGAGTAGTCGACCATCTTGTCGTAGGCGTCACCGAGGCCGACCGTCTCCGAGTTCATGTTGATGGTGCCCTCCTTCGCCATCAGCACCGCCGTGCCCCGCCAGGACCGCTTGTCGCCGCCCGGGGTGCCGCCGGAGACCGGGATCGTGCGGACCGTGCGCCCGTCCTTGGAGAGCGTCAGCCGCTTCCGGTCCAGGTCGACCTTGACGACCTGCGCGGTGCCGACGGTGAATCCGGTGAGGTAGTCGCGGACGAACCAGCCGCCGCCGGAGTCCGTCCCGTTCAGGTCCGCCGCCAGCGTGACCTTCGTGCCGGGCTTCCAGTACTCCCGGGGCCGCCAGTCGGCCCGGTCGCGGCCCGAGTGGTCCTTCACCCAGCCCCAGGAACCCTCGGTGGCGTTCGAGGTGGTGACCTTCAACTGCCGCTCCACGTCCGCCTTCCGCGTCACCGGCAGGTCGAAGACGATCGACAGGGGGTGGGCGATGCCCACGGTGGTGTTCTTGCCGGGGGCCAGGGTCAGCTTGTTGACCTTCTCCGCCGCCGGGGTGCGGAAGGAGGACGTCGTCGTCGACTCCTGGCCGCCCGCCCCGCGGGCCGTCACCTCGACCGTGTACGAGGTGCCCGGCGCGGCCTTGCGGTCCGAGGTCCAGGCCGCCCCGCCCTTCCCCGTACGGCCGGTGAGCGCCCCGCCGTCCGCGTCGGTGACGGTCACCCGCGCGATCGTGCCGCCCGTCGCGGTCACGATCACCGGCTTGCCCGCCTCCTGGGTGACGACCCGCACCTTCGCCGGGGACTTCTGGGCGGCGGGTGCGCCCGAGGCGGCGGGGCCGCCCGCCGCCTGGGCCGTACAGGCGGTGAGGGAGACGGCGAGGGCGGTCGCCGCGAGAACGGAACGGGGCGTGCGTATGACGGAACGGGGCGTGCGTATGTGGGACACGGAAGACCTCCGCGGAGGGAAGCGAGTGGGATGATCCGGACTTTAGGCCGCGCCCGGCATCCACCGGGGGCGGGAGGGCCCATGTGACGAGGGCTGCGGCACAACCGTCACCGTTCTGTCACACACGCCGCGCGACCCGGTCTCATTCGGCTGTGAGCCTGCTGTGCGCCCCGACCACCGAGGGGCGGAACCAGGAGGCCCCGTTGTGTCAGCGCTGCTCGTGACGGCCGCACCCACCGACCACCACGCCCCCGCGGGGCCGCTCCGCCTCGGGCCCGTGACCCCGGAGACGTACCGCGCGTTCCTCGCCTCCCGCTCCGGTGCGCACGGACCCAGCTTCCTCCAGGTCCCCGCCTGGGCGCGGGTGAAGGACGGCTGGCAGCACCAACTGATCGGCTGGGGGCCGGAGTCCGGCACCCTCACCGGGGTCGCCCTCGTCCTCCTGCGTCCCTTCCCCGGCACCCGCAAGTACTTCGCCTACCTGCCCGAGGGGCCCGTCGCCGACTGGGCCGACCCCGACGTCGACGGCTGGCTCGCCCCCCTGCTCGGGCACCTGCGGGCCTCCGGCGCCTTCGCCGTCCGCATCGGCCCCACCCCCGCCTACCGGCGCTGGCACGCCCCCACCGTCAAGGCGGGCACCGGCCCCGGGCGCAGGCTCTCCGACGTCCTCGCCGACGAGGTCGACCCGCTCGGCACCCTCGTCGCCGACCGGCTCAGGGCACGCGGCTGGCGGCGCTGCGGCGGCGAGTCCGAGGACGGCGCCGACGCCCAGCCCCGGCACGTCTTCCAGGTCCCGCTCACCGGCCGCACCCCCGACGACCTGTGGACCGGACTCAACCAGGAGTGGCGGCGCAACGTCCGCAAGGCCCGCAAGTCCGGCGTCGAGATCACCGTGGGCTCCGCCGCCGACCTGCCCGAGTTCTACCGGCTGCTCCGCGTCACCGAGGAACGCGACGGCTTCCGCCTCGGCCGCTCCCTCGCCTACTACGAGCGCCAGTACGCCGTCCTCAACGCCGAACACCCCGGCCGGATGAAGCTCTACCTCGCCCGCCACGAGGGCGAGGTCCTCGCCGCCCACACCATGATCACGGTCGGCGGCCGGGTCTGGTACCAGACCGGCGCCTCCGCCGACCACCGCCGCGAGGTACGGCCCTCCAACGCCCTCCAGTGGCGCATGATGCTCGACGCCCAGGCCCTCGGCGCCGACGTCTACGACCTGCGCGGGGTACCCTCCACCCTCGATCCGGGCGACCGCGCCCACGGGCTGCTCCGCTGGAAGCTCGGCACGGGCGGACAGGTCGTCGAGACGCTGGGAGAGTGGGAGACACCGATGCAGGGCACGGCCAACCAAGCGCTGTACCGCGCCTTCCAGGCGTACCTGGCCCGCCGGTGACGGCCGCCCTCACCACCGGACGGCCCGGCGGGAGACGGGCGAAGGCCCCGCCGACCGCGCTCCGCAGCGGCGCCCTGATGGCCGCCGGATCGCTCGTCTCCCGGGCCACCGGCTTCGTCCGCGCCGCCGTCGTCGCCGCCGCCCTCGGCGCGGGCTACGTCGCCGACGGCTACGCGGTCGGCAACTCCGTCCCCACCATCGTCTACACCCTGCTCCTCGGCGGCGCGCTCAACGCCGTCTTCGTCCCCGAACTCGTCAGGGCGGCCAAGGAACACGCCGACGGCGGCGTCGCCTACACCGACCGGCTCCTCACCCTCTGCGCGCTCGCCCTCACCGCGCTCACCGCCGCCGCCGTCCTCGCCGCGCCCCTCATCGTCGACCTCTACACCGACTACACGGGCGACCAGCGCGCGATGACCGTCGCCTTCGCCCGCACCTGCCTCCCGCAGATCCTCTTCCTCGGCGTCTTCACCCTCCTCGGCCAGGTCCTCAACGCCCGCGGCCGGTTCGGCGCCATGATGTGGACCCCGGTCCTCAACAACGTGGTCGTCGTCGCCGTCTTCGGCCTCTTCCTCGTGGTGAGCGACGGCGGCGCCCTCACCCCCGGCGAGACCGCGCTGCTCGGCTGGGGCACCACCGCGGGCATCGCGCTCCAGGCCCTCGCCCTGCTGCCCCCGCTGCGCGCCGCGGGCTTCCGCTGGCGGCCCCGGTTCGACTGGCGGGGCAGCGGTCTCGCCGCCCCGCTGCGCTCGGCCGGCTGGCTGGTGCTGCTGGTCCTCACCAACCAGGGCGCGTACTGGGTGACCACCCTGCTGGCCACCTCGGCGGGCGGCACGGTCAGCGGCGGCGGCCTCGCCGCGTACAACAACGCCTATCTGCTGTGGACCGTCCCGCACGGCATCGTCACCGTCTCCCTGGTGACGGCGCTGCTGCCCCGGATGAGCGGCGCGGCGGCCGACGGCGACCTCGCGGGCGTCCGGCGGGACATCGGCTACGCCCTGCGGACCAGCGGGGCGGCCGTCGTCCCCGCCGCCTGCGCCCTCTTCGCGCTCGCCGTCCCCCTGATGACGGTCGTCTTCCGGTACGGGGCGACCAGCGGCGACGACATCCGCGCCATGTCCTGGATCCTGATGGCCTTCGCCCCCGGACTGGTCGCCCTGTCCGGGCAGTACGTGTGCACCCGCGCCTTCTACGCGCTGCGCGACACCCGCACCCCCTTCCTGCTGAACCTGGTGATCGCGGGCCTCAACGCGCTCCTCTCGCTGGCCGCGCACCTCCTCCTGCCGACCCGCTGGGCCGTCACCGGCATGGCCGCCGGATACTCCCTCGCCCTGTGGGCGGGCTGGGCCGTCACGGCGTACGTCCTGCGCCGACGGCTGCGGTCCACGGGCCGGGGCGCCACCCCGGGCCTCGCCCACGCCACGCGACCCACCGGCACTCCGGGCCTCACCGGCACCACGCGGCACACCGGCACCCCGGACCCCACCACCCCCGCCACCCCCGGCGCCACTCCGGACGGCGGCTCCGCCGGGGCCCTCGGCCGTCTGCTGGTCGCCGCCCTGCCCGCCGCCGGATACGGGCTGGTCGTCACCCACCTCACCGGTCCCGCCGGAGCCGTGCCCGCCGGGCTCGCGGGCGCCCTCACGATCGCCGCGATCTTCGCCGTCCTCGCCCGGCCCCTCCGCCTCACCGAGGTGAGCGCCCTGCTCGCCGCCGGGTCCCGCCGCCTCCGCCGCCGCACGTGAATCCCGCCGTACCCGGACCCACCGCCCCCGCCGCGCTCGAACCCCCGCCGACCCGCTCACCGCCCCCTCCTGACGAGGGCCCCGCCGACCTTGGGATACTCCACAGATGCCCCGCGTGCTGCTGATCGAAGACGACCCCTCCGTCCGCGAAGGCGTCGAGCTCGGACTCCGCCGCCGCGGGCACGAGGTGCGGACCGCCGCCACCGGCGAGGCGGGGCTCACGGCCCTCGGGGAGTTCCGTCCCGACCTGCTGCTCCTCGACCTGATGCTGCCCGGGATGAACGGCGTCCAGGTCTGCCGCACCGTCCGCGAGAGCAGCCAGCTGCCGATCATCATGCTGACCGCCCGGGGCGACGACTTCGACGTCGTCGTCGGACTGGAGGCGGGGGCCGACGACTACATCGTCAAACCCGCCCGCACCGAGGTCATCGAGGCCCGGATACGGGCCGTGCTCCGCCGCATCGAGGAGCCCGGGTCCGGCCGGTCCGCCGTCGAGTTCCACGGCGAACTGACCATCGACCGGGCCGGACTCACCGTCGCCAAGTCCGGCGAACGCATCGGCCTCGCCCCCTCCGAGATGAAGCTCCTCCTGCACCTCACGGCCGCCCCCGAGCAGGTCTTCAGCCGCCAGCAGCTCCTCGAACACGTCTGGGAGCACAGCTACCACGGGGACGCCCGGCTGGTCGACGCCTGCGTCCGCCGCCTCCGCAACAAGATCGAGGACACCCCCGGCGAACCCCGCTACATCCAGACCCTGCGCGGCTTCGGCTACCGCTTCGGACCCCTGTGAGAACCTGCGTCGGACCGGAACCCGACACCCTCGACCCGACGGAGCCCGAGCCCCGGGACCGGCACTCCGAAGACCCCGCCCCCGGCCCCCGGCGCCGCCACCGCGGCCCCCGGCTGCGCCCGCACCCCTTCGGACTGCGCACCCGGCTCATCCTCGCCTTCCTCCTCGTCGCCGCCGTCGGCTGCGGCACCACCGCCGCCCTCACCTACCGGGCCGCCCGCAACGCGATCCTGGAGCAGACCCAGAACACCGCGGTCTCCGCCTTCCGCGAGCAGGCCGAGGACCTGCGCATCCAGCTCCCCGTGGAGCCGGACACGCTGCGGAGCCAGCTCATGCTGATCGCCCGGCAGGGCAAGCCGCGCCCCTGGCGGGTCTACGCCGAGTACGGCACCGTCCGGGTCTCCTCCACCGACCGGCCCAGCTCCTCCGTCGTCACCCCGGAGCTGCGGAGCCGCGCCCTCGACCAGAACGTGCCGCACGCCGCTTTCCAGCGGGTCGTCAAGGACGGCGTCCCGTACCTGACGATCGCCGTCCCCGCCGTCTTCCTGGCCCACTCGCCCGACGGGGCGCCCCAGCGCACCGGGCTCGTCGTCTACGCGGTCATGGAGCTCGACGAGGAGGAGGCGAGCGTCGAGGCCATGGTCATGGCCGCCCGTGACGGGGCCCTGCCCGCGCTCCTCGTCGCCCTGATCCCCGCCCTGATCGCCGCGCGCGGGGTGCTCCGGCCGGTGCGGGAGCTGCGGATCGCCGCCCACAGCATGGGCCGCGGCCGTCTGGACACCCGTATCCACGCCAAGGGCAGGGACGAACTCGCCGACCTGGCAAGGACGTTCAACGAGTCCGCCGCCGAGCTGGAACGTTCCGTCACGGAACTCCGCGACGCCGAGGCCCGCGCCCGCCGCTTCGCCTCCGACGTCTCGCACGAACTGCGCACCCCGCTCGCCGGGATGCTCGCGGTCACCGAGGTCCTCGACGAGGACGCCGCGGGCCTGGACACCGACACCGCCCGTGCCGTCCGTCTGATCAGCGCCGAGACCGGGAAGCTCGCGGTGCTCGTCGAGGACCTCATGGAGATCTCCCGCTTCGACGCGCGCGCCGCCGCCCTGCACACCGACGAGGTCGACGCGGCCGACTGCGTCCGCAAGACCCTCCAGAACCGGCGCTGGACCGACCCGGAGCGGATCGTCCCGCACCTCGCCGGGGGAGTCAGGGCCCGGCTCGACCCGCGCCGCTTCGACGTCGTCGTCGCCAACCTCGTCGGCAACGCCCTGCGGCACGGCGGGACACCCGTCACGGTCCGGCTGTACGCGGCGGGCGGCGAGCTGGTGACGGAGGTCGCCGACCGGGGTCCCGGCATCCACCCGGACGTCCTGCCGCACGTCTTCGACCGCTTCTACAAGGCGGACCGGGCCAGGACCCGGTCGGAGGGCAGCGGCCTCGGTCTGGCCATCACCCTGGAGAACGTACGGCTCCACGGCGGCACCGTCACGGCCGCCAACCGCCCCGACGGAGGCGCGGTCTTCACCGTGCGGATGCCGTTGTGAGGCGCGGCGCGGTCGCCGCCGTCCTGCTCGCCCTGCTCCCGCTCGCCGGATGCGGCATCCAGGAGAGCGATGTCGTCGAGTCGGGCGGGGCGGCGACCGCGCTGGTCGATCCCGGCCCCGGGGGCCGGGCGGTGCTCTACTTCCTGGGCCCCGACGGCAAGTCGATGCCGGTGGCCCGTGATGTCGGCGCGCCCGGCGCGACGCCCGACTCCCCGGCGGGCGACGGTAGGGGCGCCACGGAGCGAAGCGCCGGGGAGGTCGATCTCTCCATGAACCCGGGCGCCCTCCGGATCGGCATCGACAAGCTCCTCGCCGTCCTCCTGGCGGGCCCCCTGCCGGGCGAGGCCGAGCAGGGCGTCACCACCGCCCTGCCGGACGGCGCGACCGGTCGGCTGCGCGTCGTCCAGGACCCGGCCGACGCCGCCTCCCCCACCGCCTCCGCCCGCCGTCTGCTGCGGATCGAGGCACCCTTCCCGGTCATGGAACTGCCCGGGGCGGCCGTCCGCCAACTGGTCTGCACGACGGCCTACGCGGAACACCCGGCGGGCCTCGTGGACATCGTCCTCAACGGCCCCGACGGCGCCCTGCCGGTCGCCACCTGCGACGGCCCGGCAGCCTCCCGGGAGGACTGAGCCGGGCCGTCCCCTCCGGGTGCCGGTCAGGCCCCCCGCAGGTCCGCGAGGACCGCGTCCGTGAAGGGCGGCCAGGCCTCGGCGGCCCACGGGCCGAAGGGGCGGTCGGTGAGGGCCACACAGGCGGCGCGCGCGTCCGGGTCGACCCACAGGAAGGTGCCGGACTGCCCGAAGTGCCCGAAGGCGCGCGGCGAGGAGGTCACGCCCGTCCAGTGCGGGGTCTTGCCGTCGCGGATCTCGAAGCCGAGACCCCAGTCGTTCGGCCGCTGGTGCCCGTAACCGGGCAGGATGCCGGTCAGACCGGGGTACGCCACCGTCATCGCGGCCAGCACGGTCCGGGGGTCGAGCAGCCGGGGCGCCTGCACCTCGGCGGCGAACCGGGCCAGATCGTCCACCGTGGACACGCCGTCCTTCGCGGGCGAGCCGTCCAGGCTCGTCGCCGTCATGCCGAGGGGCTCCAGGACCGCCTGGCGCAGATAGTCGGCGAAGGGGATGTCGGTGACCTTGGCGAGATGGTCGCCGAGGACCTCGAAACCGGTGTTGGAGTAGATCCTGCGGGTGCCCGGCGCGGCCGTCACCCGGTTCTCGTCGAAGGCGAGCCCGGAGGTGTGGGCGAGCAGATGGCGCACGGTCGCGCCCTCGGGCCCGGCCGGTTCGTCGAGGTCGACCGCCCCCTCCTCGTACGCGACGAGAACGGCGTACGCGGCGAGCGGCTTCGTCACGGAGGCCAGCGGGAACCGCTTCCCGGTCGGCCCGTGGGACCCGGCCGTGGTGCCGTCCGCGCGGACCACGGCCGCGGCGGCGGTGGGGACGGGCCAGTTCTCGATCGACGCCAGGCTCGGCACGCTGCTCTGCATGGCCCCGAGCCTACTTGCTTCGAGTGCACTCCAACCTTTTAGCGTGGGGGCATGAGCGTGATCGCGAGCACGAGCCCCAGCCCGGTCCCGGTCCGCACCCGGACGCACTACACCATCAGCGAGGTCGCCGCCCTGACCGGTCTCACCGCGCACACCCTGCGCTGGTACGAGCGGATCGGCCTCATGCCGCACGTCGACCGCACGCACACCGGGCAGCGCCGCTTCACCGAGAAGGACCTGGGCTGGCTGGCGTTCGTCGGCAAGCTGCGGCTGACCGGGATGCCGGTCGCCGACATGGTCCGGTACGCCGAACTGGTCCGGGAGGGCGACCACACGCGTGACCGGCGCAGGGAACTCCTGGAGACCACCCGGCGCGACGTGCTCTCGCGGATCACCGAACTCCAGGACACCCTCGCCGTGCTCGACAGCAAGATCAGTCATTACGGGACCATCTGCGGAGGAACACCTTCATGACCAGTGTGACCAGGATCGACACCGTCCGCCTCGGCCAGGACGGACCCGAGGTCGGCGTCCAGGGCTTCGGCGCGATGGGCATCAGCGAGTTCTACGGCGACACCGACGAGGCCGCCGCCCGTGACACCCTCGACGCGGCCCTGGAGGCGGGCGTCACCCTGATCGACACCGCCGACATCTACGGCAGCGGCGCCAACGAGGAGTTCCTCGCGCCCTTCCTCGCCGCCCACCGCGACGAGGTCGTCCTCGCCACCAAGTTCGCCATCGAGCGGGACCCGGCCGAGCCCACCCGGCGGGCCGTCCGCAACGACCCCGCGTACATCAGGAAGGCCGTCGAGGGCAGCCTGCGCCGCCTCGGTGTCGAGACCATCGATGTGTACTACATGCACCGCCGCGACCCGGAGATCCCCTTCGCCGAGTCCGTCGGCGCGATGGCCGAACTCGTCCAGCAGGGCAAGGTCCGCCACCTGGGCCTCAGCGAGGTCACCGGCGCGGAACTGCGCGAGGCCCACGCGGTGCACCCGATCACCGCCCTCCAGTCGGAGTGGTCGCTCTTCTCCCGGGACGTCGAGCGCAGCGCCGTCGGCGCCGCCGCCGAACTCGGAGTGGCGTTCGTGCCGTACTCGCCGCTCGGCCGCGGCTTCCTCACCGGGGCGTTCGCGGACGCCGCCAAGGACCTGTCGGGCAGCGACTTCCGCCGCCACCAGCCCCGCTTCACCGGCGAGAACGCCGAGCGCAACGCGGCCCTCCTCGACCCGGTCCGGAAGATCGCCGCCGCGCACGGGGCGACCCCCGCGCAGATCGCGCTCGCCTGGGTGCAGCGACGGGCCGCCGTGCACGGGCTGACGGTCGTACCGATCCCCGGCACCCGCAAGCGCTCCCGCCTCCTGGAGAACGCGGCCGCGACCCGGATCGTCCTCACCGACGCCGAACTCGCGGAACTGGAGCCGATCGCCTCCCGGGTGGCGGGCGACCGCTACCCGGACATGCGGTTCACCTCGGTGGGCCGCGAGGACTGAGCCTCCGGCCGCTCCGGCCGGAGGACTGAGCCCCCGGCCGCTCCGGCCCGGGTGGCCACGCCCCGGGCCGGAGCCCCCGCCCGACCGTCGCAGGGCGGTACCGGCCGTCACACGAGCCTCAGGGCGAAGGCCGCGAAGCCCGCCGCCAGCAGCCCCGCAAGGACCCGGAGGCCCGGACCGGTCCGGGCCCACGGGGACTCGAACTTCCGCGCGTACCGGCCGATCAGCACCAGCAGCCCGGCGAAGACCGGCATCCAGGCCAGCCGGGCGAGGATCCAGCCGACCGAGTCCGGCGCGCCGACCAGACCGGGGACCTCCCCGAGGTACGAGCCGGGCACCGCCGCCGCCAGCATCGCCGTCTGGTGCCAGCACAGCACCGTCATCGCCGACAGGTTGACGACCACGACCGGCGCCCACAGCGCGGGCCGGGCGAGCAGCCGCCCGAGCCGCTCCCTGAGCAGGATCGCGGCGCCGCTCTGCGCGGCGGCCAGGGCGAGCACCAGCAGCGACGGCGGGTGCGAGTTGGTCCGTGCCTCGCCCGGGACGCCGACCATCGACGCCGGGTACCCGAAGACCAGCAGCAGCGCGGCGAACAGCGCGGCCCCGCCCGCGAGGAGGGCCCACGCGTGGCGCCGGGTGACCCGGCCCTCGCCCCAGGAGACGCCGAGCTGATAGGCGAACAGCCAGCCGGGCAGGATGTTCAGGAGGCTGATCCAGGACGGTACGGAGTCGGCGAACGGCCCGTACCGCAGGAAGTCGACGACAGCGACCGAGCCCAGCAGCGGGGCCGCCGCCCACACCCCCAGGCGCCGGGCCGCCCGCACGCACAGCGGGGTGAGCGCGGTGACGACCGTGTAGACCCCGACGAACCACAGCGGCTGGATCACCAGGGTGGACGCGGTCCGCAGGGTGTCCACCGGCACGCCCGCGCCGAAGTGCAGCAGCGGCAGCAGCGCCGCCCACACGGCGGTCACCCCCAGGACCGGGCGGCCCAGCCGGGCGAGCCTGCCCCGCAGCCAGTCGCCGGTGGAGCCCTTCCCGCGCCGGAACGACAGGACGGACGCGTAACCGCCGACGAGGAAGAAGATCCCCAGCATCTGGAGGACCCAGCTGACCGGTGCGAGCCCCGCGAACGTGCCCAGCGGGCTCGCGTTGTGGATCGCGCCGTCGGCGGAGAGCGTGAAACCGCCCAGCAGCCAGTGCCCGGTCGGCACGGCGAGCAGGGCCAGGGCCCGCAGCCCGTCGACGGCCCGGTCGCGGTGGGCGGGGGTGCCCGACTCGATCCGCCGGGCCAGTGTGGCGAGGGCGCTCATCGGACGTCCCCCTCGGCGATCGCGGCGAAGGCGCGCAGCGAGGAGGTGCCCGCCGCGAAGTAGCCGCCGTGCCCCCGGGCGTCGTCGGCGGGGACCCGGCGGGCCCCGAACGCCGGATCGGTGGGGTCGGTGCCGTGTCCGAGGTCCGCGAGCCGGACGTCCGGGACGCGGTCGATCCAGTCGCTGGGGTCCTTCGCGGCCCACACCCGGGCGGAGGTCCCCAGCTCGCCGACGTTCTCGGCGCGCATCCCGGGGGAGCCGAGGACGACCAGGTCCTTGGCCTTGAGGCCGTGGGCGGCCAGACCGCAGACCACGGAACCGTAGCTGTGGCAGAACACCGAGGGTTCGGCCGCGCCGACGGCCGCGAGACCGTCCGCGAACCGGGTGAGCCGGTCCGCCCCCGCCTCCGCGAGACGCCCGGTGGCCGCGTCGAGACCGACGCCGACCGGGGTGGTGTACCCGGCCCAGGCGATGACCGCCGTACGGCCGCCGGTCGCGCCCCGCAGGGCTTCCGCCATGGCCGCGAGCGGGCGTACGTGCGCCGCGTCGACGTCCGAGCCGGGCACGATCACCGCCACGTGCTCGGCCCGCGCCAGATCCCCGTAGACCAGGGCGACCTGCCCCCGGCCGCGCGTGTCGTGGGCGAGGACCCGCGCCCCGCCGAACTCCCCCCGGACGGCACGGGCGTTGGCCGCGTACCGCAGCTCCAGCGGTGCGCCGTCCAGGTTCCCGACGACCGTCGGATGGGCCAGGGCCAGGGCCCGCTGCCGTACGGGACCCAGTCCGGCGAAGAACCGCGCGACCCCGGCCGGGCTCATGGACTCCGGGTCGGGCAGCCCCGCCGCCCGCCACCGCTCCGTCCCGACGGGCGCCCCGGTCACGGCCCGCTGCTCCTTCCCGGACGCCCAGCCGGCCGTTCCGGCGACGACGGCGGTCACCAGGGCCGTCGTGATCAGGGTCCTCGTCAAGCGGCGCATGGGTTCGCCCTCCCTCTCCGGTACTCGCTCGTTCGCTGCGAGAGGAAGGTAGGAAGACGACGGGTGACGGCACGTCACCCCGGGGAGCCAACTCCGCTCCGATACCGGGGTAGGGGGTGGTGGAGCAGCCACCACCAGGAAGGGGGTGGGGTTTTCCCCCGGAGGGAAGGGGGTGTGCGCGGCGCACGAGGTCTACGGGTACGGGCCGGGCGGACAGGGCGGGCCGGGCGGGCCGGGCGGGCCGGGCGGGCCGGGCGGACCGGGCAGGACCCACGGGCACGGGCACGGTCCGGTGGGCCGGGCGGGCTCCGGAGCGGTGGGCGGAGGGCCCGGACCGGCAGGGGGCCGGGGGCTGGGCTCCCGTGGGGGAGAAGGGGCCGGGCGGCGGGCCCCGGTACCGGTGGCGGTTGAGGTGTCGGGTCCGGTTCCCGGTCGGCCGGAGGCTTCCGGCGGCGGGGAGCGTCAGGACGCGCCCGGTGTCACCAGACCGGACTCGTACGCGAAGACCACCGCCTGCGCCCGGTCGCGCAGGTCCAGCTTGGCGAGGACCCGCCCGATGTGGGTCTTCACCGTCTGCTCCGCGAGCACCAGCCGGTCCGCGATCTCCTGGTTCGACAGGCCCCGCGCGATCAGCTCCAGGACCTCCGTCTCGCGCGGGGTGAGACCGTTCAGGCGCAGCGCCGTGGTGTCCCGGCGCGGGGCCGGGCGGGAGGCCGCGAAGTCCGCGATGAGCCGCCGGGTCACCGAGGGCGCGAGCAGTGCCTCGCCCGCCGCCACCACCCGGACCGCCGAGATGAGGTCGGCGGGCGGCGCGTCCTTGAGGAGGAAGCCGGACGCGCCCGCGCGCAGCGCCTCGTACACGTAGTCGTCGACGTCGAAGGTGGTCAGCATCAGCACCTTCGGCCGGTGCGTGACCCCGACCGGGGGGTGCAGGATCTCCCGGGCGGCGGCCAGCCCGTCCAGCTCCGGCATCCGTACGTCCATCAGCACCACGTCCGGGTGCGTCGTCCGGGCCACGTCCACGCCCTGGCGTCCGTCGGGTGCCTCGCCCACGACGTCGATGTCGGGCTGCGCGGCGAGCAGGGCGGCGAAACCGGCCCGCACCATGGCCTGGTCGTCGACGATGATCACACGGATGGTCACTCGGGGTCCTTGACGGTCGGGGCGGTGTCCGGCGCCGGGGAGGGGACGACCGGATCCGGGTCCAGCGGCAGCCGCGCCGCCACCCGGAAGCCCCCGTCCGGCAGCGGCCCGGTGTCGAGCGAGCCGCCCGTCAACCGTACGCGCTCCCGCATCCCGACGAGCCCGTGGCCGGTGCCGGGGACGCCCCGCTCCACCGGCGAACCCGCCTCGGCGGCGGGCCCGTTGACGACCAGGACGGTCAGCAGGCCGTCGTCCGCGCGGACCGACACCCGGGTCGCCGCGCCCGGCGCGTGCCGGACGACGTTGGCCAGGGCCTCCTGCACGATCCGGTAGGCGGACAGGTCCACCGCCTGCGGGACCTCCCCGAGGTCGGCGGCGAGCCGCAGCTCGGCGGGCACCCCGGCCCGCACGGTCGCCTCCACCAGCTGCTGGACCCGGTCGAGGCCCGGCTGCGGGGCCCGTTCGCCCTCGCTGCCGTCGCTGCGCAGCACCGACAGCAGCCGACGCATCTCGGCCAGGGACTCACGGGCGCTCGCCGCGATCGAGGCGAACTCCTCACGGGCCGCGTCGGGCAGACCGGGGACGCGGTACGGGGCCGAGTCCGCCTGCACGGTGATCACGGACATGTGGTGGGCGACCACGTCGTGGAGCTCGCGGGCGATCCTGGCGCGCTCCTCCAGGAGGGTGCGGCGGGCCCGTTCGGCCTCGCTGATGTGCTCCTGCTCCACCAGCTTGCGCTGGGCGTCGCCCCGGGCCCGTACCGCCGAGGTGAGCAGCAGCAGGACACCGCTGAGGACGAGCAGCAGGGTGTGGACGCTGGTGTAGCCGTCCGGCCGGAACACCTCCAGGACGTATCCGGCGGCCCCCGTCGCCAGCCACACCCCGAACAGGGCCCGGCGGGACTCGCGGAGCCCGAGCGCGACCATCAGGGCGCAGTAGCCGACGACGGCGGGCGGGGTCCAGGGCCAGAGGTGGGCGCGGGGGCCGTCGGCGCCGAGCAGGACGAGCGCGCCGAGGACATCGGCGGCGAAGACGATCCACCAGGCCTGGAGGGGACGGGAGACGGCCAGCAGCAGCGGCGCGGCCTGCGCGGTGCCGAGGGCTCCGGCGAGGGCGCCGTTGACGCCGTAGTCGCGGGAGAGGAGCAGGATCGTGGTGGGCAGCAGGGAGGCGGTGAAGGCGACGGCCACGGCGTACGGCAGCAGCCGCATCCAGGGGGAGGAGGCGCCGGCGAGGAACGGCGCGCCGGGAGCGGCGGGGGTGGTGAGCGCGGTCCCGAGGCCTTGGAGCATCGTGCGGGTCCGGGCGCCGAGCCGGTGCGGGAGGGGCGGCTGGTGCCGCTGTTCGGTAGCCATGACCCGCCCAGGGTAGGCAGCGGACCCGCCCCCCGACGTCATACCGGAGACCGGACCGCACCCTGCTACCGGGGTATGACACGAGCCCCCGGAACGGCCCGGGGCGCGGGGCGCACGGGCGCGGGGGTCCCGGTCGGCCCCGGCACTGTGCCGGTCCGCCCATCCGGCCCGGCTCCGCCGGTGCTTCCCGGCCGCGGACAGGGCCCTTGTCGTACGGGGGGCTTGCCGGGCGGGGGCCGGGCCTTGTCGTACGGGTGGTGCTGGCCTGGCGGGGGCCGGGCCCTTGGCCGTACGGGCGGTGTTTGCCGGAGGTACGACCGGATTTCGCCGTACGGGCGGCCCTCCTCGGGTGCGGATCCGGCCCCCCGTAGCTCGGCCCCTTCAGCCGCAGGCCCCGGCCCCCTCCCCGGTGTCAGGCGCGGCCGTTCCGGGGGTCACAGCTCCGCCAGGAGTTCCGCTTTCTTCGCCGAGAACTCCTCGTCCGTCACCAGTCCCGCCTGGTGGAGTTCACCCAGATGGCGAATCCTTTCGGCAACGGCCCCGGGCGCGGCCACGCGCGCGGGGGTGCGGTCCGTGCTGCGGATCGCCGCGAGGACCGCCGCCGCGAACGGCAGCGACTCGTGCACCGGCCCGTAGCCGAGGCCGAACACGACCGTGTCGGGGTCCTGGTCGGGCCGCCCCGCCCGGGGTTCGCCGCCCCGCCGCAGCAGACGCAGGTGCCCGTCGGGGACGTCCGGCGAGCACCATTCGACCCCGCAGAGGTCCCGTACGGAGAAGGACCGGTCGCCCGCCTTCCACTTCTCGGAGGACGCCCCCGTCCACGACCAGCGGAACGCGACCTCCGCGTTCCCGTCGAAGCTCGCCCTGCCGTCGTACGCCTTGAAGGACAGCGGGCCCCGCGGCGCCGCCACCAGGAACCGGTCGGTGGACGCCACTCCCTCGTCGTACGCGCCGAACGGGTCCAGGGCGCCCGGCGCCGCCGCCTCGACCCGGGCGAGGAGCTCGTCCCGGCAGCGCCCGGCGAGCGCCTCCCGGTCCGCCGGAAGCACCAGGCGGTACGGGTCGCACGCCTCCTTCAGCTGCCCCGCGGCGGCCTCCATCAGCGGATCGGCCCCCGGCCTCGGGACAGCGTGGAGCACGACGGTGCCCCGCTTCCCGGGCGCGAGCGTCACGGACGCCAGCGCCTCGTGCGGTACGCGTCGTTCGCCCAGCGCCTGGAAGAGCTTCGGCGTGCGGATCCCCCGTTCGAAGCGGATGACGAGGGCGTCGCTCTCGAACTCCCAGGTGGCATGAATTCCGGCCAGCACATCACCCATACGCCTCATCGTAAGCGGCGCGTGCCCCTGCGTCGCCCCCTGTGATAGGTCCCGAAATTACGTGATCTACGCGCGTCAGCGGCCTTCCGCACCGGATGAACCCCCGTGGCAAGCGCTGTCGGCACGTGCGCGTACCGGACACGGGGGCATCGGCTCATCCTCCGTGCGCCCGGCCGTCGCCCTCGTCCTGATCGCGCCAGCGGGGGGCGAGGGCAGGGGCGAGCTGGTCGAGGTACTCCCCGGTGAGGGTGCGGATGGCCGCCAGGCTCTGGTCCGGGCCCCGTCCCCACAGCCGGCCGGTCACCCGCATCACCCCGCTGAACGCGGCCACCGCGATCCGGGGGCGGGGGTCCGCGTCCACGTCCACGTCCTCGCGTTCGGCGATGATCCGGGCGATGGTCTCCTCCATCTCCGTGGAGCGGCGCAGATGGACGGCGAGCAGCGCGGGCGTCGACTCGATCATCTGGAAGGTGCGCAGGTACAGCTCGACGGGGACGACCTCGACGATCGCGTCCCCGATGGTGTCCCAGGCGCCGAGCACCGCGTTGCGCATCGCGTCGAGGGGGGCTTCGCCGGGCGGCCGGTGCCGCAGGGTGTGGACGAAACGCTCCTCCACCATGTGCTGCACGGCGAAGGCGACGTCCTCCTTGGAGGCGAAGTACCGGAAGAAGGTCCGCTGGGAGACCTCGACGGCGTCGGCGATCTCGTCGACGGTGGTCCGCTCGTACCCGTGGGTGGTGAACCGTTCGAGAGCCTCCCGGATCAGCGCGTCACGCGTGCGTTGTTTCTTGCGCTCGCGCAGGCCGGGCAATGTCACGTCAGGTCCTCTCTTTTCAGGCATTTCGTCCTGCTCAGCGTACCTGTGAGCTACGTGACAGTTACCGACGCGTGAATCGCTTTGTCAATTGTCAGTGGCTGTCATTATCCTCGCCGCATGACTAGTCAGACCACCGTGGAAAAGGCCCCGCAGGGTCAGGGGGGCGTCCCGGAACCCGTACCGGGACCGGCGAAGGGACTGCGAGGCCACCCATGGCTGACGCTCTTCGGCGTTGCCGTCGGCGTGATGATGGTCGCCCTCGACGGCACCATCGTCGCCATCGCCAACCCGGCCATCAAGACCGACCTCGGCGCCTCCCTCGCCCAGGTCCAGTGGATCACCAACGGCTATCTGCTGGCGCTCGCCGTCGCCCTGGTCACCGCCGGAAAGCTCGGTGACCGCTTCGGCCACCGCCAGACCTTCCTCATAGGCATCGCGGGCTTCGCCGTCGCCTCCGGCGCCATCGGCCTCTCCGACTCCATCGGGGCCGTGATCGCCTTCCGCGTGCTCCAGGGCCTCTTCGGCGCCCTGCTGATGCCCGCCGCGCTCGGCCTGCTGCGCGCCACCTTCCCCGCCGAGAAGCTGAACATGGCGATCGGCATCTGGGGCATGGTCATCGGCGCCTCCACGGCGGGCGGCCCGATCGTCGGCGGACTGCTCGTCGAGCACGTCAGCTGGCAGTCGGTCTTCTTCATCAACGTGCCGGTCGGTGTCCTCGCCCTCGTCCTCGGCCTGGTCATCCTCAAGGACCACCGCGCGGAGAACGCGCCGCGCTCCTTCGACGTCCTCGGCATCCTGCTGCTCTCCGGCGCCATGGCCTCCCTCGTCTGGAGCCTCATCAAGGCCGGCGAGTCCTGGGGCTGGTCGAGCGCCATGACCTGGGGCTGTCTGCTCGGCGCGATGGTGCTCTTCGGGCTCTTCGCGCTCTGGGAGACCAAGGTCAAGGAGCCGCTGATCCCGCTGGCCATGTTCCGTTCCGTGCCGCTCTCGGCCGGTGTGGTGCTGATGGTCCTGATGGCCTTCGCCTTCATGGGCGGCCTGTTCTTCGTGACCTTCTACCTCCAGGGCGTGAAGGGGCTCAGCCCGGTCGACAGCGGTCTGCACCTGCTGCCGCTGACCGCGATGATGATCGTCTCCTCGCCGCTGGCCGGTGCGCTGATCACCAAGTTCGGCCCGCGCGTGCCGCTGGTCGGCGGCATGGTCTGCACGGCCGTCGCCATGTTCGGCATGATCACCCTCTCCTCGGGCACCGGCACCTTCACCATGTCCCTCTGGTTCGCCCTCCTCGGTCTGGGCCTGGCCCCGGTCATGGTCGGCGCCACCGAGGTCATCGTCGGCAACGCGCCGCTGGAGCTCTCCGGTGTCGCGGGCGGTCTCCAGCAGGCCGCGATGCAGGTCGGCGGCGCGCTCGGTACGGCGGTGCTCGGCGCCGTCATGTCCTCCAAGGTCGCCGACTCCTTCGAGGGCAACTGGGCGGCGGCGGGCATCCCGGCCCCGGCCGCCCCGGGGCTGGAGCAGGCCGCCGAGTTCGGCATGGCCCCGGCGGAGCTGGCCCAGGCGCCGGGCATGACCCCGGACATGTTCGAGCAGATCAGCAAGGTCATCCACGACACCTTCCTCGACGGCATGGGCCTCGCCTTCACCGTCGCCGGTGGCGTGGCCGTCGTCGCGGCGCTGGTCGCCACGCTCACCAAGCGCGGCGAGAACGCGGAGGCGGGCGGCATGGGCGGTCACATCTGACGCCCGTCCCCGACGCTCGTCAGGGTTCCCGTAGGGGGCCGTCACCCGTTCGCGTGAACGGGGGCGGCCCCTCTTCCGTCGGCGGCCGACCTCCGCCATGCTCTTGATTACAGAGAGTGACGAAACGGGGGTTGATCTGTATGTTCTGTACGGACACGAGGGTGCGTACGAAGACGGCGCTGACCGCCGCGGCGGTGCTGGGGGCCCTGGCCGCTCTGCTCGCGGCACCGGCGAGCGCGGCATCCGCGAGGACCGCGTCCACGGGATCCGCACCGGCGGGCACCACATCGGCGAGCGGCGCACCGGCCGGCACCGCACCCGCCGGGAGTACGGCCGCCGGGGGCACGGTGCTCGGAGCCTGCGGGCCCGGCCGGCTCTGTCTCTGGCCCAAGCCGGACTTCAAGGGCCGGGTGCGGAGCCATGAGCTGGCCACGACCGACATCGACAGCTGTGTCGCGCTGCCACCGGGCGTCTCGGCCCAGTCCCTGGCCAACCGCACGGGGAGGCCGGTCACCACGTACCAGTCCGCCGAGTGCGCGGAGGAGGGCGAGTTCGAGACCTATCCCGGGCACGGGACCTGGGTGCCGCACACGCCCTACGAGGTCAGGGCGTTCAAGCTCTGGGAGCGGTAGGCGAGGGAAGGCCCGGCGCGGGCGCCCCGTCCTTCACGGGCGCCCCGTCCGGGACCGAGAGCCGGGCCACCTCGGCGCGCAGCTCGCGCACCTCCAGGGTGAGGGCCTCCAGAAGTTCCGTCTGCCGCCGCTCCACCGCGTCGTCGCGTTCGAAGCGGGAGATGAACCAGGCCGCGATATTGGCGGTGACCACACCGAGCAGCGCGATGCCGGAGAGCATCAGACCCACCGCGAGGATCCGGCCGAGGCCGGTGGTCGGGGCGTGGTCGCCGTAGCCGACCGTGGTCATCGTGGTGAAGGACCACCAGACCGCGTCCCCCAGGGTCTTGATGTTGCCGTTCGGGGCGTCCCGTTCGACGTGCAGCACGGCGAGCGAGCCGAACATCATCAGTCCGACGACCGCGCCCGCCACATAGGTGGTGAGCGTTATCTGCGGGGCCATCCGGGCCCGTCGGCCCACCAGGAGGAGCGTGGAGACGACCCGCAGCAGCCGCAGCGGCTGCACCATCGGCAGCAGGACCGCCAGCAGATCGAGGGGGTGGGAGCGGACGAAGGCCCAGCGGGCCGGGGCGAGGGCGAGCCGGACCAGATAGTCCAGGGCGAAAGCCCCCCAGACCACCCACTCGACATGGGTGCACAGCCGGTGCACCCAGGGCTCGGCGCCGGGAGCCACGATCGGCACGGCGTACGCCACGCCGAACGCCACGGCCAGCACCAGCAGCGGCATCTGCGTGCGCTCTTCCCAGCGTTCCCTCATGCGGGAATCGTAGAGAACGCCGAAGGGCGGCGGGACCACGATCCCACCACCCCTCACCAGGCACCGGACACCCCGGCCCCACCGTCCCTCGCCAGGTACGGGGTGGCCTCGGGCCCACCGCCCTTCACCAGGTACGGGGTGGCCTCGGACCCACCGCCCTTCACCAGGTACGGGGTGGCCTCAACCAGGCACCGGGTGGCCTCGGGCCCGCTCTCCTTCGCCAGACGCCAGACGCCAGACGCCAGACGCCAGACGCCAGACGCCAGACGCCAGACGCGAGGCGCGAGGCGCGAGGCGCCAGACGCCAGACGCGAGGCGCGAGGCGCCAGGCGCCAGATGTCAGACGTGAGGCCGCCAGACATCGGGTGTCCGGTCCCTGCGCCCCGCAGCCGGGCGCCAGGCGTCTCGGGCCTCGCGCCCCGCATGAGGTGTCGCGACACGCGACCCCGAGTACCTCGTCAGGCATCGGGACCCATGGCGCCTTCACCCCGCGACTCACCCCGCGACCCGCGACCCGCGACCCTCGCCCCTCGACAGGAGTGAGGGGCGGTGGCCCGGCCCGGAGGACCGGGGCCACCGCCCCTCTCACTGGGAGATCCCTGCCACAGGTCAGGCGTCGCCCCCGGCGGCGCCCGGGGCGGCGGCGGTCACGTCGAGCAGCTGGTAGCGGTCGACGGCCTGCTTCAGGGCCGACCGTTCGACCTTGCCCTCGCGGGCCAGCTCGGTGAGGACCGCGAGCACGATCGACGGGGCGTCGATGTGGAAGTAGCGGCGGGCCGCGCCACGGGTGTCGGCGAAGCCGAAACCGTCCGCGCCGAGCGAGCCGTACGTGCCCGGCACCCAGCGGGAGATCTGGTCCGGCACCGCACGCATCCAGTCCGAGACCGCCACGAACGGGCCCTCGGCCCCCTGGAGCTTCCGCGTCACGTACGGCACGCGCTGCTCCTCGTCGGGGTGGAGCAGATTGTGCTCCTCGACGGCCACGGCCTCGCGCCGCAGCTCCGTCCAGGAGGTCGCGGACCAGACGTCGGCCCGGACGTTCCACTCCTCGGCCAGCATCCGCTGCGCCTCGATCGCCCACGGCACGGCGACGCCGGAGGCCATGATCTGCGCCGGGACGGCCCCCGCCTCGGCGGGCTTCAGCCGGTGGATGCCCTGGAGGATGCCCTCGACGTCCACGCCGTCCGGCTCGGCCGGGTGCTGGATCGGCTCGTTGTAGACGGTCAGGTAGTAGAAGACGTCCTCGGCCTCGGGGCCGTACATGCGGCGCAGACCGTCCTTGACGATGTGCGCGATCTCGAAGCCGTACGCCGGGTCGTAGGCGATGCAGGCGGGGTTGGTCGAGGCGAGGAGGTGGGAGTGGCCGTCCGCGTGCTGAAGGCCCTCGCCGGTGAGCGTCGTCCGGCCCGCGGTGGCGCCGAGCACGAAGCCGCGCGCCAACTGGTCGGCCATCTGCCAGAACTGGTCGCCGGTCCGCTGGAAACCGAACATCGAGTAGAAGACGTACACCGGGATCAGCGGCTCGCCATGGGTGGCGTACGCGGAACCGGCGGCGATCAGCGAGGCGGTACAGCCCGCCTCCGAGATGCCGTCGTGCAGCATCTGACCGGTCGGGGACTCCTTGTAGGCGAGGAGGAGTTCACGGTCCACGGCCTCGTACTGCTGCCCCAGCGGGTTGTAGATCTTGGCGCTCGGGAAGAAGGCGTCCATGCCGAAGGTGCGGTACTCGTCGGGGGCGATCAGCACGAAGCGCTTGCCGATCTCCTTGTCCCGCATGAGGTCCTTCAGGATGCGGACGAAGGCCATCGTGGTGGCGATCGACTGCTGCCCGGAGCCCTTCCTGGCCGCCGCGTAGGTCTTGTCCTCGGGGAGGGCCAGCGGCTTCGCCCGCACGACACGGGTCGGCACGTACCCGCCGAGCGCCTTGCGGCGGTCGTGCATGTACTGGATCTCCTCGGAGTTCCGGCCCGGGTGGTAGTACGGCGGCAGGCCGTCCTCCAACTGCCGGTCGGTCACCGGGATGTGCAGCCGGTCGCGGAAGCGCTTGAGGTCGTCGACCGTCAGCTTCTTCATCTGGTGGGTCGCGTTGCGGCCCTCGAAGTTCGGGCCGAGCGTCCAGCCCTTGACGGTCTGCGCGAGGATCACGGTCGGCTGGCCCGCGTGGGCCTTCGCCGCCGCGTACGCCGCGTAGATCTTCTTGTGGTCGTGGCCGCCGCGGCCCAGGTGCAGCACCTGCTGGTCGCTCATGCCCTCGACCATCGCCCGCAGCCGGTGGTCGCCGCCGAAGAAGTGGTCCCGGATGTAGCCGCCGGTCTCCGTGGCGTACGTCTGGAACTGCCCGTCCGGGGTGGTGTTCAGCTTGTTGACCAGGATGCCGTCGCGGTCCTGCGCGAGCAGCGGGTCCCAGGAGCGGTCCCAGATCAGCTTGATGACGTTCCAGCCGTTGCCCCGGAAGATCGACTCCAGCTCCTGGATGATCTTTCCGTTGCCGCGCACCGGCCCGTCGAGCCGCTGGAGGTTGCAGTTGACGACGAAGGTCAGGTTGTCCAGGCCCTCGCGGGCGGCGATGGAGAGCTGGCCGAGCGACTCGACCTCGTCCATCTCGCCGTCGCCGAGGAACGCCCAGACCCGGGACTTGGAGGTGTCGGCGATGCCGCGCGCCTCCATGTACCGGTTCATCCGCGCCTGGTAGATCGCGCCGAGCGGGCCGAGGCCCATCGACACGGTCGGGAACTCCCAGAAGTCCGGCATCAGCCGGGGGTGCGGGTACGAGGAGAGCCCGTTCGGGTACTTCGACTTCTCCTGGCGGAAGCCGTCCAGCTGGGTGTCGGTCAGCCGGTCCAGGAGGTAGGCGCGGGCGTAGATGCCGGGGGAGGCGTGCCCCTGGAAGAAGATCTGGTCGCCGCCGTCGCCCTCGTCCTTGCCGCGGAAGAAGTGGTTGAAGCCGACGTCGTACAGCGAGGCGGAGGAGGCGAAGGTGGCGATGTGGCCGCCGACGCCGACACCGGGACGCTGGGCGCGCGAGACCATCACGGCCGCGTTCCACCGGGTGGCGTTGAGGACCCTGCGCTCGATCTCCTCGTTGCCGGGGAAGTACGGCTCGTCCTTGGTCGCGATCGTGTTGACGTAGTCCGAGCTGCGCATCTCGGGCACGGCCACGCGCTTCTCGCGGGCCCGCTCGATCAGCCGGAGCATGAGGTAGCGGGCCCGCTCGCGGCCCCGCTCGTCGACGGCGGCATCAAGGGAGTCGAGCCATTCCTGGGTCTCTTCCGGGTCGAAATCCGGGACCTGGCTGGGAAGGCCGCCAATGATGATCGGGTTGCGATCGGATCCGGGAGCCACGCTCTTCCTTCGCTGTTCGATGGTGCCCACGGGGCCACGGAAAGTGGTCGGGATGTTCATCGTGTACCCCGCCGGCGCCGGACGTCACACCTACCCGGGGGTAACCCCCAGGGGTGTCCTCGTGTCTGGGTGTGCTCAAATCGTAACCTTACGCCCAACTCGCACATGCGTTTAGTCCGGGCGTTCGGCAGACTGAAACCTCAGAAGTCCACAAACCGGGATGATCCGTGTGTCCCTGGTCACGGAGCGGAGCCCCTCGGCGCCGGAAGTTGCGGCGAGACGGCCCCAAACGTCACCGTTTCGGCGGTCTCCGCGGCCGGGTACTTGCGCGATCCGCCCCGGCACGTGTGGACTACGGCCAGCGCCGCGCGCCCACGCGTGGCCCAAGCATTTCCCGAATGAGCAGGAGGCAAGCCGTGAGCGCGACCGCGGACCACGCGGAGGAGCGGACCAACCCGGCCGGAAGGCTGGGGTTCGAGCCCGGACAGGTGGTCCAGGAGATCGGCTACGACGACGACGTCGACCATGATCTCCGTGAAGGTATCGAGTCCATCATCGGGGTCGAGCTCGTGGACGAGGAGTACGACGACGTCGCCGACGCCGTCGTGCTCTGGTTCCGTGACGAGGACGGCGACCTCACCGACGCCCTGGTGGACGCCATCGGTCTTCTGGAGGACGGCGGCACCATCTGGCTGCTGACGCCGAAGACCGGCCGCGACGGCTACATCGAGCCGAGCGACATCAACGATGCCGCGCAGACAGCTGGTCTCTCCCAGACCAAGAGCATCAGCGTCGCCAAGGACTGGACGGGCACCCGCCTGACCGCCCCCAAGCGCTGAGCAGAATGCTGCGAGAAGCCCCCGCCGACCCGTCGGCGGGGGCTTTCGTGCACAGGCCGTAGGGTGGGGTTCACCGGTTCGGCCCAAGGTCAGGGCCCCGTCGAAGGGACGCGTACGCGATGGCGATCGAGGTCGGCAGCCAGGCCCCGGACTTCGAGCTGAGGGACAACCACGGGCGGACCGTGCGGCTCGCGGACCTGCGCGGCGAGAAGAACGTGGTGCTGGTCTTCTACCCCTTCGCGTTCACCAGCGTCTGCGCGGGCGAGCTGGGCGAGCTGAGGGACAGCCTCCCGGTGTTCGTCAACGACGACACCCAGCTCCTCGCGGTCTCCAACGACTCCGTCCACACCCTGCGCGTCTTCGCGGAGCAGGAGTCCCTGGAGTACCCGCTGCTCTCCGACTTCTGGCCGCACGGCGAGGCGTCCCGGGCGTACGGGGTGTTCGACGAGGAGAAGGGCTGCGCGGTCCGCGGCACCTTCGTCATCGACAAGGCGGGGACGGTCCGCTGGAGGGTCGTCAACGCCCTGCCGGACGCCCGTGACCTCGGCGGCTACGTGAAGGCGCTCGACGCCCTCTGAGCCGCCCTCGGGGGCCTTCCGGGGCCGACACCCTCGGATTCGCGGGCGAATCGACTGTTTCGGCAGGGAACCCGTCACTAGGATCCAGACGTTGATCCGATGCCAACGCACGACCAGGGGTGTTGCCCCTGGAAACCTATGGAGGGACTCGTGGGAGTCAGCCTCAGCAAGGGCGGCAACGTCTCGCTGACCAAGGAGGCCCCTGGCCTCACCGCCGTGACCGTCGGTCTGGGCTGGGACGTCCGCACCACCACCGGTACGGACTTCGACCTCGACGCCAGCGCCATTCTGGTGAGCGAGGCGGGGAAGGTCCGCAACGACCAGGACTTCGTGTTCTTCAACAACCTGAAGAGCGCCGACGGGTCCGTCGAGCACACCGGCGACAACACGACCGGTGAGGGCGAGGGCGACGACGAGCAGGTCAAGGTCAGCCTGGCCACCGTGCCGGCCGACGTCGCCAAGATCGTCTTCCCGGTCTCGATCTACGACGCCGAGAACCGCCAGCAGTCCTTCGGCCAGGTGCGCAACGCGTTCATCCGCGTGGTGAACCAGGCCGGCGGCGCCGAGATCGCCCGGTACGACCTCTCCGAGGACGCCTCGACGGAGACCGCCATGGTCTTCGGCGAGCTGTACCGCCACGGCGCGGAGTGGAAGTTCCGCGCCGTCGGCCAGGGGTATGCATCGGGTCTGCGCGGCATCGCGCAGGACTTCGGCGTCAACGTCTGAGCCGAACCGTCGAACCGTCCGGCGCCGCACCTCCCGTGCGGCGCCGGACGTGCCTCATCGTCACCGGGGAGGAAACGCATCATGGGCGTCACGCTCGCCAAGGGAGGCAACGTCTCCCTCTCCAAGGCCGCACCCCACCTCACCCAGGTCCTCGTGGGGCTCGGCTGGGACGCGCGCTCCACCACCGGAGCCCCCTTCGACCTCGACGCCAGCGCCCTGCTGTGCCGGGGCGGCCGGGTGCTCGGGGACGACTACTTCGTCTTCTACAACCAGCTGCGCAGCCCCGAGGGCTCCGTCGAACACACCGGCGACAACCTCACCGGCGAGGGTGACGGCGACGACGAGTCCCTGATCGTCGACCTGGCCCGGGTGCCGGCCCACTGCGACAAGATCGTCTTTCCGGTGTCGATCCATGACGCCGACAACCGGGGCCAGAGCTTCGGCCAGGTCGGCAACGCGTTCATCCGGGTGGTGAACCGCGCCGACGGCCAGGAGCTCGCCCGGTACGACCTCTCCGAGGACGCCTCGACGGAGACCGCGATGATCTTCGGCGAGCTCTACCGCCATCAGGGCGAGTGGAAGTTCCGCGCGGTGGGCCAGGGGTACGCGTCCGGCCTCCGGGGCATCGCTCTAGACTTCGGGGTCAACGTTTCGTAAAGGCATGTTCATTTCACAATGGGGTAGCCAGTGATTCTGAAAACCTTCGGCTGGTCGTTCGCGATCACTGTGCTCGGCCTGGTGGTCGCCGTGTGGTACGGAGGCTGGCAGGCCTTCGGGGTCGTCGCGATCCTCTGTGTCCTGGAGATCTCGCTCTCCTTCGACAACGCGGTGGTCAACGCCGGGATCGTGCAGAAGATGAATGTCTTCTGGCAGAAGATCTTCCTCACCATCGGCGTGCTCATCGCCGTCTTCGGTATGCGGCTGGTCTTCCCCGTCGTGATCGTGGCGATCAGCGCGAAGATCGGCCCGATCGAGGCCGTCGACCTCGCGCTGAACGACGCCGACAAGTACCAGGAACTGGTGACCGACGCGCACCCGTCGATCGCCGCCTTCGGTGGCATGTTCCTGCTGATGATCTTCCTCGACTTCATCTTCGAGGACCGTGACATCAAGTGGCTCGCCTGGCTGGAGCGCCCGCTGGCCAAGCTCGGCAAGGTCGACATGCTGTCGGTCTGCATCGCCCTCATCGTCCTGCTGGTCAGCGCGATGACCTTCGCGACCCAGGCCCACCAGCACGGTGGCACCCACATCGACAAGGCGCAGACGGTACTGATCTCCGGCATCGCCGGCCTCATCACGTACCTCGTCGTCGGCGGTCTCTCCGGCTTCTTCGAGAACAAGCTGGAGGAGGACGAGGAGCGCGAGCACGAGGCCGAGGAAGCGGCCAGGCGCAGCGGCAAGAAGGTCGCCCCCGTCAAGCTCGCCGGCAAGGCCGCCTTCTTCATGTTCCTCTACCTGGAGGTCCTCGACGCCTCCTTCTCCTTCGACGGTGTCATCGGCGCCTTCGCCATCACCAACGACATCGTCCTGATGGCGCTCGGCCTCGGCGTCGGCGCGATGTACGTGCGTTCGCTGACGGTCTACCTGGTCCGCCAGGGCACCCTCGACGACTACGTCTACCTGGAGCACGGCGCGCACTACGCGATCGGCGCCCTGGCGGTGATCCTCATGATCAGCATCCGGTACGAGATCCCCGAGGTCGTCACCGGTCTCATCGGCGTCGCCCTGATCGCCTGGTCCTTCTGGTCCTCCGTCCGCCGCAACAAGCGGCTCGCGGCGGCCGGGGGCGGCTCGGGGTCGTCCGAGGACAAGACCGAGGTGCCGTCCGGGGTGTGACGCCCCCGCCGACGAGGAACGCTTCTCTGCGGGGCGGCCGGTGGACCCGGCCGCCCCGCGGGCATGTGCGGGTGGACACGAGCAGTGGGGGTGAAGGCGGGATGGCCTTCTGGGACAACCTGTTTCCGGGGAGGGCGGCGCACTTCGACTCGGGCAGCGCCGCGTCGAACTCGATCGACCTGACGAAACGGCGCCCGACCGTCTCGTTGACCAAGCAGGGAGCGGCCACCGGCAACCTCCGGGTGAACCTCTCCTGGCGGATGCGGACCTCCGACCTGGAAGGGCGGCAGCGCCGCAGCACCGCGCAGCTGCTGCGCAACCCTTCGCAGCTGTTCAAGCCCGAGGTCGTCCAGGCGCACACCCAGGGCATGGTCAACGTCGACCTGGACCTGGGCTGCCTCTACGAGCTGTCCGACGGCAGCAAGGGCGTGGTGCAGCCCCTCGGCGGCTTCTTCGGCGACCTGAACGAGGCCCCGTACGTCAAGCTCAGCGGCGACGACCGCTTCGGCGGCTCCTCCGGGGAGACGATCTACGTCAATCTGGACCACAAGGACGAGATCAAGCGCCTGCTGTTCTTCGCGTACATCTACGACCAGACGCCCGCCTTCGACCGGACGCACGCCAAGATCACGCTCTACCCGAGCAACGGCCCCCGGATCGAGATCGAGCTCGACGAGCGGGCCCCGCAGGCCCGCTCCTGCGCGGTCTTCTCCGTGGAGAACACCAAGGGCCAGCTGATCGTCCGCCGCGAGGTGCGCTTCGTCTACGGCTTCCAGGCCGAACTGGACCGGCTGTACGGCTGGGGCCTGCAGTGGGGCCGCGGCTACAAGACCAAGACGTAGCCGCCGCCCCCGGCCTCAGGGCCGGACGAACTGGGGGCCCATGGGCGGCATCCGGAAGTCCGGCGAGGGCGCCGGTTCCGGGGCGGCGCCGACGGGCTGCGGATAGCCGTACGCGGGCGCCGGGTGGCCGTGGTCCGGCGCCCGGTCGGGCATCGGCGGGGCCGCGGGCCGCGGCGGCACGGGGGAGTGGACCAGGGTCAGGTCGAGGTCGGGCACGGCGGCGCCCGGGGCGTCCCCGGCCGGCCGGGTCTCCCGCGCGTCCTGGACGTCCGGCTCGTCCCCGGCGTCCTGCGCGTCCTCGTCCACCGAGATGCCGAAGTCGGTCGCCAGGCCCACCAGGCCGGTCGGGTAGCCCTGGCCGACCGCGCGGAACTTCCAGCCGTCCCCGCGCCGGTACAGCTCGCCGCAGATGACGGCCGTCTCCTCGCCGGTCTCCGCCGTCACGGGGAACAGGGCCAGCGGCGTCCGCCCGGCCCCCGGCGCCGCGTCGTACAGCAGGATGCGCAGGTCGGAGACGGAGCGGAAGGTACCGCCGTCCGAGGAGGCGGCGATCACCACCCGGTCGACCGAACCCTCCAGACCGCCGAGGTCCGCCTCCACGGTGTCCGTGAGACCCTCGGAGTCACGCTTCTTCGGAAGTCGCCGCACCAGCCCCGAGGGGTGGCGCGGCTGGTTGTAGAAGACGAAGTCGGCGTCGGACCGTACCCGCCCGGAAAGCCCGAGCAGCAGGGCCGACGCGTCCACGTCGGGGACCCCGGGGCCCGGGGTCCAGCGGAGCACGGCCCGTACGGCCGCGGTGTCGAGAGGGACGTTGGAGCCCTTCAGCATCGCGTGCGTCATGACCGCAATCCTGCCCTCCCGTCGCCCCCGCGGACAACGCGGGGGCACCATGGATGCCCCGGCCCGGCGGAGGGAGGCGGTCGGGTTACCTGGATTTCATCAGGGGAGGGAACTAACGACACCCGCACCTACGTACTATTACCGGCCACATGTCGTCAGGGTCGAGAAAGGCAGACGGGGACCCATATGCGTCATTTCAGTCACATCCCGTCCACGACGAGGGCCAGGCTGTTCCACCGGGAGCCCGCCGTCTTCACGGCCGACTCGCCCGCCCGCACCCTCGCCGTGGCCCTCGGAGCCACCCTCTACAGCCCGGCCACCCGCCCCCTGCTCGCCGACGACATCCGCAAACAGGCCGCCCGCGGAGTGGTCTCCATGGTCCTCTGCCTGGAGGACTCCATCAGCGACGCCGACGTCGAGGCGGGCGAGACCAACCTCGTCCGCCAGTTCGCCGACCTCGCCGCCGGGACCGCCACCGACGACGGCACCGGCACGGACCTCCCCCTGCTCTTCATCCGCGTCCGCGAACCGCACCAGATCACCGGACTCGTCGACCGCCTCGGCGACACCGTCCGCCTGCTGTCCGGATTCGTACTCCCCAAGTTCACCGAAAGCCGCGGCGGACCCTTCCTCGACGCCCTCGCCCTCGCCGAGCGCACCTGCGGACGACGCCTCTTCGCCATGCCCGTCCTGGAGTCCCCCGAACTCCTCCACCTGGAGACCCGGGCCGAGACCCTCGCCGGGATCGCCGCGATCACCGAGAAGCACCGCGACCGCGTCCTCGCCCTCCGCCTCGGCGTCACCGACTTCTGCTCCGCCTACGGACTGCGCCGCTCGCCCGACATGACCGCCTACGACGTCAAGATCGTCGCCAACGTCATCGCCGACGTCGTCAACGTCCTCAGCCGCTCCGACGGCACCGGCTTCACCGTCACCGGACCCGTCTGGGAGTACTTCCGCCCCGGCGAGCGCATGTTCAAGCCGCAGCTGCGCCGCAGCCCCTTCCTGGAGGGCCGCGCCGAGGACCTGCGCACCGCCCTCATCGAGCACGACCTCGACGGACTCCTCAGAGAGATCGAACTCGACCGCGCCAACGGCCTCCTCGGCAAGACCTGCATCCACCCCACCCACGTGGTGCCCGTGCACGCCCTCTCCGTGGTCAGCCACGAGGAGTGGAGCGACGCCCAGGACATCCTCAGGCCCGAACGGGGCGGCGGCGGAGTCCTCCGCTCCGCCTACACCAACAAGATGAACGAAGTGAAGCCGCACCGCGCCTGGGCCGAGCGCATCCTGCTGCGCGCCGAGGTCTTCGGCGTCGCCAACGAGGACATCGGCTTCGTGGAACTGCTCACCGCCGGACTGGCCGGCTGACGAAGGGACGTCGACGACGTGGTGTGGACCGGAACGTGGGTCGCGGAGCGACTGGGCGTCGAACTGACCGGCGACGAAGAACTGCCCGGCCTGCTGGGCCTCGCACTGCGCCGCAACCCCAAGCGCGCGCACCTGCTGGTCTCCAGCGTGCTCGGCAAGCACGTGCCGCAGCGCCCCTCCGTCGTCCACGGCGCGGGCCTCGCACTCGGACGGCGCGTCCTGGCCCTCCTCGGCGCCGAGGAGGCCGCCCGCGCCGTCGTCCTCGGCTACGCCGAGACCGCCACCGCCCTCGGCCACTCCGTCGCCGACGGGATCGGCCACGCCCCCTACCTCCACTCCACCCGCCGCCCCGTCGCCGGGGTCGCCGGTGCGGGAGGCTTCGAGGAGTCCCACTCCCACGCCACCTCCCACCTACTGCTCCCCGAAGACCCCGGCCTCCTCACCGGCGACGGACCCCTCGTCCTCGTCGACGACGAGTTCTCCACCGGGAACACCGTCCTCAACACCGTCCGCGCCCTCCACGAGCGCCACCCCCGCGAGCGGTACGTCGTCGTCGCCCTCGTCGACATGCGCTCCGCCGCCGACCTCGGCCGCCTCGACGCCTTCGCCGAGGAGATCGGCGCCCGCGTCGACCTGGTCGCAGGCGCCGCCGGAACCGTACGCCTCCCCGAAGGGGTCCTGGAGAAGGGCCAGGCACTCGTCGCGGCGCACGAGACCGCCCCCGCGGCCGTACCCCCGCCGCCCGAGCCCCGCCCCGCCCCGCTCCGGGTCGACCTCCGCTGGCCCCGCGGACTGCCCGACGGCGGACGCCACGGCTTCACCCCCGCGCACCGCGCCCGTCTGGAAGCCGCGCTCCCCGGCCTCGCCGCCCGCCTCGCCCCCGCCCTCCACGGCGCCCGCCGCGTCCTCGTCCTCGGCTTCGAGGAGCTGATGTACGCGCCGCTGCGCCTCGCCACCGCCCTGGAGGACGCCGGACACGACGTCCACTACTCCACCACCACCCGCTCACCCGTCCTCGCCGTCGACGACCCCGGCTACGCGATACGCACCCGGCTCGTCTTCCCCGCCCACGACGACCCCGCCGACGGCCCCGGCGAGCGGTACGCGTACAACGTGGCGGGCGCGGGCTTCGACGCCGTCGTCGCCGTCGTCGACTCCACCGCCGACACCCCCGGGCTGCACGCCCCGGACGGCCTCCTCGCCCAGCTCGCCGCGCACATCCCCCGCGTCGTCCTCGCCGTCGTGCCCTCGCACACCCCCAGGACCCCCGGTCCCGAAGCTCCCGAAAGGAGCTCCATGCTGCCCGAGCCCCTCCGCGGCCCCGCCTTCTCCTCGTACGCCCCCGAAGAGGTCGGCTGGCTGCTCCAGGACCTCTCGGACGTCGCACTGGAGGCGCCCACCGAGGAACGCGAGGAAGCCGTCCAGAACGGCGGCGCCCACTACGCCGAATCGCTGCCCGTCGAGTACCAGCCGAGCGCCGCCTACCAGGAGCTCTTCCACAGCGCCCTGGAAGCCTCCGCCGCCCGCCTCGCCCACGCCGTCGGCGTCATCACCGAGACCGTCCTCGCCGAGCGCCCCGGCCGCCGCCCCGTCCTCGTCTCGCTCGCCCGCGCGGGCACCCCCGTCGGCATCCTCATGCGCCGCTGGGCACAGGCCCGCCACGGCCTCGAACTGCCCCACTACGCCGTCTCCATCGTGCGCGGCCGGGGCATCGACGCCAACGCCCTGCGCTGGCTCGCCGCCCACCACGACCCCGCCGACGTCGTGTTCGTCGACGGCTGGACCGGCAAGGGCGCCATCGCCCGCGAACTCGCCGAAGCGATAAGGAAGTTCGAGGCCGCCGAGGGCATCACCGGCTTCGACCCGGAGATGACCGTCCTCGCCGACCCCGGCTCCTGCGTCCGCACCTACGGCACCCGCGAGGACTTCCTCATCCCCTCCGCCTGCCTCAACTCCACGGTGTCCGGCCTGATCTCCCGCACGGTCCTGCGCGCCGACCTCGTCGGACCCGACGACTTCCACGGCGCCAAGCACTACCGGGAACTCGCGGACGCCGACCTCTCCGGAGCCTTCCTCGACGCGGTCACCGCCCGCTTCGACGAAGCCGCCGCCACCGTCGGCCACGAGGTGGAGGAACTCCTCTCCGCCGACCGCACCCCCAGCTGGGAGGGCTGGGCCGCCGTCGAGCGGATCAGCGAGGAGTACGGCATCCACGACGTCAACCTCGTCAAGCCCGGCGTCGGCGAGACCACCCGCGTACTGCTCCGCCGCGTCCCCTGGAAGATCCTCGCCCGGCGCGGCGCCGACGCCGACCTCGCGCACGTCCGGCTCCTCGCCGCTCAGCGCGGCGTACCCGTCGAGGAGGTCGACGGCCTCCCGTACAGCTGCGTCGGCCTCATCCACCCCCACTACACCCGAGGGGCCACCGGAGCCGACGGCCGGACGGTGGTGTCCCGATGAGCAGCGCCACCACCCTGGTCGCCAGCGACCTCGACCGCACCCTCATCTACTCGTCCGCCGCACTCGCCCTCGGAATGCCCGACGCACAGGCACCCCGGCTGCTCTGCGTCGAGGTCCACGAGTCCAGGCCGCTCTCCTACATGACGGAGGAGGCGGCCGGTCTCCTCGCCCGCCTCACCGGCGAAGCCGTCTTCGTCCCCACCACCACCCGGACCCGCAAGCAGTACCTGCGCATCCAGCTCCCCGGCACCGCACCCAGGTACGCGATCTGCGCCAACGGCGGACACATCCTCGTCGACGGCGTCTCCGACCCCGACTGGCACGCCTCCGTACTGCGCCGCCTCGCCGAGGAGTGCGCGCCGCTCTCCGAGATCCGCGCCTACCTCACCGCCACCACCGACCTGTCCTGGGTCCGCAAGCACCGGGTCGCCGAGGACCTCTTCGCCTACCTCGTCGTCGAACGCGAACGCCTCCCCGCCGACTGGCTGGCCCGCTTCGGGACCTGGGCGGGGGAACGCGGCTGGACGGTCTCCCTCCAGGGCCGCAAGGTGTACGCGGTGCCGAAGCCGCTCACCAAGGGCGCGGCCGTCCGGGAGGTCGCCCGCCGCACCGGCGCCACGCTCACCCTCGCGGCCGGCGACTCCCTCCTCGACGCCGACCTGCTGCTCGCCGCCGACCGCGCCTGGCGGCCCGGCCACGGCGAACTGGCCGACAGCGACTGGACCGTCCCCCACCTCGACGTCCTCACCGAACGCGGGGTCGCGGCGGGGGAGGAGATCCTGCGCCGCTTCCGCGCCGCCGCCGCGTCCCGGGACTAACCGCAGCAGCCACCGCCGCAGCAGCCGCCCCCACCACCGCCTCCGCCGCCGCCCGGAGCGGGGGCGGCCGAGCCGCCGACCGCCACGGCGGAGAGCAGCTTCACGGTGTCGTCGTGCCCGGCGGGGCAGGCGGCGGGGGCGGCGGACTCGGCCATCGGCCGACTGAGCTCGAAGGTGTCACCACAAGTACGGCAACGGAATTCGTAACGGGGCATGGGAACAGGCTAGAGGCTCGACAGGACCCGGCACAGGAGGACCCCGTCAGGGTCTGCGGGGCCCGGCCCGCGCGGAGCCCGGCGGGGGTGGGGCGTCGGGTGGGTGCGGCCCGGCCGGGCCCTGGCCGGTTCCGGGGCGGTGCGGGGGCGGACGGGTCAGTGGGCCGCCCCGCGCTCCTCCCGGATCCGGCCGACGACCCGCGTCACGGTGGCCCGTACGTCCTCCAGCTCGGTCAGGAAGTGCCAGTAGTCCGGGTGGCGCCCCTCCAGGGTCCCCACCGCCCGGTCGATCCGCGCCACGGCCTCGTCCAGCGGCCCGGCGTGCCGGGGATCGGGCGTGCTCCGGCCCTCCATCGCCAGCCGCTGGGCGTCCCGCACCGCGAACCTGGCCCGGTCGGTCTCCGCCTTCGGGTCCACCGCGACGGCGTCCAGCCGCCGCAGCCGCTCCCCGGCCGCGGACACGGCCTCGTCGGTCGAGTCGAGCAGCGCCCGGACGGTCGAGAGCAGCGAGGTGGCGTCCGGCCAGCGCTGCTCGGCCCGCGCCCGCCCGGCCTCCGCGAGCCGCTCCCCGGCCTGCCCGAGCGAGACGGCGGCCTGGTCGGGCACCTGCTGGAGGTCCTGCCAGCAGGCCGCGGAGAACCGCCGCCGCAGCTCGGAGAGGACCGGTGCGACCCCTTCGGCGCGGGTGGCGAGCGCCTCGGCACGGGTACGGAGGGAGACCAGCCGCCGGTCGATCTCGGCGGCCCGCTCGGGCAGCCGCCCGGCCTCGGCCCGTACCGCCTCGGCGTCCCGGAGCACCCGGTCCGCGCGCTGGAGGGTCTCGGCGACGCCGTGCCGCCCGGCACCCTCGTTGAGCAGCGTCAGCTCGGGCCCGAGGGCCGCGAGCCGGGCCGCGAGGTCATCCGCCCGCAGACCGGCTTCCCGTACGGAGTCCAGGGCGCCGCTCGCGCCCCGCAGGGCCCCCCGGGCGCGCTCCACCGCGGGCGCGAGCCGCGCGAGCTGGGTCTCGGCACGGTCCAGGAGCGGGCCGAGACCCTGCTCGAACCGGTCGAGCTCGGCCTTGGCGCGGTCCAGCTCCTCCTTGGCGCGGGTCAGTTCGGCACGGGCGCGGGAGGCGGTCGCCGCGTCCAGCTCGTCACGGTCCAGGTCATGGGCGTCGACCGCGCCGATGTAGGTGTGGCTGACCTCGTCGATCCGGCGCCCGAGCGCCTCGAAGCCCTCGACGGCGCGGCGGGCCTCGGGGGAGCTGTCCACCGCGGTGATCGTCTCCAGGGAGATCCGCAGGCCGCGCTGGGCGGTGTCGAGCTCGTAGAAGGCCGCGGCGGCGGCGTCCTTGGCGGCCTGGGCCTCGGCGCGCTGGCTCTCGCCGCGTCCGCCGAACCAGCGGCGGGTGCCGCCGCCCGCGAAGGCGCCCGGCAGCAGGACGCCGACGAGCAGGGGCAGGGCGAGGGCCAGCCGGAGACCGGAGGGGCCCGGCGGCGGGCCGCTCTCGGAACGGGTGCCTGCCCGGCGGGGCGCGTCACGATGCCGGACGCCGCCCGCCCCCCTCGCGTCGCTCGCCGCCACGTACCTCTCCCGTGCTGTGTCCGCCGTGCCCGGTCCGGTTCATTGTCCCACCCGGCACGGACGAACACACGGGCCGGTCAGTCCGCGGTGCGGACGGTCACGTCGCCGTTGTCGCTCCGGGCGCTCACGGAGTGCCCGGAGGCGTCCCGGCGGGGGACGTCGATCCGGACCCGGCCGTTGCCGCTGGCGCCCGTCACCTCGTACTCGGCGGTGGGCAGGGCGACGGTGATGTCGCCGTTGTCGGTGACGGCCTCGACCCGGCGGGGCACGGCCCCGAGGGTGATCCGGACGGAGCCGTTGTCGGAGCGGGCGACGATGTCGGGGGCGGTGGCGCCGGGCCCGACGGTGATGTCGCCGTTGTCGCTGCTGAGGTCGAGGGCGGCGGTGGCCCGGCTCACCCGGACGTGGCCGTTGTCGGAACGGATCTTCAGCGGGGTGCCGAAGCCCTCGGCGGTGACGCCGCCGTTGTCGTCCTGGACGGTGACGGCGACACCGCGCGGCACCTCGATCCGGTGGACACCGCCGCAGCTGGAGGCGACGGCGTCGCAGTCGACGCGCAGGGTCAGCCGTCCGTCGGCCAGCTTCCACTCGGGCTTCGGCCCGGACCCCATGAACACCCACCCGTCGATCTGCCGCTCGACCCGGACGTCGTCGATGTCGGCGGGGGTGATGATCAGCTCGGAGTCGTCGGAGTCGACGGTGAGCGCGGTGCCCTCGAAGGCGAAGGTCTTCCGCTCGACGGGAGCGCCCTCGACATCGGGCGACCCGCACCCGCCGAGCCCGAGCACCCCGAGCAGAACGACCCCGGACACGAACAGCACGCGCCCCCCACGACCAGCGACCATGACCCCGAACCCCCAAGAACGCGAACAGTCCCCGAAACGTACGCCCCCCACCCCACCCCCCACGATCCGGCGACCCACCGGACCGGGGGTGGGGGTAACCCCCGGTCGGGGGCGCGGGGCCCGGTGGCGCGCGGCCCGGGGCACGCGCGAGGACCGGGGCCGGGGGCACGGGGACGAGGGGAGTGGGCACGGGCGCGCGTGGCGCCCCCACCCCCGGGAACGGGTTTGCGGCACCCACCCCCGTGCCATGTAGGCTGATGCTTCTTCCACGGGTGCGTAGCTCAGGGGTAGAGCGCTGCTCTTACAAAGCAGATGTCGGCGGTTCGAAACCGTCCGCGCCCACCAGGACGAGGGCCCTCAGTCGATCGCGGCTGGGGGTCCTCGGCGTTCGGCCGGTGCTCGCCGGGCTGGGTCCGGAGCGTGGCGGTGAGGGTGGGCGGGCTCCCTGCGGGCGTCCGAGGAGGCGTCAGGGAGCGGGTTCCCCGCGATGCGTTCGGCGGCCTTCCGGTCGGGGGTGTCCTTGCCGCACAGGGTTCGGTGGCGGGCGAGGTGTCTCGGGTCTATCCGGTGGTCGGGGTGGCGGCGCAGGACGCCGACCTCGCTGTCGTCCATGGTGAGGCGGACGGTGTCGTCGGTGTCCACGTACAGGCCGAGCAGGTCGAACTGCGTGTGGTGGTTCGGGCACAGGACGAGCAGGTTGGACAGGACGTCGGGGCCGTGGTGGGGGCGGCCGAGGCCCCGGATGTGGGCGGCCTCGCTGTAGTCGCCCCGGGGGGTCGGCAGTCGCAGGCCGCACGCCTGGCAACGGTTCTCGTGCAGGCTCTTCACCTTGAGCGTGAGCGCGGAGTCGCGTATCACGCGCGAGTGGGTGGACTCGCGCCGTGCGGCGGGGCCCGCGGCCCCGTCGCCGTCCGCCGGGTCCGTCGTGCCGCTCGCCGTCGTGTAGTCCGCCAGGCCGAGCCGCGTCAGCAGGGCTTGCTGGTCGATGCCGGTGAAGTGGTGTTCGCGCAGGACGGCGATGGCCTTCAGGCGGGCGGAGGCGTCGCCCAGGAGACGCGCGGCCTCCTGGCTCAGGCCCGCCTCGGGATCGAGCTTCTCCAGCATGGCCACCCCGGGGGCGGTGTCCTGCCCGGCGGGCAGGCCCCGGACGTCCCAGATGTCGCTGGTGCCCAGATGCCAGAACGGGTACTGGGGAGTGACGGACGATCCGGGTGTCCGGAACTCCTCCAGCAGTCCCCCCACCTCCTCGCGGAACTCCCGCCAGGGCGCCAGCCGGGGCTTCCCCGCGGAGACCCTGGAGATCGCCCAGGCCAGGGCCAGCGGCTTGTGCCTGCTCGGTACGCCGTTCTTGGTGTGGACCCGGAGACCGCGCAGGCCGTCCAGGAGCCCGGCGAGCGTCTCCTCGGCCGGTGACCGTTCGGGACCGGAACGCATCTGGCCTCCCCCTTCCGTCGTACTGCCCCACCGCCGTCGATCCTGCCAGGCCGGTGGCGGTGCCGGGGTGCGAGGGCGGTGACACGGGGGTGCCCTTCGGCCTTCGTGGCCGAAGGGCACCCTCGTCGTGCGGGCCGGGGCGGTGGTCCTACTTGATGACCTCGACCTTCTTGTCGCCCGCGGTCTTCGCCGTCGTGACCCACTTGACCGTGCCGGTCTCGCGGTCGGACGCGACCGCGGGCTTGACCGTGCCCGTCTGGCGGTCGGACGCCTGGGGCGTGCTCGTCGAGTGGAGCGCCAGGGCCGCGAAGGCGGCGGCCAGGACGCCGAGGGCGATGCCGACCTTGGTCGTGGTCGAGTGAGCGATGTGGGCCTGCGCCACGGGAAGCCTCCCTGAAGTGCCTTTGTCTGAAGGTGGGATGAACGTACCTTGTGGTGGGCTGTGGGGGAATGGGCGAAGAGTTGACGGCCGGGCCGCACGGCCGGTGTACTCCCCGCATGACTGACGTGGGGGACGCGCCCGGATCCGAGGTGCGGAGCGGTGAGATGACGCCGCAGCGCTACATAGAGGGTCGGCTGTCGCAGTACCAGGGCTGGTACGACGTCAAGGCGACCCGTATGAAGGCGATGCATCTGCGGATGCGGACCGTCTCCGTCGTCGGGGGGTCGCTCGTGCCCGTCTTCGTCAATCTGGACGTGGCCTTCGCCCGGGTCACCGCCACCGTCCTGAGCGTGGTCGTCGTCGCCGCGGTGTCCCTGGAGAGCGTCTTCCGGTACCGGGAGCAGTGGAAGAACTACCGCTCCACCGAACAGCTCCTCGGGCATGAGCGCGTCTACTTCGAGACCAAGGTGGGGCCGTACTTCAACCTGCCCCGGCGCGAGGCGTTCTCGACGCTCGTCGCCCGGGTCGAGAAGGCCATCGCCAACGAGAACTCCGCCACCCTGAACGTCATGACGCTCGGCGGGCAGGTCAACTCCGACGTGCAGCAGGGCGTACCCGCCGCCCGTACGCCCGTCGATCCCGACGACGACAAGGGGTCCCGGAGTTCTTCCGGGACCCCCTGACCCGACGGAGGACGTCAGGTGCGGTGCGTCAGCACCACTTGTAGTCGACCCGCGTCGAGTTGTACGAGCAGACGTCGATCCGCGCGCCGTTCGACTTCCGCAGCGTCGCCGTGTCGCGGTCGTTGTTCCAGACGTACGCACCGCGGTTCTGGTAGACGTGCGCGGCGGTGTTCGTGCCCCGGCCCGTGTGGAGCGTCACGGTCTTGCCCTTGCCGAGGACGAAGTTGCCGAAGGCGTACTTGTGGTTCGACGCGTCCGTGAGCGTCCAGCCCCGGAGGTTGACCGCCGCCGAGGTCGTGTTCCGTATCTGTACGTACTCGGCGTTGAGGCTGCCGTTCGACCGGTTGTCGGTGCCCGGACTGTCGTAGTAGACCTTGTACAGGTGGACCGAACCGGCGGCCTGTGCCTGCGTGGGCAGCAGCAGGATGCCGGAGGCGGCGGCCGCGGTCACGGCCGCGAACGTGCGTGCGCGAAGCATGGATGTCCCTCGGTTTCTGCCCGGCTCCCGCCTGTGGGGCCCGGCGAGCACACAGGATACGCACGCTCTTCACCCCGCCCGCACAACTTTCCGGCCTTCGCCGTGACTTCCCTCCCCCTCGACGGGCAGGACCGGGCCGTCGGCGGCGGCACCGCCGCCCCCTCCGGACCGGACTCCTCGACAGCGGCGAACCTCCGCCGCCCCTCCGGGCCTCATCCGTCGAAGTCGTACTCCAGCACGTACGCCGACGAGTCCAGCGTCATCTCGTTCAGCTCCACCGCCACCCCGGGGCCCGTGAACGCCGTCCGGCCGATCAGGATCACCGGCGTCCCCGATCCGAGACCCAGCCGGTCCGACTCCTCCCCCGTCGGCATCCGGCAGCGGATCTCCTCCCGGAACCGCACCGGCCGCTGCCCCAGTTCCGCGAGCCGCGCGTACAGGCCGCCCGGCCCGGTGTCCGGCTCCGCGACCGGCGTCCCGCGCACCAGCTCGGCGGAGAGGTAGGAGACCGAGAGCAGCACCGGCTCGGCGTCCAGGACGAACCGGCGGCTGCGGACGCACACCGGCGCCCCCGGCGGCAGCCCCAGCGTCGCCGCGATCCGCCCGCCCGCCCGCGCCTCGGTCACCTCGACCTGGTCGACCACCAGGTCCCGCTCGTCCCCCACGTCCGCCGTCCAGATGGAACGCCCGTTCCCCCAGAGCCCCTCGGACAGACGGGGGATGCCCCGGCGGCGCAGCGGGCGGAAGGAGCGGACGAACACCCCGGCACCCCTGCGCGCCTCGGTCAGGCCCTCGTCGCGCAGCACGGAGAGCGCCTGGCGGGCCGTCATCCGGGCCACGTCGTACGTCGTCATGAGGTCGTTCTCGCCAGGGAGCCGGTCGCCCGGGGCGAACGCGCCCGAGTGGATCGCGGTTCTCAACTCATCGGCGATACGACGGTACTTGGGGCGACGGGCACTGTCCTGGTCGGTCACGGGTGGGCCACTCCCTTCCTTTCCGCGACACCCTACGGCGCACCCCGCCGCCGACGTCCACGCACACCTGCGTCCCCGCCCTTCGATCCATCCAACGGGGGACATCTCTAGAGATACGTTGACAGGGCGGGCCGGTGGGGCTTCTCTGGTTCTCCCCAAGTGTCGGGAGCGTCTTCAGGAGCGCTTCCGGCACGCTTCAGGAATCGGGAAGGAGGGGATGCGTGCAGCCACTGCCCGAGGTCGGTGACCTCGTACGCGACACCGCCACGGGGCGGGTCGGTTTCTATCTGGAGAGCGTCGCCGGACGCTTTCTGATCCGCGCCGTACACGGCGGCACCCAGTGGGAGGCCGAGCCCTCCGACGTACAGCCCGCCACCCCCCTGCGCGAGCTGCGGGCCCGCGCCGCCGAGATCAACGCACGGACCAGACGGGAGGTCGGCGGGCTGGGGTGACCCGGCGAGGGGGAGGGGCAGGGGGAGGGGGCGGAGAGAGGGGGACAGAGAGAGGGGCAGGGGGAGGAACAGGGGGAGGAACAGGGGGAGGGGAGAACGGGGCGGAGAAGGATGGAGTACGGGGCACGGGTGGACGTGCGGGCACGGATACGGGGTGCCCGGCCGGCGCCCGCGCCCCGGCGTCTGTCAGTGGCACGCGTCACACTGGAGGCATGTGCCGCAGCATCAAGACTCTCCGCCCGCCCGTCCTGCCCGAGGAGGCGACCGAGGACGACATCCGGGCCGCCGCCCTCCAGTACGTCCGCAAGGTCTCCGGCTTCCGGGCGCCCGCCGCCCACAACCGCGAGGTCTTCGAGCGGGCCGTGGACGAGATCGCGCAGGCCACCGCGAGACTCCTCGACGGTCTGGAGGTGCGCGGCGCGCACCCCGGGGCCGCCGCCGTCAGGAAGCGGGTGCCGCAGTCGTGACCGGACGCCGCAGGACACAGGCGGCGAGCCCGCCCGCGAGGAAGAGCGCGAGGGTGGACACCCCCGCGCTGAACCAGGTCGCGCCCAGCCACTGACCGCCGAGCCAGCCGAGCCCCACGCTGTACGAGGCCCAGGTCACGCCCGCGAGCGCCGACCACGGCAGGAACTCCTCCACGCGCCGCTTCGCCGCGCCCGCGCCCAGGGAGACCACGGAGCGTCCCGCAGGGGCGAACCGGGCGAGGACCACGAGCAGGCCGCCGCCCCTGGCCAGGGCGGTGCCGAGGCGTTCCTGCGCCAGGGACAGGCGCTTCGACCGGGCGAGGGCCCGGTCGATCCTGGGCCCGCCCCGGAGCGCCAGCCGGTACGCCAGGAAGTCGCCGAGCACCGATGCGCCTGCCGCGCAGAGGAGCAGGGGGAGGAGCGAGGGGACGTCGGGGGTGGCCGCCGTGGCCGTCGCCGCCGCCGTGGCGGCGGTGATCACCAGGAAACCGCTCGGCAGCACGGGCAGGAAGACGTCGAGCAGGATCGACGCCGCCACCACCGGGTATATCCATGGACCGGCGGTGAGCGACCGCAGCGATCCCAGGCTGTCGAGCAGATTCACAGGGCCAGAGCCTACGCGGAGGCGGTGGGCCGCCTTCCGGGTGGGTGCGGTGCGCCGGGGGTGGCGGACCGGCGGACCGGGGCACGCATCGGGACGGCGTGCGCTCCGCCCGGCCGTGCGCGCCGGGACGTCGTGCGCGCGGCCCCGGTCGGAGCCGCGCGATGCTGTGCGGGTTTGACGGAAAACGCTCGGAGCGAGCGGCTGGTTCCCGGGGGCGCGGGGTTCGGAAAGGGCCGGAAGACGCGCTGTGGATTCCGGCCCTTTCCGCTAGCGGGTGTCAGGCCGTGACCGGTGTGCCCTGTTCCTCGCGGTCGGCGTTCGTGCCGCGATCCGTCGTGTCCGGGCCGACCCGGTCACCGAAGAGCCCGTCGAGAGCCAGCGCTCCGGGCCCGGTGAACACCAAGAGGAGGAAGGCCCAGCAGAACACCGCCGCGATCTCCCCGCCGTTCTGGAGCGGGAAGAGGGACTCCGGCTGGTGGACGGTGAAGTACGCGTACGCCATCGAGCCCGAGGCGAGGAACGCGGCGCTCCGGGTACCGAGACCGGCCAGGACCAGACCACCGGCGCCCAGCTGTATGACGGCGGCGTACCAGCCGGGCCAGGTGCCTGCGGGGACCGTGCCGCCGCCCGCCGAGCCGCCGAGGACGCCGAAGAGGGCGGCGGCGCCGTGGCAGGCGAAGAGCAGACCGACGACGATCCGGAAGACGCCGAGCGCGTACGGCTGCGCCCGGTTCAGACGGTGTGCCGGACCGGCCGGTTCGTGCGGGGCGGTCCGGGTGCTCCGGGCGGGCGGAGTGCTCCCGCCCTTCGTGGCACTCGGGCCGCTCCGGCCGCTCGGGTGGGTCGAGCCGTTCGGGTTGTTCGGGTTGTTCGGGTCGTTCATGGGGGGACTCCTTCGGCCTGGCCCTGTCCGTGGGGTGGACGGGGCGTGGGGACGGAAACCGATGAGGCCCCGCAAGGTTAGGCACCCCTCACTAGTGCTTGCAAGTTCAACATTCGGCCGACGGGAGGTGTGCGGTGCTGTTCGCTTCCCGTCGGCCGAAGGTGACGCCGTCTCAGGTGCGGTCCGGTCAGCAGCCGTTCAGGACGGTCTGGAGCGCGCTCTTCTCGGCGGCGTCCACGCTGAGGTTCCAGTAGTGCTTCACGTCCACCCACGCGCGGACGTACGTGCAGCGGTAGGCGGTCCGCGAGGGCAGCCACTTCGCCGGGTCCAGGTCGCCCTTGGCCTGGTTGACGTTGTCGGTGACGGCGATGAGCTGCGGTCGGGTCAGGTCGTTCGCGAAGGACTGGCGCTGCGCGGTCGTCCACGACGCGGCGCCCGAGCGCCATGCCTCGGCGAGCGGGACCATGTGGTCGATGTCGAGGTCCGACGCGGCGGTCCAGGTGGCGCCGTCGTACTCCGAGTACCAACTGCCGCTGACTGAGGCGCAGGCGGCGTCCGTGACGACGTTCACGCCGTCCCGCTTGAGGACGGTCTCGCGGGTGTTGCAGGTGCCGGACTGGGTGATCCAGTGCGGGAAGAGGCTCCGGCTGTAACCCGAGGTGGAACCTTCCGCCTGCACGGTGAGGGCGGCCAGGTAGGTACGGGCGGTGGCGGCGCTGACCGGGGTCGGCATGGCCGCCTGGGCGGTCGGGGCGGTGGCCAGGGCGCCGGTCAGGGCGAGGGCGGCGGAGGTGGCGAGAACGGCGAGTCGACGCGCGTAGACGGCGTGGAGGGGCATGGGAACTCCCTTGAGTCGGGGGGACCTCGGCTGTCGCCGTCCCCCGGGTGGGGTGCCGGGCGGTGGGCCCGGTCATCGTGGCGGCGCCAGGTTTCCGTGAGGGGTGCGCCAGGTAACAGAGTGGCGACATGGACACATCACATCAAGGGGTGTGACGAGTCCTGACGGAGTGACAGATTCCGCCCGGTGTAAAGGAGGTGGGGAGGCGGGGGCGCCGGGGCGCGCGGCGGAGGGAGTCCGGGGCCGCTGTTCCGCGCGGTGCGGGGGGCGCTTTCGCGCGTGGAGGGGCGGGGTCGTCCCGCGCCCGGGAGGGGGCTGTGCCGGGAGGGGCGCGGGGTGTCCCCGCGCCGGGAGGGGGTCGCGTCAGGAGGGGCGCGGGGTGGGGGCCCCGGCCCCGGGGTGATGCGCGGTACGGGGCGGGGCCGCCCGCCGGGAAGGACCGGGGGCGGCCGGAGCCGTATGCCCGGCAGGGGTTGGGGGTGCGCGTCCTCTGCCGGGGAGTGCGCTCCCGTGCTCGGGAGGGCGAGCTACGGCTGCCGAGGGCCCCGGGCTCGGAGGCCGGGTGCGGTGCGTCGACGGGTCCCGCGCGCGCGAAGGCGCGGGGTGCGTGGGGTGGGGCGGTCCCGGAGGGGCGGGGTGCGCGCAGGACGAGACCCCGGGCCGTTTCCCGGCCCGGGGTCTCGTCGGGGTCGGCACTCGCCGTCCGCCTCGTTCAAGGCCCGGTGTCCGGCGAAGGTGGTACGCCCCCGAGGGCGAGGGCGAGGGCGACTCGGGCGGTCCAGGACCAGGGCTCCACGGGCGGATCCCAGTTCACCTCGACCTCGGTGCCGTGGGAGTCGCGCGCGAGGTCCTTCACCATTGCTCCGGCTGCGGCCCGTGCGTCCTGCGGATCGGTGCTGACCGGCACGTCCAGGCGCCCGCAGAGCATTCCGCCTTCCACGGTGAGCACGGTGATGCGCCAGCCCTCCGGCGTCGCCAGCAGGACGATCCCCTTCGGTACGCCCCAGTCGGGCCGCTTCCTCTCCCTCTTGCGCCTCACCATGCCATTGTCCGATGCCGTCGGGTTCGGGCCAGGCCGGGCCGGGCCGGAAGTCGAGCCCGAACCGCGGTCCGGAGCCGGGCCCTCGGTGGACGCGGGCGCCCGGCCCGAGTCCGTACTGCCGGAGGGCCTGGCCGGGGCGGCGGCCGTTACGGCAGGAACGTCAGGGTGATCGCGCCGTCCGCCGTCGGGTCCACCCGCAGCCGGGTGAGGTCCTCGACGTGCGCGTCCGGTCCGAAGGCCGCCGCGCGCGGGCCCACGCCCACGACCCGCATCCCGGCCGCGCGGCCCGCCGCGATCCCCGCCTCGGAGTCCTCGAAGACGACGCAGTCCTCCGGGGCGAAGCCCAGTTCGGCCGCGCCCTTGAGGAAGCCCTCGGGGTCCGGCTTGCTCGCCCCGACGTGCTCGGCGGTGACCCGGTCGACCGGTATGGGCAGCGCCGCCGTGCCCATCCGCGCCTGCATGAGCGCCTCGTCCGCCGAGGTCACCAGGGCGTGCGGCAGCTCCGCGAGCGCGGCCATGAAGGCGGCGGCACCGGCGATCGGCACGACGCCGTCCATGTCGGCCGTCTCCTCGGCGAGCATGGCCCGGTTGTCGGCGTGGTTCTCCGCCATCGGGCGGTCGGGGAGGAGGAGCGCCATCGTGGCGTACCCCTGGCGGCCGTGCACCACCTTGAGCACGGCGTCCGCGTCGAGGCCCTGCCGGTCCGCCCAGCGCCGCCAGCAGCGCTCGACGACGGCGTCCGAGTTGACGAGGGTGCCGTCCATGTCCAGGAGCAGGGCGCGGGCGGTGAGCGGTGCCGGGGTGATGGCGGGCATCGGGTCTCCAGAAGGGGTGTGCGGAGAACGAAGTGGTCCCGCCCACCGGTCAGGGATTGCGGGCGGGGCCACTTTGTTCTTGCACGATACAAAACGGGAGGCCGTCTTGGCCAACCAGTCCGGTCTCCGGCCCTCCGGCCGCACCCGAGCGGGGCCCGGCGGGAAGGCCCCGCCGGAGGCACCCCGGGGCCGCCCATGACCGGCCCCGGGCCGGAGCGCCGCCCTCCCGGAGCCCCTCCGGAAGCCCCGCCCCGCCCGATCCCGCCCCGCCCGATCCCGGACCTCCCGGACCTCCCGGACCTCCCGGACCTCCCGGCCTCCCGGCCTCCCGGACGCTCAGATGTAGGGGGTGTGCCGTTCGAGCACCGCCCGGGTGTGGGGGCCGTACACGCCGGGGGTGTCGCCCTGGATGTACATGTACGACTGGTACTCCTCCACCGCCTCCCGGAGCTCGTCGTCGTACCGTCCGTCGACGCGCCCGCGGTAGACCATCACGGCGATCAGCCGTCGCTGCAGCTCCCGTACCTCCGGCCCGCTCGAACCGGAGCTCAGGGTCGGGGCCTCCTCGTCCGGTGTGCCGGTGGGCGTCGGCGTCCCCGTGGGCCCTGCCGTCGTCGGCGGGGCGACCGGTGCCTGCGAGGTGGGGGAGGCCGGAGGCGCCCCCGTGCCCGTCGTGGTCGGTGTGGCGCTGGGTGCCGTGGTGGTGCCGCTCGCCGTCGGGGTGGGCGTGGCGGACGGGGAGGCGGAGGTCGGCCGTGCCGTCGGGGCGGTCGTGGAGGGCTCCGGGGTCGTCGAGGAGGGGGCGGGCGCCTCGGAGACGGCGACGTTCAGGGACGCGCTCGTGGTCACCTCGGGGACGGCGGCCCGGTCGTCGGTCCCGTCGTCGCCGAGCACGGCCGCGGCGAGGGCGGCGGTGCCCGCCACGGCGACGGCGGCCACCGCCGCGATCAGCACCCCCCGCTTGCGGCCCCGCCGCTCCACGGGCGCGCGGGACACGTCGCCGACGCCGCGCAGCAGCAGCGGCATGGTCTCGGCCGGGTCGCCCCCGCCCCGCCCGCCGCGCCCACCCCGCTCGTCGAGCCCACGGCTCCCGTCAAGCCCTCCGCGTCCGTCCAGCCCGCCCCGCCCGTCAGGCCCTCCGCTCCCGCCCTGGCCTCCGTGCCCGCCGCCCCCGCCGGGGGCACGCCCGTACGGCGCCGTGGGCGCGCCACCGCCGACGCGGACGGTCGTCAGCTGGGTCGTCGGCGGGTCCTCGGCGGGGAAGGAACCGGTCCCGTACGCGCCTCCCGGACCGTCCGCCGCGGCACCACGGACCGCACCGGCGGCAGCGCCCCCGGTCCGGCCCGGAGCCGCGCCCGCCGGACCGCCCGCGCCACGGGCCCCGTCGGAGGCGGCGCCCCCGCCTCCCGCCCCGTACGCCCCGTCCGTCTCCTCGGGGGAGTCCGGGGACTCCAGGACCACGTACGGCCTGATCCGGAGCGGGTCGAAGTCCTCGGCCGCCGCCATCTCCGCCCGTGCGCAGGCGCAGCCAGGTCTCTGTACACCGCACTCAGGACAGACATGTCCGGTCATGATGGGTCCCCTCCCGATACGACTGCGAGCGATTATGCAGCCCGACCCCTCCCGGCGGGCGAACAGCCGTGCCCTTCCGCAGGCCATAACCGGACATTCGGACCAGGATGAAGGGGTCGTGTGCCGTGAGGTCCGAGGAGAACGCCGGAGGAGACGCCCATGGCCCAGGAAGTACGCCCGTCCCCGCCCGACGGCGGAGCCGCCCCCGTGCCGGGCGAGGGGCAGAGCCACCGCAAGGTGCTCGTCGCGGTCGGCGCGCTGCTGCTCGGCCTGCTGCTCGCCGCCCTCGACCAGACGATCGTGTCCACCGCCCTGCCGACCATCGTCAGCGAGCTGGGCGGTCTGGAGCACCTGTCCTGGGTGGTCACCGCCTATCTGCTCGCCTCCACGGCGGCCACCCCGCTCTGGGGCAAGCTCGGTGACCAGTACGGCCGCAAGAAGCTCTTCCAGGCGGCGATCGTCATCTTCCTGATCGGCTCGGCCCTCTGCGGCATCGCCCAGAACATGTCGCAGCTCATCGGCTTCCGGGCCCTCCAGGGGCTGGGCGGCGGCGGCCTCATCGTGCTGTCCATGGCGATCGTCGGCGACCTCGTCTCCCCCCGGGAGCGGGGCAAGTACCAGGGCCTCTTCGGCGCGGTCTTCGGCGCCACCAGCGTCCTCGGCCCCCTCCTCGGCGGCCTCTTCACCCAGCACCTGTCCTGGCGCTGGGTCTTCTACATCAACCTGCCGATCGGGGTCGTCGCCCTCTTCGTGATCGCGGCCGTGCTCCACATCCCGGTGCGCTCCACCCGGCACACCATCGACTACCTCGGCACCTTCCTCATCGCCTCCGTCGCCACCTGCCTGGTCCTCGTCGCCTCCCTCGGCGGCACCACCTGGCCCTGGGGCTCGGTACAGATCATCGGCACCGCCGTCCTCGGAGCCGTACTCCTGGTGTGGTTCCTGTACGTCGAGACGCGGGCGGCCGAGCCCGTGCTGCCGCTCAGGCTGTTCCGCGTCCGCACCTTCAGCCTGGTCTCGGTCATCAGCTTCGTCATCGGCTTCGCGATGTTCGGCGCCATGACCTATCTGCCGACCTTCCTCCAGGTCGTCCAGGGCGTCACCCCGACCATGTCCGGCGTCCACATGCTGCCGATGGTCGCCGGTCTGCTGATCACCTCGACGGGCTCGGGCCAGATCGTCTCCCGCACCGGCCGCTGGAAGGTCTTCCCCATCGCGGGCACCTTCCTGACCGCCGTGGGACTGCTGCTCCTGCACCGGATGACGGAGTTCAGCTCCACCTGGGAGATGAGCGTCTACTTCTTCGTCTTCGGCGCCGGACTCGGTCTCGTCATGCAGGTCCTCGTCCTGGTCGTGCAGAACGCCGTCGCCTACGAGGACCTCGGCGTCGCCACCTCGGGAGCCACCTTCTTCCGCTCCATCGGAGCCTCCTTCGGCGTCGCCGTCTTCGGCACGATCTTCACCAACCGGCTCACCTCGAAACTGCAGGACGTCTTCGCCCGCGCGGGCGCCGCGCCCCCCGGCACCGGCGCCGGACAGGTCGCCGCCGACCCGCGCGCCGTGGACCGGCTGCCGCCCGCGCTGCGCTCCGAGGTCCTGCACGCGTACGCCACCTCGATCACCGACGTCTTCCTGTACGCGGCGCCCGTCGTCCTGGTGGCCTTCGTCTTCTCCTGGTTCCTCAAGGAGGACAAGCTGCGGGGCTCCGTCACCGCGCCCGACACCAGCCAGACGATCGCCACCAACCCGGTCGAACGCTCCTCGTACGACGAATGCGCCCGCGCCCTGTCGGTCCTCGGCTCCCGCGCGGGCCGCAAGGCGATCTACGAGAGGATCACCGCCCGCGCGGGGCTCGACCTGCTGCCCGCCGCGAGCTGGCTGCTGCTGCGCATCCGCCGTCACGGCACCGTCGAGCCCGCCCGGCTCGCGGATGTCGTGCCCGTCCCGCTGAAGGCGATCACGGACGCCGCCCGGCAGATCGAGGAACGGGGTCTGGCCGGCCGGGAAGGGCTCCAGCTCGTCCTCACCGAGGAGGGCGTGGGGGTGGCGACCAGGCTCGCCGCCGCGCGCGAGGAGTCGCTCGCGGAACTGCTCGGCGACTGGTGGGGCCCGGACCGGCCGACCGACCTGATACGGCTCGTGGAGGAGCTGACGGAGGAACTCTCCGGCTCCGACGCGGAACGCCCCCACACCGACGAACCGCCCCGCGGCCACCGGGCGTGAGGGGCGGCGGCGCCTGTACGGGCCCCGGGCCCCTGTCCGCACGGGCTCCGGGCTCCGGGCTCAGAGGTCCTTCCCGTACCAGATCTCCATGTACGGTCCCGTGGCGTACGCGGGGATCTCCGCGTACCCGTGGCGGACGTAGGCGGCCCGCGCCTCCACCAGGTCGAGGCGGGTGGTGAGGACCGTCCGGCGGGCACCGAGCGCCCGTGCCTCCGCGTCGAGCGCGGCGAACAGGGCCCCGGCCCCGCCGAGCCCCCGGAAGGCGGGCCGCAGGAAGATCCGGGTCAGCTCGGCCCGTTCGCCGTCGAGGAGGAGCAGCCCGCCGCAGCCGGCCGGTTTCCCCTCGTACCGGGCCACCAGGAACTGCCCGGTCGGCGGGGTCAGCAGCTCCGCCCCGTCGTCCGCGAGCCCCTCGTCGATCTCCGCCTCGGTCGCGGGCCGCTTCCAGTACCGCCCGGCGACCTCCCCGTAGTAGTCACGGCGAAGCGCCGAGGCGTCCGGGGCGTGGACGTGCTCGGGGGTGAAAGTCCAGGTCATGCGCGCCATTGTGGGGTGCGCACGCCTCGGCGCGCAGCTGGGTTTCGGTGCGGCTCAGCCCTTCGGCCGCGCCTGCTGGACGACCTCGAAGGACCACAGGGTGGAGCCGGTGGCGGCGGGCTTCGGCCGCTCGCCGCCACCCTCGCCGCCGCCGTGGGCGCCCCGCATGGAACCGTTCATCCAGTTCTGGAAGTCCTCCTCGCTGCGCCAGCGGGTGTAGACCAGGTACTGGTCGGTTCCTTCGAGGGGCCGCAGCAGCTCGAACCACTCGAACCCGTCGGACCCCTCCACGGCCCCGCCCCGAGCGGCGAACCGCTGCTCCAGCACCTCACGCTGTTCGACGGGCACGGTCAGGACGTTGATCTTCACGATGCTCATGAGGGGCAGGATATGTCCCGGGTCGCCCGCCCTCCGCGCGGGCGGGGCGGACCGGGGCCCGGGGGTCAGTCGGTGACGCGGGCCAGCAGCAGGCCGTCGTAGCCCTTGGTGCCGACGGTCTGGACGGCCGTGGCGACCAGGCGCGGTTCGCGGGCGACGAGTTCGAAGAGTTCCCGGGTGCCGGTGATCGCCGGGTCCTGCGGGTCGGGCGCGGTGATCCGCCCGCCGCGTACGACGTTGTCGACGATGATCAGGGTGCCGGGCCGGGACAGCTTCAGGGCCCATTCCACGTAGCGCGGGTTGTTGACCTTGTCGGCGTCGATGAAGACCAGGTCGAAGGGGCCCGTGTCCTCCGCCGCCAGGAGCGGCAGGGCGTCGAGGGCGGCGCCGGTGCGCACCTCGACGAGCGCGTCGAGTCCGGCGCGGGCGATGTTGGCGCGGGCGACGTCCGCGTGCGCCGGGTCGTACTCCAGGGTGACGAGCCGTCCGTCGGCGGGCAGCGCGCGGGCCAGCCAGATCGTGCTGTAGCCGCCGAGGGTGCCGATCTCCAGGATCCTGCGGGCGCCCTGGGTGAGGGCGAGCAGCTGGAGCAGTTTGCCCTGGTTGGGGGCGACGGCGATCTCCGGCAGGCCCGCCGCGACGGAGTCCGCGAGCGTGGCGGTGAGGACGTCGTCGGCGGGGGCGATCGTGTCGGCGAAGTACTGGTCGACCTCGGTCCACCGGGGGTCCGTCCCGGGGGCCGTCTGGGGCTGAGGGTTCGTCATGCGGTCGAACGTACACCTGGGTCCGGGGGCGGCGGGCCGGGCGTCGTTCCCTCCGCTCCGTACGCGTCCTCGTACGGGTGCGGAGGCGACGGCGTCCGGCCCGGTCCTCCTCCTGTCGTCCGTGTCCGTGCCCCGGGGCCGGTCAGGCCCGGGTGCGGACCCGGAGTTCCTTGACGCCGTTGAGCCAGGCGGCGCGCAGTCGGCGCGGTTCCCCGGCGAGCGTGAGGTCGGGCAGGGCGTCCGCGAGCGCGTTGAAGATCAGCTCGATCTCCTTGACGGCGAGGGACTTGCCGAGGCAGAAGTGGGGCCCGCCGCCGCCGAAGCCGAGGTGCGGGTTGGGGTCGCGGGTGATGTCGAAGCGTTCGGGGTCGGTGAAGACCTCGGGGTCGTTGTTGGCGGAGGAGTAGAAGAGGCCGACGCGGTCGCCCTCGGCGATCTTCTGGCCGCCGATCTCGGTGTCCTGGGTCGCGGTCCGCTGGAAGGAGACGACGGGGGTGGCCCAGCGGACGATCTCCTCGGCGGTGGTCGAGGGGCGTTCCCGTTTGAAGAGTTCCCACTGGTCGGGGTGGGTGAGGAAGGCGTGCATCCCGTGGCTGATGGCGTTGCGGGTGGTCTCGTTGCCCGCGACGGCGAGCAGCAGGACGAAGAAGCCGAACTCGTCGGAGGAGAGGTTGCCCTCGCCCTCGGCGGCGACCAGCTGGCTGACGATGTCGGCGGCGGGGCACTCCTTGCGGGCGGCGGCCATGTTCATCGAGTAGCCGATGAGTTCCATGGCGGCTTCGGCGCCGATCTCCTCGGTGATGGCGTACTCGGGGTCGTCGTAGGCGACCATCTTGTTCGACCAGTCGAAGATCCGGGAGCGGTCCTCCTGGGGGACGCCGATGAGTTCGGCGATGGCCTGGAGGGGCAGTTCGACGGCGACCCGGGTGACGAAGTCGAAGGTGCCGTCGGCGTCCGCGCTGTCCCGGGCCTCCTCGACGATGGTGCGGGCCCGGTCGCGCAGCGTGGTCTCCAGGCCCCGGATGGCGCGGGGGGTGAAGCCGCGCTGGACGATCTGGCGGACCCGGGTGTGCTCGGGCGGGTCCATGTTGAGCATGATCAGCTTCTGGACCTCGATCTGGTCCCGGGTGATGTGCTCGTTGAAGCGGATGACGGCCGTGTTCTCGTTCGAGGAGAACAGCTCCGGGTGGGTGGAGACGTACTTGACGTCCGCGTGGCGCGTGACGGCCCAGTACCCGCTGTCCGCGTAGCCGGTGCTGCCGGGCGTCTGGGCGCACCACCAGACGGGCGCGGTCTGCCGCAGCAGGGTGAACTCGGGGAGGGGGACGCGGTCGCGGAGCACATCGGGGTCGGTGGCGTCGAACCCTTCGGGGAGGTGGGGACAGGGCATCGGCAACACTCCACGTCTGAGGGGATCCGGGGATCCGAAGAGATCTGATGGGCCGTCAGGAGTTGTCGGGAATTTAATGACGGGCTCCGCCAAGAGGCAAGGGCCGGAACGGGAACTGTTGCCTCCCGGACCCTTGCGTACCCACGGTGGCAGTCATAAGACTGCAAGCAGAACTAGAACGCGTACTAGTTCCCCCGTGATGCCGACCGACGGGATGCCGGGACGCCCCGTACGGTCGAGGAGAGGACGAGCTCATGGCCGCTGAACCCGTCATCGTCGAAGCCGTACGCACCCCCATCGGCAAGCGCGGAGGCGCGCTCGCCAACCTCCACCCCGCCTACCTCCTGGGTGAGACCTACCGGGAACTGCTCGGCCGCACCGGCATCCCCGCCGACTGCGTCGAACAGATCGTCGGCGGTACCGTCACCCACGCGGGGGAGCAGTCCATGAACCCCGCCCGTACCGCCTGGCTCACCATGGGCCTGCCGTACGAGACCGCCGCCACCACCGTCGACTGTCAGTGCGGCTCCTCCCAGCAGGCCAGCCACATGGTCGCCAACATGGTCGCGGCGGGCGTCATCGACATCGGGATCAGCTGCGGTGTCGAGGCGATGTCACGGGTGCCGCTCGGGTCCGGTTCCAAGCACGGCCCCGGCAAACCCTTCCCCGACGAGTGGAACGTCGACCTCCCCAACCAGTTCGAGGCCGCCGAGCGGATCGCCCGCAGGCGGGGTCTCGGCCGCGAACGCGTCGACTCCCTCGGTCTGCTCTCCCAGGAGCGGGCCGCGCTGGCCTGGGCCGAGGAGCGCTTCAAGCGGGAGACCTTCGCCGTCCAGGTCCCCACCACCGAGGAGGAGCAGACGGCCGGCCAGGGCATGTGGCGGCTCGTCGACCGCGACGAGGGGCTGCGCGACACCACCATGGAGGGCCTGGCACGGCTCAAGCCCGTCATGCCGACCGCCGTGCACACGGCGGGCAACGCCTCGCAGATCTCCGACGGCGCTGCCGCGATCCTGTGGGCGTCCAAGCGGATGGCCCGCGCCCTCAAGCTCCGGCCGCGCGCCCGGATCGTCGCCCAGGCGCTGGTCGGCGCGGACCCGCACTACCACCTCGACGGGCCGGTCGACGCGACCCGCGCGGTCCTCGGCAAGGCCGGGATGTCCCTCCGGGACATCGACCTGGTCGAGATCAACGAGGCCTTCGCCTCCGTGGTGCTCTCCTGGGCGCAGGTCTTCGACCAGGACCTGGAGAAGGTCAACGTCAACGGCGGGGCCATCGCCCTCGGCCACCCGGTCGGCGCCACCGGCGCCCGGCTGATCACCACGGCCCTCCACGAGCTGGAGCGCACCGACAAGGAATTCGCCCTGATCACGATGTGCGCGGGCGGCGCGGTGGCGACCGGCACGATCATCCAGCGACTCTGAGACCGGGCGCCCGCGCCCCCGGTCCCCGGCCCGGTCCACCCCCGGTCCCCGGTCCACCCCTGGTCCCCGGCCCGCTGCCCTGCCCGGTCCGCCCCGGCATCCCCGGTCCCCGGCCCTCGGCCCGGTCCACCCCCGGCATCCCGGTTCGTCCCCGGTGCCCCGGGTCCACCGGCCGTCCTTCCCCGGTCCACCCGCAGCGCCCCGGTCCGTCCCCGGCGCCCCGGGTCCACCACCCGCCCCCTGCCCGGCGGCCCGGATCCGTCCCCGCGCGCCCCCGGAAAACGCCGCAGGCCCCGGTCTCCCTGACGGGAGCGGGGCCTTGCGTGAGCGTGGCTGACGGCGGTGGTGTCTCAGTACCAGCCGTTGGACTGCCAGAACGCCCAGGCGGCGTTCGGGGAGCCGTAGCGCTCGTTCATGTAGTTGAGGCCCCACTTGATCTGGGTGGCGGGGTTGGTCTTCCAGTCGGAGCCGGCCGAGGACATCTTCGAGGCCGGAAGGGCCTGGACCAGGCCGTAGGCGCCGCTGGAGGAGTTGGTCGCCTTGTGGTTCCAGCCGGACTCGTGGGACACGATCTTGCTGAAGGCGGAGTACTGCGAAGCGGGGACGATCTGGCGTGCGAGGTCCTGCGGGCTGGCGGCCGAAGCCGTGCTCGTCGTGCCGAGGACCGCACCGGACGCGGCCAGCAGCACGGCTGCGGAGGCGGCGAAGGTCTGCTTGCGGGCGGCGGCACGAGTGAGGAGCGAGCTGAACAACGTAGTGACCTAACGTCGGGGACAAGGGTCGCGCCGGGCGGTTTCGGCAAGCCGGAACCAGAACCCGGGAGACCCGGGGATCTGGGGGAACCGGCTGTCCGTGGTGCTGCGATGAGCACCGGCTGCCTGGCGACGTCCACCAGAGAAGCAGGGCGGGAAGCCCGGCGCAATGACCCCCTGTACGAGGGAGGTTCGGACCCGGGGGCCGTCCACGAAGCACGATAGTACGAGGGTTTCCGCAGGTCATGACCCGATGTGGGCGGTTTGTGCGAGTGCCGTACGGCTACTATCCCGGCTCGTACGTGACCTAAGTCCTGTGGGGCGCCTCACCCCGGGACGGCTCCCCGGGGGCCTCGAATGTGACCTGGGCCTCGAAGTTCGCCCGCCGCGTCGCCCGCCGCAGGGCCTTGAGGAGCGTCCCGCCGACGGTGAGTGTCAGGACCACGGTGAGCACCGCCCGGCCCAGGTCCCAGCCCAGCGACGTCGCCGTCACATAGGCGAGGAACCGCACCAGGTTCTCGCCGAGCGGCGCACCCGGCTGGAACGAGACCCCGCTGCTCAGGCCCTGGAGCAGCACCCAGCCCTGCAGATTCATGACCGTGCCGTACGCGAACGCCGCCAGGAACCCGTACGCCGAGAGCATCAGCAGCTCGCCCCGCCCCCGCAGCCGCTCCGGGCCCGGCAGCAGCCCCGCGCCCATCGTGAACCAGCCCATCGACAGCATCTGGAACGGCATCCAGGGCCCCACCCCGCCCGTGAGCAGCGCCGACGCGAACATCGTCACCGCGCCCAGGACGAAGCCGAAGCCCGGCCCCAGGACCCGGCCGCTCAGCACCATCAGGAAGAACATCGGCTCCAGGCCCGCCGTGCCCGCGCCCAGCGGACGCAGCGCCGCGCCCACGGCGGCGAGCACCCCCAGCATCGCCACCGCCTTCGCGTCCATCCCGCAGTCCGCGATCGTCGCCACCACCACGGCCACCAGCAGCGGGAGCAGCGCGGCGAACAGCCACGGCGCGTCCCCCGCGTGCGAGGTGACGGCCGAGCCGGGGTCCGCGAAGAGCGGCCAGCAGAACGCGCCGAGGCCGATCAGGGAGACCAGGACGAGCGCCGCCACCGAGCGGGGCCCGAGCCGGATGGGGCGGGCGCTCACGGGGTCTCCTCCGGGGCCGGTCCGTCCCCCGAGAGGGAAGGAGAGGGGGAAAGGGAGGAGGCGGGGGAAGGCGCGGTGCGGGACCCGGCCGCCCGGTCCAGCGCCCGCTCCACCTGCTCGACCGTGAGCCAGTGCTGCGGGGCGAGGACCTTCCCCACCTGCGGCGAGAACGCGGGCGAGGAGACGACGACCTCCGCCGTCGGCCCGTCCGCCACCACCTCGCCGTCCGCGACGATCACCACCCGGTGCGCCAGTTCCGCCGCCAGCTCCACGTCATGGGTGGCGAGCACGATCGCGTGCCCCTCCGCCGCGAGCGAGCGGAGCAGGGCGACCAGCCGTGCCTTGGCCGCGTAGTCCAGGCCCCGGGTCGGCTCGTCGAGCAGCAGCAGCGGCGGGCGGCCGGTCAGGACCACGGCGAGCGCGAGCGCGAGGCGCTGCCCCTCGGACAGGTCCCGGGGGTGTGCGTCGTCGGCCACCCCCGGCAGCAGCTCGGACACCAGACGGCGGCAGGTGCCGGGCGGCGCGCCCGCGTCCGTGTCCGCCGCCGCGCACTCGGCGGCCACCGTGTCGGCGTACAGCAGGTCGCGCGGCTCCTGCGGGACCAGGCCGACCTCGCGGATCAGCTCGCGCGGGTCGGTGGTGTGCGGGACGCGGCCCGCGACGAGGACGGTCCCGGAGGTCGGGGCGATCATGCCGACGAGGGCCGAGAGGAGGGTGGACTTCCCGGCGCCGTTACGGCCCATGAGGGCGACGGTCTCACCGGCCTCGACCCGGAGGCCGATACGGCGCAGGGCCTCGACCCGGCCCCGGCGGACGCCCAGTCCGCTGACGTCCACGAGGGGGGCGGCGGCTGCGGGCGCGGCGGTCCGGCGCCGCCGGAACAGGGCGAGGCCCCCGCCCCGCGCCTTCCCGGAAGCGGGGCGGAGGGCCGCCCCGGCGGCTTCGGAGGTCCCGGCCGCTCCGGAGGTCCCGGGCACCCCACCGGGCGCCCCGGACGCTCCAGGCCCCTCTCCCGCGGGATCCCCGTACGGGAGGGGCCGCTCCAGTCCCGCCAGGCGCTCCTTCAGCGGACCGCTGCGGCGCCGGGCGTCCCGTACGGTCAGCGGCAGTGGTTCCCAGCCCGCGAGGCGGCCGAGCGCCACCACCGGGGGGTGCACCGGGGAGACCGCCATGATCTCCGCGGGCGGGCCCATGAGGGCCTCCGGCAGCAGGATCACCCGGTCCGCGTACTGCACCACCCGCTCAAGGCGGTGCTCGGCGAGCAGGACCGTGGTCCCCAGGTCGTGCACCAGGCGCTGGAGCACCGCGAGGACCTCCTCCGCCGCCGAGGGGTCGAGCGCGGACGTCGGCTCGTCGAGGACCAGGACCTTCGGGTGCGGGGTGAGGACGGAGCCGATGGCCACCCGCTGCCGCTGCCCGCCGGAGAGCGTGGCGATCGGCCGGTCGCGCAGCTCGGCCAGGCCCAGCAGGTCGAGGGTCTCCTCGACGCGCCGCCGCATCACGCCGGGCGCCAGGCCCAGGGACTCCATGCCGTACGCCAGCTCGTCCTCGACGGTGTCGGTGACGAAGTGCGCGGACGGGTCCTGGCCGACCGTGCCGACCACGTCGGCCAGCTCGCGCGGGGGGTGGACGCGGGTGTCGCGGCCGTCGACGGTGACCCGGCCGGTGAGGGTGCCGCCGGTGAAGTGCGGGACGAGCCCGGAGACCGCGCCGAGCAGGGTGGACTTGCCGACCCCGGAGGGGCCGACGAGCAGCACCAGCTCGCCCTCGGGGACGGTGAGGTCCAGGTTCCGCAGGACGGGCCCCGCGTGGTCCTCGTAGGTCACCGAGACGTTCTCGAAGCGGATCACGCGTTCTCCTTGGGAACGGGGGCCACGAACGCGGGCAGCAGGCCCACCAGGACCGAGAGCGCGGGCCACAGCGGCAGCTGCGGCGCGGTCAGGGGCACGACCCCCGGGCGCAGGGCCTCGGGCGCGTAGGCGCCCGCCCGGATCATCAGGACCGCGACCGCCGCCCCCGAGCCCGCGACCAGCCAGGCGCGGGCGTCCCACCGGTCCGGCCGGTACCGGGTGCGGACCGTCCGGCGCCCGCCGAGCCGCAGCCCGGCCATCGCCGCGAGCAGCCCCGCGGCGAGCAGCGGCAGGCCGTACCGGGCGCCCTCGGCGGCGAGCAGCCCGTACGTACCGGCGCAGACGCCGAGCAGCCCGCCCAGGGTGAGCAGGTTGGTGGTGCGCCGTACGGACGCCGGGACGTGCGCGGTCCTTCCGTATCCCCGCGCGTCCATCGACGCGGCGACCGCGACCGAGCGTTCCAGGGCGCCTTCGAGGACCGGCAGGCCGATCTGGAGCACCGCCCGGACCCCGCCGGTGGGGCGTCCGCGCAGCCGCCGGGCGGTCCGCAGCCGGGCCACGTCCGCGACCATGTTCGGCGCGAAGGTCATCGCCACGACGACGGCGACCCCGGCCTCGTACAGGGCGCCCGGCAGCGACTTCAGCAGCCGCGCCGGGTTGGCCAGCGCGTTCGCCGCGCCCACGCAGATCAGCAGGGTCGCCAGTTTGGCGCCGTCGTACAGCGCGAAGAGGAGTTGCTCGGCGGTCACCCGGCCGCCGATCCGGATGCCCTGCGCCCAGTCGGGCAGCGGCACCTCGGGCAGGGTGAACAGCGGGTGGCTGCCGGGCACGGGGGAGCCGAGCAGCAGCGAGAAGACGACCCGCAGGGCGACGACGAACAGGCCGAGCTTGACGAAGGCGCCGTACGAGCGGGCCCAGGGCGCGTCGGTGCGGCGGGCCGCGACGACGTATCCGGCGACGCCGACGATCAGCCCCAGCAGCAGCGGATTGGTGGTGCGGGAGGCGGCGACGGCGAGCCCGAGCGCCCACAGCCACCAGGCCCCGGCGTGCAGGGCGTTGCCCCGGTCGGCCTCGGGGGCGCGCAGCACGGAGGGCGGCCGGGTGCGGGGGCCGTCCTCGGGTGCCGGACGCGTCCGGGCGCGGCCCGCCCCTGCCGGGTTCGTCATGCCGGGATCATCCGCGGTGGCGGGCCTTCCAGATCGCCGCGCCGCCGAGGGCGAGGACGGCCGCGCCTCCGGCGAGCACGCCGAGGGACGGGCCGCCGCCCTCGCCGCCGGAGGAGGCGGCCGGAGCGGCGGTCGCGGTGGCGCCCGGCGTGGCGGACGGGTCGCCCGCCTGTTCGGCGACCTGTTCGCCGCAGCCGCGCGCGGGGTAGCCCGCGATCCCGCAGAGCATGGCGGCGCTGTCGTAGCGGAGGGGGGCGGCGACGGCGGCCAGCGCCTCCGCGGCCGTGGCGTCCCGGCGGACCTCGGCGCAGCCGGTCGTGACCGGCTGCGGGGGCGGGGTCTCGCCGGGCGGGGCGTCCCGGGGGCCGCCGGAGTCGACGACGACCACGACGCGCTTGGCGCCGTCCCCGGCCGCCTTCGCTCCGCAGATCCCGGCGAAGTCGGGGGCGGCGGAGGGCCGCGAGGTGTCGTCGGTGCCGCTGCTGACCGCGAAGCGGAAGCCGATGACGTCGCCGTCGGCGGGGCGGGCGGTGGCGGGGCCCTGGGTGGCGTACGCCCAGGGCTTGCCGCCGTCGCTCTGCCAGAACGACCAGTAGCGGTATCCGGCGGCCTGCGCGGGCGCCGCCGCGACCCCGGCGAGGGTGAGCAGGGCTCCGGCGGTGGCGCCCGCGAGCCGGACGCCCCTTCTCCGGGAGACGGTCACTTCTTGCGGCCGCTGACGAGGAAGCCGATGCCGACGCCGACGACCGTGCCGATGCCGATGATCCACCAGACGTCGAAGCCGGAGTTCTCGTCGTCGCTGGTGGAGGAGGCGGAGGTGTCGGGGGTCTTGGGCGCGGGCCCGGTGGCGTTGAGCTGCTCGACGAGGTCGGTGGTGCCGAACTCGCGGGGGTCGGTGTCGGTGGCGCGGGCGGCGAGGACCAGCTGCGCGTACGCGGCCGGGCCGCCTTCCTTCGCCCAGCCGGCGGAGTTCTTCTCCAGCCATTCCAGGGCGGGCTCGGCCTCCTTGGCGGCGCCGGACGCGGCGAGCGCGACGACGGCGTCGGCGGTGTTGCCGATGTCGGGCCGCTCGGTGGTGTCGGTGGCGCCGGGCATCGGCGGCAGGGTCAGGTGGCCGGTCTTCGCGAGGGCCTTCGCCAGGTAGGAGGCGCCGTTGAGGGCGGCCCGCTCGGCGGTCGGCTTGGTCAGGTCGGTGCAGGTGGGGGGCTGCTCGGGGGAGGCCTTGGTGGCGACGGGGCTCTTGCCGAGTCCGGCGAGGGTGGCGGCCGCGGTGGCGTCGGCGTTCGCGAGCAGCTCGCCGTTCTTGCCGGGCTGGTACGCGAAGGCGCCCGCGCCGTCCTTGTCGGAGCAGGGCAGCGCGAAGGTGAGGAGCGCGTCGTAGGGGGTGCGGCCCTCGGCGGAGGTGTACGAGCCGGGCTTGACGCCGGTCGCGGCGAGGGCGCCGATGACGATCGAGGTGGAGTTGGCGTCGCTGGGGCCGCCCGCTCCGTAGCCCCAGCCGCCGTCCTCGTTCTGGACGGTCCTGAGCCAGCCGGTGCCCGCCTTGACGGCCTCGTCGAGCTTCTTCGGGTCGGCGGCCTGGCGACGGACGGCGTCGAGCGCCTGCACGGCGACGGCGGTGGCGTTGGTGTCCCGCATCGTCTTGGCGTCGCAGGGCTTGCCGGTGTCGGGGCGGTAGGAGGCGAACGAGCCGTCGGCGCACTGCTGGCCGAGCAGCCAGTCCACGGCCCGGTCGGCGGGCTGGTAGCCGGTGGCGCGCTGGGCGAGGAAGGCGAGGGACTGGCGCCAGACACCGTCGTACGTGGGGTCCTTGGTGCCGTACAGACCGGGCGAGGGGGTGGCGGCGGAGGCCGAGGGGGAGGGGGCGGCGGTGGCCGCTCCCGCGGCTGCGGTGCCGAGCAGCACGGCGGCGGTGAGCGCGGCGGCGCCGTTGCGGACGGTGATCATGGGGCCCTCTCCTGCGGCCGGGCACCGGCACGCCTCGGGGGCACCTGGCTCCGGCTCCGTATTCCTCGACGGTGCCGCGGTCACGTCCCGTGCGGGGCATTCCGACTCGCTGTCCGGGGGACAGCTCTACGGCTGCGGGGTCAGTGCCGGATTCGCACCGGCTTCCCCCCGTACGGGCATGATGACGACCGGGTCAGTCTACCGGCCCGTAGGGAGGGTGCCCGGGGGCGCGGGGCGGCCCGCGCGGTGTGCGAGGTGGCTCACACGGCCAGGTAGGTGACCGGGTCGGTGCCGGGGACGGCTTCGGCGCGGCCCTGTTTGACGAGTCTGCGCAGATGGGCCTCGGCCTCGCTGACGGCGATGTTGCGGGAGGCGTGGGGGATGCGGTCCCAGGGGCGGTTCCACTCCATGCGCTCGGCGAGCTGCCAGGGGGTGAGGGGGACGGCGAGGAGCGCGAGGAGTCCGGCGAGCCGTTCCTCGTGGTGGTCGAGGAGGGCGCGGACGCGTCCGGCGGCGTCGGTGAAGGCGTGCTGGTGGGCGGGGAGGACCTCGGCGACGCCGAGGCGGCCGACGCGTTCGAGGGAGTCGAGGTAGTCGCCGAGGGGGTCGGTGGCGGCGGTGGCGCTGTCGGGGTCCTCGTACAGGCCGATGTGCGGGGAGATCCCGGGCAGCAGGTGGTCGCCGGAGAAGAGGCGGCCGTGGCCGGGGAGCCCGGCGGGGTGCTCCTCCTCCAGGTGGAGGCAGACGTGGCCGGGGGTGTGGCCGGGGGTCCAGACGGCGCGGAGCCTGCGTCCGGCGAGGCCGAGGAGTTCGCCGGGGACGATCTCGCGGTCGGGGAGGGCGGCGCGCAGCCCGGGGAGGGTGGTGGCGCGGCCGGAGTCGCGGGCGGCGCGCAGCGGGGCGAGGTGGTCCTCGGGGGCGCCGACGGCGGCGAGCTTGCGGGCGAGGTAGTCGAGCCAGGTGCCGGGCCGGGACTCGCGGGTGCGGCGGACGACGGCGGTGTCGGCGGCGTGCATGGCGATCCAGGCGCCGGACTCCTCGCGGACCCGGCCGGAGAGTCCGTGGTGGTCGGGGTGGTGGTGGGTGATGACGACGCCGTGGACGTCGGCGGGGGCGATGCCGAGGGCGGCGAGTCCGCCGGCGAGTTCGGTCCAGGAGGCGGGGTCGTCCCAGCCGGTGTCGACGAGGACCGGGCCCCGGTCGGTGTCGAGGACGTGGACGAGGGTGTGGCCGAGGGGGTTGTCGGGGATGGGCACCCGGAGGGACCAGACGCCTCCGCCGTGCTCGGTCACCTGGGGCGTGGATTCCTGCATGGGTCCTCGTCTCTCCACGGCGGTGCGGGGGTGCGGGGGGTGCTCGACCGTTGCCCATCATAACTAGAACTGGTATCAGTTCTGAGACATCGTCAGGAATCATCAGGGAATCCCCTCCGGGGTTCACCTCCTCGTGAAGGCGGCGGTCATGACCGAGCTTGTGGAGCACGGAAAGCTGTTCATCGGCGGAGAGTTGACCGATCCGCTCGGCGAGGAGGTCATCGAGGTCGTCTCGCCGCACACCGAGCAGGTCATCGGGCGGGTCCCGCACGCCTCCCGGGGCGATGTGGACCGGGCCGTCGCCGCCGCCCGGAAGGCCTTCGACGAGGGGCCCTGGCCCCGGACGACGCTGGCGGAGCGGATCGAGGTCGTCAGCCGGATCAAGGACGCCTTCGCCGTCCGGTACGAGGAGATCGCCCGGTCCATCAGCGCGCAGAACGGCTCCCCGTACTCGTGGTCCGTGCTCGCCCAGGCGCTGGGCGCGATGATGGTCTGGGACTCGGCGATCGCCGTCGCCCGTGACTTCGTGTTCGAGGAGCGGCGCGGCGGTGTGCTCGGGCCGCTGCTCGTGCGGCGGGAGCCGGTGGGCGTGGTCGCGGCGGTCGTCCCGTGGAACGTGCCGCAGTTCACCGCCGCCGCCAAGCTGGGGCCCGCGCTGCTCGCGGGCTGCGCGGTGGTCCTCAAGCCGTCGCCGGAGACGCCGCTCGACTCGTACCTCCTGGCCGACATCGCGGCGGAGGCGGGACTGCCCGAGGGGGTGCTCAGCATCCTGCCCGCCGACCGGGAGGTGAGCGAGTACCTGGTGGGGCACCCGGGCGTCGACAAGGTGTCCTTCACGGGCTCGGTCGCGGCGGGCCGCCGGGTCATGGAGGTCGCCTCCCGCAACCTCACCCGGGTCACCCTGGAGCTGGGCGGGAAGTCGGCCGCGGTGATCCTGCCGGACGCCGATCTGGACGCGGCGGTCGCCGGGATCGTGCCCGCCGCCTGGATGAACAACGGGCAGGCGTGCGTGGCCCAGACCCGTATCCTCGCCCCCCGCTCCCGGTACGGGGAGGTCGCGGAGGCGCTCGCGGCGGCGGCGGGGGCGCTGGTGGTCGGCGACCCGCTCGACCCGGCGACCCAGGTGGGGCCGCTGGTGGCCGAGCGCCAGCGGAGGCGCTCGCTCGACTACATCCGGATCGGCCAGGAGGAGGGCGCCAAGGTCCTGGCGGGCGGCGGCCGTCCGGCGGGTCTGGAGCGCGGCTGGTACGTGGAGCCGACCCTGTTCGGGGACGTCGACAACTCCATGCGGATCGCCCGCGAGGAGATCTTCGGGCCGGTGATCTGCCTCCTGCCGTACGGGGACGAGGCCGAGGCGCTGCGGCTGGCGAACGACTCCGACTTCGGGCTGAGCGGCAGCGTCTGGACCGGGGACGTGGAGCACGGCATCGACTTCGCGCGGGGCGTGCGCACCGGCACGTTCAACGTGAACACCTTCAGCCTGGACATGCTGGGCCCGTTCGGCGGATACAAGAACTCCGGCGTGGGGCGGGAGTTCGGCCCCGAGGGATTCGGCGAGTACCTGGAGCACAAGATGGTCCACCTGCCGGCGGGCTACGAGGGCGGCGCGTGATGGGCGACCGCTGGCACGTGGAGGTGGACCGGGGCGTCTGCATCGGCTCCGCCATGTGCGTGAACCACGCCCCGGACGGCTTCCGCCTCGACACGGCCCGCCAGTCCCACCCGCTCACCCCGGAGTCGGACGCGGGCGAACGCCTCCTCGCGGCGGCGGAGGGCTGCCCGGTGGAAGCGATCCTGATCACTCTGAGCGGCACGGGGGAGCCGGTGTTCCCACCGGAGGAGTAGGGGTCCGCAGGGCCCGTGGCACACTTCGTCCTTTGCTCACGGGGGTGCACAGAGCCCCGTGGCCTGGGAGGGGACAGTTGTGCGCAAGGAAGGGCGGGCCGTTCTCGCGGCCCTGGCAGTCGTGCTCGGAGCCGTGGGGTGCGGCGCGGAAGGGACCGCCGCGCCGGTGCCGTTGGCGACCGTGGTGCCCCGGCCGCCGGGGACCGGGCCGCTCACGAAGGAGGTGGTGCGGGCGGACCTCGACGGCTCGGCGGCGAACGCCCGCGTCCCGGCGAACTCACGGGGGAGCCTCACCAAGGACGTGGACGATCCGGCCAGTCCGCTGTCGTGCGTCGTCCGCTTCATGGGCTTCCACGAGGAGTCCGCGCCGGTGGACGTCCCCCGGTACGAACGGGTGCTGAGCGAACTGGGCGAGCGCGGCTGGAAGCAGCGGGGAGAGCGGCAGGAGCGCAAGGCCGTGGACGGCTCGGACAGCCAGTTCACCGTGGTCCTCGAACAGCGGGGCTGGAGGCTGAAGACGGAGTACCGCAACATCGGGGACGGGGGCACGGTCAGCCTGGCGGCCTTCGACGAAGCCTGTCTGAAGCGGACCGGGGGCGGCGGGGAAGTCCGGCAGGGCTGACCGGCTGCCACGAAGGCCCCGGCCCCCGCGCGTGGGCTGCGGGGCCCCGCCCCGCCGGAAGCCCGGGGGCCCGGCGACGGCCCACGAGCGGCCCCGGTGCGGGCGGCGCCGCCGCTCCGACGGCCCAGGGGCGGCCCGGCGACGGCCCAGCCACGGCCCAGGGGCGGCCCGGCGACGGCCCGGAGGTGACTCACGTACGGCCAGAAGGTGATCCAGTGGCGGCCCGGAGGCGGCCCGGCGACGGTCCGGAAGCGCGCCGTGCGGCCCGAGCGGGCGCCCCGGTGCGCCCCCGCCGCCCCGGACTCACCGCCCCCGGACCGCCCCCGGGGCCGGGTCCTCCGGGGCCGTCAGGGCGATCAGGCGGCAGACCGTCTCGATGTCGATCTTCACCTGGGCGATCGAGGCGCGGCCCGACAGCCAGGTGATCAGGGCCGAGTGCCAGGTGTGCTCGATCACCCGGACGGCCGACAACTGGGCCGGTGTGGGGTGTTCCGTGCCCATCGCGTCCAGGATGATCGCCGTCGTCAGCCGCGAGACCGTGTCGACCTCCGGGCTCACGCTCCGGTCCGCGAAGGTCAGGGCCCGCACCATCGCGTCGGCGAGCTGCGGTTCGCGCTGGAGCGCCCGGAAGGCCCGCATCAGGGTCTCCGCGACCCGAGTCGCCGGGTCCGCCCCGGCCGGGGGCCGCTTCCGCAGGGTGGTGTGCATGTGCTGGAGCTGGTCCTGCATGGTGGCGACCAGCAGATGGATCTTGGAGGGGAAGTAGCGGTACAGCGTCCCCAGGGCCACCCCGGCGGCCTCGGCGACCTCCCGCATCTGCACGGCGTCGAAGCCGCCCCGCGCCGCGAGCTGCGCGCTGGCGTCGAGGATGCGGCGGCGGCGCGCCTCCTGGCGCTCCGTGAGGGGCGGTGACGCGGGTCTGTGGCCCGCCCTGTGGTCTGCGGTCATGAGGTCCCGTTCCGTGCGGTGGGGAGCGACAGTATGGCGCTGCGGGGGCCGTGGCGCGAATCACCTGTTCCGGCTCTCACCACGGGGCTACCTGCCGGTAGATTCTGTCCTCCTCGAAGGATCGGGAAGTGGGGCGACGACCGGCCCGACGCCCGCACGGACGACTCCGGCGCTCGCGCGAACGGCCAAGTCTGTAACTTGTTCTAGATTAGCGCGAGCGGTTACGCTCCGGCGAAACGTACGCTCGAAGGGGGTCGCGCATGACCGCTGAGGCCATGGAGGCACGCCCCCGACAGGGCGTCACGGCCGCCGGTGACGAACCGCTGCGGATCGCTCTCCTCACGTACAAGGGGAACCCCTTCTGCGGAGGACAGGGCGTCTACGTCCGCCACCTCTCCCGCGAACTCGCCCGCCTCGGCCACAGCGTCGAGGTCATCGGCTCCCAGCCGTACCCCGTCCTCGACGAGGGCGTCCCCCTCACCGAGGTCGCCAGCCTCGACCTCTACCGCTCGCCGGACCCCTTCCGGACCCCGGGGCGCGAGGAGTACCGGGACTGGATCGACGGCCTCGAAGTCGCCACCATGTGGACCGGGGGCTTCCCCGAGCCGCTCACCTTCTCGCTGCGGGCCCGCCGCCTGCTCGCCGCCCGGCGCGGCGACTTCGACGTCGTCCACGACAACCAGACCCTCGGCTACGGGCTCCTCGGCGGCCCCCGCGCCCTCGGCGCCCCGCTGGTCACCACGATCCACCACCCCATCACCGTCGACCGGCGGCTCGACCTCGCCGCCGCCGCCGACTGGAAGCGCCGCGCCTCCGTCCGCCGCTGGTACGGCTTCACCCGGATGCAGAAGCGCGTCGCCCGCAGGCTGCCCTCGGTGCTGACCGTCTCCGGCACCTCCCGGCAGGAGATCGTCGAACACCTCGGCGTCCGCGAGGACCGCGTCCGGGTCGTGCACATCGGCGCCGACACCGACCTCTGGTCGCCCGGTCCGGCCGTCGCCGAGGTCCCCGGCCGGATCGTCACCACCTCCAGCGCCGACGTCCCCCTCAAGGGCCTGGTCCATCTGATCGAGGCGCTCGCCAAGCTCCGCACCGAGCACCCCGACGCGCACCTCGTCGTCGTCGGCAAGCGCGCCGAGGACGGCCCGGTCGCCACCGCGATCGAGCGGTACGGGCTCGACGGCGCCGTGGAGTTCGTCAAGGGCATCAGCGACGCCGAGATGGTCGACCTCTACCGCTCCGCCCAGGTCGCCTGCGTGCCCTCCCTGTACGAGGGCTTCTCGCTGCCCGCCGCCGAGGGCATGGCCACCGGCACCCCGCTGGTCGCCACCACCGGCGGCGCGATCCCCGAGGTCGCGGGCCCGGACGGCGAGAGCTGCCTCGCGGTGCCGCCCGGCGACGCGGGCGCCCTCGCCGCCGCCCTCGGCCGGGTCCTCGGAGACCCGGAGCTGCGCGCCCGGCTCGGCGCGGCGGGCCGGGACCGGGTCCTGGAGCGCTTCACCTGGGCCCGCGCGGCACGCGGCACCGCCGAGCTGTACCGGGAGGCGATCGACGCGCGGCGCGCCCGGACGCGCGGAGGCGCCCGGTGACGCCCCACCCCACCCGCCGGGCACGTACCGCCGGGCCCGTGCCCCGTACCGCCCGGCCCGGAGCGCGGACCGCCGGACACCCCGCGCCCGCCCGCCCCGACCGGTCGGGGAAGACCGCCCCGAGGACCGCCCGCCCCCACCGACTTCCCCACCGCGAAAGCAGGACCTCGTGCTGACCGTCGACTTCACCCGCTTCCCGCTCGCCCCCGGCGACCGCGTGCTCGACCTGGGCTGCGGGGCGGGACGGCACGCCTTCGAGTGCTACCGGCGCGGCGCCCGGGTCGTGGCCCTGGACCGGAACCCCGAGGAGATCCGCGAGGTCGCCAAGTGGTTCGCCGCCATGAAGGAGGCGGGGGAGGCGCCCGCCGGGGCGACCGCCACCGCGATGGAGGGCGACGCCCTCAACCTGCCGTTCCCCGACGGGTCCTTCGACGTCGTGATCATCTCCGAGGTCATGGAGCACATCCCGGACGACAAGGGCGTGCTCGCCGAGATGGTCCGCGTCCTCAAGCCGGGCGGCCGGATCGCGGTCACCGTGCCCCGCTACGGCCCGGAGAAGGTCTGCTGGACGCTCTCCGACGCGTACCACGAGGTCGAGGGCGGCCACATCCGCATCTACAAGGCCGACGAACTCCTCGGCAAGATCCGCCAGGCCGGTCTGAAGCCGTACGGCACCCACCACGCGCACGCGCTGCACTCCCCGTACTGGTGGCTGAAGTGCGCCTTCGGCGTCGACAACGACAAGGCCCTGCCGGTCCGCGCCTACCACAAGCTCCTGGTCTGGGACATCATGAAGAAGCCCGCCGTGACCCGGGTCGCCGAGCAGCTGCTCAACCCGGTCGTCGGCAAGAGCTTCGTGGCGTACGCGACCAAGCCCCACCTGCCCGAGGCCGACACCCAGTGACCTCTCCCGAGCGGATCGCGGAGCACCTCGTGCTGCCCGGGGTGCTCACCGCCGAGCAGGCCGCGCAGACCGTCGCCGGGATACTCGCCGTACAGCGCGAGGACGGCGCCATCCCCTGGTTCCGGGGCCACCACCTCGACCCCTGGGACCACACCGAGGCCGCGATGGCGCTGGACACGGCCGGCGAGCACGAGGCCGCCGCCCGCGCCTACGACTGGCTGGTACGGCACCAGAACGGCGACGGCTCCTGGTACGCGGCCTACCGGGACGGCGCCGCCGACGACGTCACCGACCACGGCCGGGAGGCCAACTTCACCGCCTACCTCGCGGTCGGCGTCTGGCACCACTACCTGACCACCGGCGACGACGTCTTCCTCGACCGGATGTGGCCCGCCGTCTACGCGGCCGTCGAGTTCGTCCTCGGGCTCCAGCAGCCCGGCGGCCAGATCGGCTGGAAGCGCGAGCCCGACGGCACACCGGTGAACGACGCCCTCCTGACCGGCAGTTCGTCGATCCACCAGGCGCTGCGCTGCGCCCTGGCCATCGCGGAGGCCCGCGAGGAGCCGCAGCCCGACTGGGAGCTGGCGGCGGGCGCCCTCGGGCACGCGATCCGGCACCACCCGGAACGGTTCCTCGACAAGTCCCGCTACTCGATGGACTGGTACTACCCGGTTCTCGGCGGCGCGGTCACCGGGGCCGACGCGAAGGCCCGGATCGACGCCTCCTGGGACGCCTTCGTGGTCCCGGGCCTCGGGGTGCGCTGCGTCGTCCCGAACCCGTGGGTGACCGGCGGCGAGAGCTGTGAACTGGCCCTCGCGCTCTGGATGACGGGCGAGTCGGACCGGGCGCTCACGATCCTCCAGGACATCCAGCACCTGCGCGCCGGGAACGGCATGTACTGGACGGGGTACGTCTTCGAGGGCGACGAGGGGAGCGCCCCGGCGATGTGGCCGGAGGAGCAGACCAGCTGGACGGCGGGCTCCCTGCTGCTCGCGGTCTCGGCCCTCGGCGGCGAGCAGGCCACGGTCGCGGTCTTCGGCGGCGAGCACCTGCCGACGGGTCTCGAACCGGACTGCTGTGCGGATTAGTTCGATTCGAACGGAGTCGTTCCGGCGGGATGCCGCGATGACGTGCGCCGATGGTCCGCTCGCTCGAACAAGTGCCGACTCGCGGATCGAGGTTCACTCTTGTGTGATCTTGCCATTCTGATGCTCATGTGACTTTCTGGAACCGACCGACGACCACCCGTAGCGGGTGCCGAGCGAACGGTGAAGGGACGACGATGAGCAATGCCCAGGCGGCAGCGACCGGGGGCGAGGACTCACCCCCTTCGATCAGCACGGTCGCGGGTGCGGGGGGTGCGGGGTCCACGGGGGACGAAGGCCCCGCCGCCTTGGCGCAGTTGAACCGCCCGTACGGGATCGCGGTGGACGGTGCGGGCACCCTCTACCTGTCCGACTACAACAACCACCGGATCCGGAAGGTCACGACCGACGGGAAGATCACCACGGTCGCGGGGACCGGAGCGGCGGGCTTCAAGGGCGACAACGGCCCTGCCGCCGCAGCCCAGTTGAACGCCCCGCGCGAGGTGGCGACGGACGCCGCGGGCAATCTCTACGTCTCCGACTCCGGCAACCACCGGATCCGGCGGATCGCGCCGGACGGGACGATCACCACGGTCGCCGGTGCGGGCGTCGCGGGGTTCAGCGGTGACGGGGGCCCCGCCACCGTCGCCCGGTTGAACCTCCCCACGGGCGTGGCGGTGGACGGCGCGGGCAATCTCTACGTCTCCGACTACAGCAACCACCGGATCCGGAAGATCGCGGCGGACGGGAAGATCGCCACGGTCGCGGGGATCGGCACGGGGGGCTTCAGGGGTGACAACGGACCTGCCGCCGCAGCCCAGTTGAACGCCCCGCACGGACTCGCGGTGGACGGCGCGGGCAATCTCTACGTCTCCGACTCCAACAACCACCGGATCCGGAAGGTGACGCCGGACGGGACGATCACCACGGTCGTCGGTACGGGTGTCGCGGGCTTCGGCGGTGACGGCGGCCCGGCCGCCTCGGCCCAGCTCAACCTTCCCGTGGCGTTGGTGGTGGACAGCACGGGCGCCCTGCTCCTCTCCGACTACCGCAACAACCGGGTCCGGAAGGTGACGCCGGACGGGACGATCGCCACGGTCGCGGGCACGGGTGTCGCGGGCTTCGGCGGTGACGGTGCCCCGGCCGCCTCGGCCCAGCTGAACAATCCCTTCGGGCTCGCCGTCGACTGCGTCGACACCCTCTACATCGCCGACCACGTCAACAACCGGGTCCGGAGGATCGCGTCGCCGAGGATGGCCGGAATGCCCGATTCGGGCACCGTGGTCTCCTGGGCCAACGTCCGCAGCGGGCTGCGGATGGGGGTCCTGCGCGAGTCCCTCAAGGACGGGGCCGAGGTCCAGCAGACCCTCGCCGCGCCCAGGGACCACCAGCGGTGGCGGCTCCTCGTGGCGGGGCAGGACGACGGGGACGTCCTGTACACGATCGAGAACCTGCGCAGCGGCAAGGTCCTGGAGGTCGTCGAGGCGTGGGAGGAGGCCGGGGCGCCGGTCGCGCAGCGCGCCTCCGAGGGGGCCGGCGCACGTCACCAGCAGTGGAGGCTGATCCCGGTGGGTTCCGCGCCGGACGGGCCGAAGGTGTACGAGATCGCGAACCGGAAGAGCGGTCTGCTGCTGCGGGTCGACACCAACGCCCGCGCGACGGTCAGGCAGCACGGGGCGGAAGGCGACCACCGGGATCGGCAGTGGCGACTGCTGCCCGTGTGACGCACGAGGAGGGGGCGGGGGCCGAGCGCCCCTGCCCCCTCCGGGGACCCTGGTCCTACTTCCCGGAGCCGGACGGCTTCTCGGCGGTCGGTGTGGGCGCCTTGGGGGCCGGGGGCGTCTTGGGCGGCTGGGTGAAGTCGCTCTTCCTCGGCCGGTCCTCCAGGTCCGGGTCCCTCTGGAGACCGCTGTCCCCGGTCACCGTCGTGCTGGACTCCCGCATACCGGAGGACGCCGCCCCGGACACCGAGCCGGGGTCCCGGGCGTACTGGGCCTGGGCTCCGGCCGACTCCTGGGTGGTCCGGATCAGGCCGCCGAGGAAGCCCAGGACCGCGCGGGCCTCGGGCGAGTCCTCCCGCACGATCTTCGCGCGGGAGGAGGCTCCGTGGAGCGCGCTGGTGAACAGGCTCGTACTCGTGTCGTCGTACGTGTTCTCGTCGGAGTCCTCGAAGTCGACGTCCGCCCCCGGCTCGGGTCTGGTGCCGTCGGTGGTCACCGAGAAGAGGCCCGCGCCCTTGCCCGCGAAGCCGAAGATGTTGTCGAACACCATGGTCGTTACCCCTGGTCGTCGTCGTGGGACGGTACGGCCCGCCCGGTCACGGCTGCTTGTGCAGCGTCTGCTGGTTGTTGATCAGGCTCTCGTCGTCGAACATCGTGTGGTGGACCTCCAGGGCGGAGACCACCTCGGCCAGCCCCTTCATGCGGAAGCCGCCGGGAGTCAGGCCGAGGTCGCCGATGTCGCGGGCGACGAGCTGGTCGAGACCGGGATGGTCCCCGGACTGCGGGGGAGACAGCACCGTCACCGGCACGGCGTACTTCACCGCGATCAGTCCGGAGAAGGTCACCGGGATCTCGTAGGTGTACTGCTTGCGGGTGCGTCGCTGCGAGGCGAGGGTCCTCACGCGGGAGCCCGCCGGGACCTGGCCGGAGATCTGCGACCTGGAGGTCCAGCTGGTGTTCAGGGAGCCGCCGGTGGAGGCCACGATGCCCAGCGCGAGCTGGGCGTTGAGCGACGCGTTGCCGGTGGCGCTGCCCGTGGTCGTGAATCCCACGGAGTTCGTCACCCCGGTCGTGGCGGAGTTCGTCACCGCGTTCCTCATGGCCGACTCGGTGGCGGTCGCGGCGTCCGTCCCGATGTTGTCCTTGCTGTTCTTCTTGGTGACGGTCTCCGAGTTCCTGTTCGACATCTCGTTCTGGGCCTGGGCCTGGAGCTGCGTCTGGAGGTCCAGCCGGAGCTGGTTCTGCAGCTGTAGCTGGAGCGAGGCGCCGACGGTGCCGCCGAACGTGAGCCTGGCGTCGCCCTGGAGCGACCACGTGGCCCCGTTCGACACGGCGAAGTCGACCGAGTCGGTGAAGGTCATCGGGGTCGTCTGGCTGCGGTTGACGTAGGTGCGCGAGGAGAACGTGTCCGGCGGGGGCTGCTGGATGTCGCTCCGCTCCTCGATGAGCGGCTCCCCGAGGTTCATGTAGGCGAGCCAGCCCAGTTGGTAAGCGGTCCCGGAGAATGCACCGAAACTCGACTTGTTCAGGGAGAAACCCACGGGTTTGTGCCGCACGCCGTAGTCGTCGGAGTAGACCAGACCGGGGTGGTCCAGGATGGACCGCCAGCTCTGCTCGATACCGAGTTCCCGCAGGTTCTTCTTTGTCAGTGGCTGGCGCTTGGCCTGTTCCAGGTTGTACGCGTTGGAAGGCATTCCCTGTCCTCGACTGGTCCGGCCGAACCGCGCCCGGATAAATGGAAACAGAAAACTGCGCACGTTCGGAAAACCGAAGCTAGCACGGACATCAATGTGGTGGAGCCCTTCTTCGGGCATCGGGCTCAATCGAGTGATCACGGCTCGAAAGTGGCCCTTAGCTGCCCTTTTGCGAGAGCTTCGAAACTCTGGCCGATCATCGGTTGTTCGATCGAACGCTTTTCGACAATTATCTTCCCAAGGTCGTCTTGACTTTGTGGATTGCCGTGTTTGAGGTCATTTGGCGCGGTGCTGCATTCGCTTTCAGAGTTGTTTTCGCCGAGAGTGGCTGGCCGTCGGCAATTCCGCGTGATAGACCACTCAACCGAGTGTCCGATCCGTTGTGTTGTCCTTGTTCAGAAGAATCACGAAGAAGGTGGGGTTTCCGCGATGTACACCCAGGAACGCACGGCGATGGCGAATCTGGTGGTCGGCGGTCCGGTGGCGGTGAACAGCTACGACAACGCGATCGTGGCGGCGCTGCTGGAGAACCGGCCGGTCATGCTCGTCCATGCCTTCAACGGCGGCTTTCTGCGGCCCGCGGAGCTGAAGGAGGAGAGCCACGACAAGGGCGTCCAGCTGGCCACCGCGCTCGACCCGGCGACCAAGGACGCCCGGGGCCACCTCTGGTACGTCACCCCCGGCGGGTTCTTCGGGCAGCGGCCTCTCTACTACCTGGAGAGCGCCGCCGGCCAGGTGACGCCCAAGCCCCCGGCCGCCGGAACCACCGGGGGGCGCGGCGACGACGGCACGCCGAAGCCGCTGCGCAGGCGCGTCACCGTCCACCAGGACGCCCCCAAGAGCACGGCCGACACCGTCCAGGTCGGCCTCCCCGACAAGGTCGGGGACAAGTGGCGCGGGCGGAACGGCGCGACCGAGGACACTCAGCTCTGGGTCGTCACGGTGACGCCGTGGGGCGGGATCACCTTCGTGCCGATCACCCACCCCGACGCCATCCTCGGGTTCAAGGACCACGCGGTGACGGCCAGCAGCGAGGCGCGCCTCACCTACAACTGGGGCGGCGACTTCACCGGGACGGTGATCAACACGTTCTATCCGAGGCTGCCCAGCGAGTGGGACGTGCCCTACCACCACGTCTTCACGTGAGCCGTGGTCACCGCCGTACCGAACCCGTCCCGAGCCACCGCCCGTACCGCCTGGAAGAGGCACCACGATGTCCGTGCCCACGGAAGAACTGAAACTGGAGATCGTCAACGCCGCCACGGGGAGGACCCTCGGCGGGGCCGCGCCGGGCGCCGACGGGGTCCTCGTCGTCCGTGACCTCCCCGAGGACGGTCCGGGCCCCGAGCGGTGGCGGATCGTCCCCGTGCCGGGCGGGAAGGCGCAGGACGACCCCGCGTACGTGATCCGCGACGCGGGCGGCGACAAGGTCCTCGACCTTCCCGCGGCCACGGGCGGCGGCGTCCGCCGGGGGAACGCGGTCGACGGCAGGAAGGGCCAGCGGTGGCGGGTCGTTCCCGTCGAGGGCGAGGCCGGTCTCCACTTCATCGAGAGCGTGGCCGACGGCACCGTTCTCGACCTCGACCTCCCTCCCGACCCCGACGAGCCCCACGAGGGCGACGCCCTGGTCGTCCTGCGCGCGTACGACGAGGCCGTGCCGAGCCAGCGGTGGCGGCTCGTCCCGGCCGGGCCCGAACGCGTCAGCGACCTCGTGCTGCGCTGGACGCCGTCGAGCCACTGGAACGGCCGCCGGTCCTGGCGGCTGGCCCCTTCGGCCGCGCTCCGGCCGGTTCCCGGCGCGGCCCCTTCCTTCAGTGACCCGCTGCTGGTCCTCGAACGGTTCGGCAGCGACGAGGCCGCGGGCGGGTGGAAGAGCGAGGAGGGCGACCGCCCGCCCGGCGGGGGGACGGGCTGGTGGGCCGGGGTCGGCGCGCGGTTCCTCGCCGACACCGCCGGGGAGGGGCGGGACAGCGTCGTGGGCCTGAAGCCCGCGAAGGGGGCCGTGACGGCCGCCGGGAGGAGCGACGCGACGTTCGCGGACGAGGAGCGCGTCCTGCACGGCCCCGGGACCTCCCCGAGCCGCGAGGACCTGTGGACCCTGGCGGACCTGACGGGCGGCGGGGGAGCGCCCGTCGTCGTCGTGCTCGCCGCAGACGGCGTCCGGGTCTCCCCCCGGGGCGCGGACGGGACGTTCCAGCCCTCGGGCGGCGAGCTGGTGCTCAAGGCGTTCGGTCACGGCCCGAAGGCGGGCGGATGGCTGGCCGGCAGGCATCCCCGTTTCCTCGTGGACACCACGGGCGACGGCAGGCTCGACGTCGTCGGCTGCCACGACGACGGCGTCCGGATCTCGCTCCAGGACGAGCAGGGGAAGTTCGCCACGCCCGGCGACGAGCCGGTCCTCAAGGCGTTCGGGCATGGCCCGGAGGCGGGCGGATGGCTGGTGGGCAGGCATCCCCGTTTCCTCGTGGACACCACGGGCGACGGCAGGCCCGACGTCGTCGGCTGCCACGACGACGGCGTCTGGGTGTCGCTCCAGGACGAGGAGGGGAGGTTCGCCGAACCCCTCTACGTCCTGGACGACTTCGGGAGGAACCAGGGGTGGAGGTCGGTCCGGGAACACCCGAGGTTCGTGACCGGGCCCACCGCGGGCGGACCACGGGACCTCGTCGGGTTCGGCCCGGAGGGCGTCGTCGTCTCGCGCGGGCGTGGCGACGGCACGTTCGAGCCCTCGAAGCTCGTCCTGAACGACTTCGGGACCGCCCAGGGATGGACGGGCGCGAAGCACCTGCGGTTCCTCTCCGACGTCACCGGCGACGGCTGCCCGGACGTCGTCGGCTTCGGTGACGAGGGTGTCTGGGTGTCGCACGGCCGGGGCGACGGGACGTTCGAACGGGCCCAGCTGGTGTGCCGGGGGTTCGGCCACGACGAGGACGCGGGCGGGTGGCGGGTCGACCGCCACCCCCGCTTCCTCGCGGACGTCACCGGCGAGGGACGCCCGGACATCGTCGGCTTCGGCGGTCCCGGGGTGTACGTGGCCCGGAACCTCTTCCGCCGCTTCAGGACCCGGTAGCCGGGCGGCCGGGCGGCCCGCCGCTCCGGTGGCCGGGCGGCCGGGTGGTCCGGGCCCCCGGCCTCTCCTCTTCGGGTCAGTTGCTGGTGGGCACGTACGGGTAGCAGGCCGCGTAGTTCCCGTACTGGTACCGCATGATCAGGTCCCCCGTCCTCGGCCCGACGACCCCGTCGGCCTCCGAGGCGCCCAGCAGCCGGTACTGCACGTACCGGACGGCCTCGTCGGTCTCGGGGCCGAAGGAGCCGTCGACGCCGATCAGGTCGTGCTGGGTGGCGAAGCGGTCCGAGACGATCGAGTTGATCCCCTGCTGGACGCACCGCACGGCGGCGGACGAGTTGCCCCGGCCGGAGCCGATGTAGGCGGCGCCGGGCTGGGCCTGGGCCGGTCCCGGGGCGGCGAGGGCGGCGAGGACGGCGGCCCCGAGGGCGGCACCGGCACGGGAGGCGGTCTTCATGGGGGCTCCTGGGTGAGGCGGGTTCCGGGAGGGCGGTCCGGCGGCGGGCGGCCGGACGGCCCGATGCTAGGGCGGGCCCCTTCCGTCCGGGTGTCCCGGCCGTCTCCGGGACGTCCCGGAAGGGTGCCGGACGAGGGGGCGACCCGCCCGGCCGGACCCCGTACCCGTTCGGAGTCGTCCCGGTGGCGGTGGCCCGGCACCCGGGCGAGGCTGGCGGGACCGTCGTCAGGAGGATGTGCCGTGCCCAGAACCGTGTCCCGTGGGGTGGTGGCGCTGCCGTTGTGCTGCGCCCTGCTGCTGACCGTCTCCGCCTGCGGCGGGAACGACTCCCAGAGCGTGGGGGCGGCCGCGGTCCCTGCGGCGGCGTCCCCGTCGGTCTCGGCGAGCTTCGAGCAGCAGAAGCTGGCGAAGACCCGGTTCGTGGCCAACGCGGGTCTCGCGGCGGGCGCCGCCTACCAGTGGATCGTGAAGCCGTACCGGGCGGGCAAGTTCACCAAGGGCGCGGACGGCCGGACGTTCGCCCTGGTGAAGGCGGGTCTGGCGGGCGCGTTCACCTACAACCGGCTGAAGGCGGCGGTGCACAACGCCCAGGGCGATCCGCTGCTGGCGAAGGCGGTCGCCCCGCTCTCCGCCGGGATCGATTCGCTGAAGGACCTGGGGACGAAGCTCCGCAAGGGCGACGCGGGCGCGGGGGACGTCAACTCCTTCGAGAGCGTCATCAACAGCGTGAAGGACGCGGGGAAGAGCGCGGGCGCCGAGGTCGTCGACAAGGTGCCCACCACCTCGCAGTTGACCGGCGGTTCCTAGACCGTCCCTCCCGGGTCCGGCCCGCCCCACGGGGGACGGCCCGGCACCGCGTCCCTCCGACGTCACGTCGGAGGGACGCGGTGCCGGGCCGCTCCGACGTCCGGCCGTTACGATGTTGCGGGCCGTCACGGCGTCCACGACGCCATGGCATTTACGACGTCACGAAGGGCGCGTCAGGCCCCAGGTCTGGAGGACGTAGGGGCGGCCCTTCTCCTCCCCCTCGATCAGCGGTACGTCGAGCAGGTGGAAGCCGGACGCGACGGCCACGGCGACGCTCGGGGCGTTCTCGGCCTCCAGCTCCAGGATCACCTGCTCCACGCCCAGTTCCCCGAAGGCGTGGGCGGCCATCACCCGTACCGCCCGCGCGGCCAGCGCCTGGCCCCGGTGCGCCGGGCCGACCGCGTAGCCGAGCTCCGTGCCCTCGGGGGCCCGCCGCAGCATCGCCTCGCCGAGCGGGGCGCCGCCGTCGACGGTGATGGCGAGGACGACGGCCGTGCCCTCCGCCCGCAGCCGCCGGGCCCGGTCGAGCCGCGCGCGGGCGGCCTCCTCGTCGAAGGGGGAGGCGATCGGTGTCCAGTACGCGATGTCGGGGTGGTCGAAGAGGTCCGGCATCGCGGCCAGGTCGCTCTCCGTCCAGTCCCGCAGGACGAGCCCCTCACCGCTGAGCTCGATCCGGTCGGGAAAGGGCGGGTTCGTGCTGCTCATGGGGTGGGTCCTCCCTGGTCCGTGGGACAAGGAGCCTATCCGGGCGGACCGGGGGCCGGTCCGCCGCACCTGGTCCACCGCACGTGGGCACCGCACCCGGTCCACCGCACGTGGGCCACGGGCCGGTCCGCCGCACCCGGTCCGGAGGACCCTACGCGTTGAGTTCGGCGAGGAGCCGGAGCGTGGCCGGGTCCGGGGAGGTGACGAGGAGGTCGGTCACCGGGCCCCGCCGCCAGGATTCCAGCCGGGCGGCGATCCGCTTCCGGGGGCCGGTCAGCGAGATCTCGTCCGCGAAGGCGTCGGGCACGGCGAGGACGGCTTCCTCGCGCCGCCCGGCGGCGAACAGTTCCTGGACGCGCCGGGCCTCCTTCTCGTATCCCATCCGCCCCATCAGGTCGGCGTGGAAGTTGCGGGTCGCGTGGCCCATGCCGCCGATGTAGAAGCCGAGCATGGCCTTGACCGGGAGCAGTCCGGCCGCCACGTCCTCGCAGAGGTGGGCCCGGACCATGGGGGCGACGAGGAAGCCCTCGGGGAGCCGCTCGGGGAGCGCGTACACCTCGGCCCAGCGGTCGGGGGTCCAGTAGAGCGGCAGCCAGCCGTCGGCGACGGCGAGCGTCTGCGCGATGTTCCTGGGTCCTTCGGCGCCGAGGAGGACCGGCAGGTCGGCCCGGAGCGGGTGGGTGATCGGCTTGAGGGGCTTGCCGAGCCCGGTGCCGTCGGGGCCGGTGTACGGGTGGGAGTGGTGGCGCCCGTCGAGCCGTACGGGGCCCTCGCGGCGGAGCACCTGCCGGACGACGTCCACGTACTCGCGGGTGGCGGTGAGCGGGGAGCGCGGGAAGGGGCGCCCGTACCAGCCCTCGACGACCTGCGGTCCGGAGAGGCCGAGGCCGAGCAGGACGCGCCCGCCCGAGAGGTGGTCGAGGGTGAGGGCGTGCATGGCGGTGGTGGTGGGGGAGCGGGCGGCCATCTGGGCGACGGCGGTGCCGAGCCGGATGCGGCTGGTGTGGGCGGCGATCCAGGTCAGGGCGGTGAAGGCGTCGGAGCCCCAGGCTTCGGCGGTCCACACGGAGTCGTAGCCGAGCTGTTCGGCCTCGCGGGCGAGGTCGAGGTGGGCGGGGGAGGGGCCGCGGCCCCAGTAGCCGAGGGCGAGTCCGAGCCGCATGTCCCGCATCCTTTCTGACGTACCGTCAGGTATGGCGGGACTGTACGCCAACGGCCCCCCGCCCGGAAGGGATTCCGGTGCGGAGGGCCGTGGAGGGACCGGCGGGGGCGGGGTCAGCCGCGCTGGATGCCCGTGGTGTCCTGGAGGACTCCCCGGCGTCCGTCCTGCGTCTGCGCGACCAGGGCCGCACCGCGCTGCTCGACCGCCAGGTACCAGGTGCCGGGGGCCAGCTCCGCGATCTGCGCGGACGAACCGTCCTCCGCGTACAGCGGGCGGGCCACCGGGACGGCGAACCAGAACGGCGAGAAGTCCGGCGAGGGCTGCGCCGCCGGGGCCTGCGGCTCCGGCTGGTGCGCCTGCGGGGCGCCGCCCTGCGCGCCGAACGGCTGCCCGGCACCCTGCGGGGGCTGGCCGTACTGTGCGCCCGGGTAGCCGTAGCCACCGCCCGGGATGCCCTGCTGGCCGGGCTGCCCCGGCTGCGTCCCGTACGGCTGCGGGGTCTGCGGCGCGGGCGCGCCCAGGAGCGGCGCCTTGAGCGCGGGGACCAGCGGACCGGCGACGGCGGCGGCGGCCAGGACGAGGGCGGCGATCACGCCGAGGATCAGACCGGCGCCCGCGTTCACGGCCTCGAAGATCCACATGAGCAGGGTCCACGCGCAGGCGATGGTGAACGCGGCGCCGACCTGTCCCGGCTCCAGGCCCGCGATCTTGCGCTGCTGCGGCAGGCCGTGGGAGAGGACGACGAGCGCGGCGCCCACGATGCCGAGCAGGAAGGTGCCCCAGCCGAGCTGTGAGAGCTCCCACGAGTTGGGGTTGTAGGCCCGGTCGCACACGGCTGCGGAGGCGTCACAGCCGGAGATGCCGAGGAACGAGGCGATGAACAGCACCACCGCCGCGCCGATCAGCACGCCATCGCCTCGGGTGAGGGAGCGGATATTCACGTAAGAGTCCTTCGTCGGGTCGTCGTCGCGTCGGAGTGGCGCTCGAGGTCGCGGCACGGGGAGCCATCGTACGGAGCGAATCTATCGCTCGTCCGTCCTACCCCTTGAGGTAGGTGGAGATGCCGTCCGAGATGCCCTGTGCCGCCTTCTGCCGCCACGCGGCCGAGGCGAGCAGCCGCGCGTCCTCGGGATCACGCATATTGCCGCATTCGACGAAGACTTTGGGGACGGTCGACAGATTGAGCCCGCCGAGATCGCTCCGGACGTCCAACCCGGTACCGGAACCGAGGTAGTTGGCGGGTGAGGTGCCGGTCGCGCGGCGGAAGCGGTCGGCGATCCGCTCGCCGAGCGCGCGGGACGGCCCGACGATCGCCGTGGTGTCGGCGGAGCCGCCGCGCACCCGGGCGGGCAGGATCACGTGGTAGCCGCGGTGGCCGACGGCCGAGCCGTCCGCGTGGACGGAGACGACGGCGTCGGCGCGGGCCGCGTTCCCGATCCGGGCGCGTTCGTCGATGCAGGGGCCCCAGGGGCGGTCGGCGTCGTGGGTGAGGACGACCTTCGCCCCGCGCGCGGTGAGCAGGTCGCGCAGCCGGTGGGAGACGTCGAGGGTGAAGGACGCCTCGGTGTATCCGGCGTTCGTGGAGGTCCCGGTGGTGTCGCACTCCTTGCGGGTCGTCCCGATGTCCACCTTCTGGTTGATCTCGCGGGAGTGGCGGAAGTTCCCGGAGTTGTGGCCGGGGTCGATGACGACGGTCTTCCCGGAGAGCGGGAGACGTCCCCGGGAGGTCGGCGGGGCCGAACCGGGGGGCCGGCCGTCGGCGACGGGCGGCCGGGGCGCGGCGGCGCTCTCCTGCCGGGTCGCCGGGGACGTTCCGCTCGACGGCGCGGCCTGGGAGGCGGCGCCGCATCCGGCGAGCACGGCGCAGCAGCCGGTGACGGCGAGCGCGAGGGCGGGGCGGCGGGTCTTCCGGTGGTCGTACGGCACCCGGCGACTCTAGCCCCGCCGTCCGCCGGGCGCGGGGAACGCGCCTGGAGCGCCGGGCGGCGCCCGGGGCCTCGGACGGCGGCCGGACGCCCCGCCTCGACGGCGTCGTCCCACGACTCGGGCGGCGGCCCGAGGATCTTGCGCGCCGACCCGGCCCGACCCGGCCGGACGGCGCCGCTCTCCGCGCGCACGGGGGCGACGCGTCGCTTTCCGCGCGGGGCCGCTCCGGGGCGGCCCCCGTCGCTCCCGGGCGGGCCGCTTACCCTCCGGACGGCGCCCGCGTGTCCGACTGGCCGGATCAACTCCATTACTCTCAAGGCAAGTTGTCACCGGACCTAGGTGCGGGACGTCCTATAGGTCCCGTACGGCGGTGAATGCGGCGGCACTCAGGTCGCAGCTTTGTCACCGGCTTCCCGGATCGGTGGACGCGTGTCCTGGGACCGTGAAGGGTAGATGTCGAGAGGCGACGGTGGGGTGCCACCGCGCATGGACCCACGAGGGGGAACCACGGTGGGCGAAGACCCGAACGACGCACGTCCCGAGCCGTCCGACAGACCGCCGGGCGGCGCCGGATTAGAGCAGAACCCCACGGGGGCGCCGGGCGCCGGGGCCCCCGGCACTCCCGTGTCCGCGCACCACCCGCCGGGGGGCCCGCCGCCCGGTGGAGCCTCCGGGCAGCCTCCCGCTCCCTGGGAAGCCCCGGCCCCGCCCGCCGCGTCGGCCCCACCGGCCCCGCCCGCCGCCTCCGCGTCCGGCTTCGGCCCCCCGGGGACGCCTCCCGGGCAGGGACACACCGCCGGGCACGCGGCCGGGCAGCCGCCCGTCCTCGCCATGGCCGCAGCGGGCGGAGGAACCCCTCCTCCGCCGCCCGCACCGCCCGGCTACGGCCCGCCCCCCGGCTACGGCCCGCCGCCCGCCGCCCCGCGCGGCCCGGCGAACCCGGCGCAGGCCGTCGCCGTCGGTCTCCTCAACCTCTCCTGCCTGGGCCTCGGTTACGTCCTCCTGCGCAACTGGCTGGGCGCCGCCCTCTGCTGGATCGCCACCGCCGCCCTCCTGGTGGCCGCGCTCCCCGCCGACGTCGACGGCGTCCCGGTCGGGCTCCTCGTCGGATACGGCGTCCTGCTGCTCGCCTTCGCCGCCGACGGCGCCCGGCGCGGGGCGTACGCGACCCTCAGCGTCAGCGACGGGCTGCGCCGTCTCGCCCTCCCGCTCGCCCTGGTGCTGCTCGTGGTGCCCGCCGGCGGCTCCCTGGCGTACGGGGCGGCCCGCGACGAGGCGAAGGAGCAGGCCCTGCTCGACCACCTCGCCGCCGTCGACTGGAAGGTGAAGTCCGCCGACGGCCTCACCTTCGACCGTGCCGAGCCGATCTACCGCACGGCGCTCACCGGCTACCAGGATCTGGCGCTGCGCCACGCGGCCTCCCGGGCGGGAAAGCTCGTCCCCGCGCGCCTGGACGCGTACTTCGAGAAGATCTCCGCTCCGTACGCCAAGAAGTCGTACTGCGAGGCGGTCAAGCCGCTCACGTTCCTGCGCGGGCTGCCCGACGCCTTCGACAAGGACCTCCTCGGCACCCGGCCCGCGAAGACCGACGAGCCGCTGGCGGATTCGCTGTACGAGTGCGGGATCGGCGCGCTCGGCGTCCGGGAGGCGGAGCCGTCCGCCGGTGAGAGCCTGAACGCCCTGTACGAGACCTTCCCGAAGTCCGCGCAGGCGACGAAGGTCGGACCGGCCGTCAAGGCGGCGGTCAAGGCCAAGGAGTCCGCGCTGGGCGCCGCCGCCTGTGCCACCGTGGAGGAACTGCGCGTGCTCCGCGCCTCCCTCGTCCTCATGAAGGACCCGGCCGTCGAGCCCGACGCGGACAACGCCACCGCCGCCGTCCAGCGCGGCGACTTCGCCTGCGGCACCACGCAGTTCAGGAACAAGGACTTCGACGACGCCGTCAAGACGATGACGCAGTACGCGAAGGACTACGCGGGCACCCCGGAGGCCGCCCACGCCCGCTCGATCGCCATCGCCGCCGAGATCGCCGAGGAGGAGCCCGAGGCGGGCAAGAAGCTGCCGCCCGCCGACGCGCCCGGCGGCGGGCGGATGGTGATGGTCATCAGCAACGACGGCCCCGGCTCCGTCGAGGTGCTCTACACCGGCCCGATCAGCGGCCGGGTCACCATCAACGCGTGCGGGACCTGCACCAAGTACTACGACGGGATCTTCATCCCGCGCGGCGGCAAGGTGAAGGCGTGCTCGGGCCCGTCCTCGAAGTACCCGAAGGCGACCCTGCTGCTCCCCGCGGGCAACTACCAGTTCCTCCAGAAGCGTGCCCCCTCGGGCACGTCCTCGACCGGCGACACGAAGTCGAGCAAGACGAAGATCGAGCCGGGGTACAGCTACACCAACTGCCTGTACGTGACGTCCACGTTCTGACCGTGTCCACGTTCTGGGCACGCCCATCCGTGGCGGTGCCGCGCCGGGTCACACCCGGCGCAGCACCCGCAGGGATTCGGTGACGGAGACCTCGTCGAAGTCACCGGACTCCAGCGCCCGCAGATAGATCCGGTACGGCGCCTGACCGCCGTCCGCCGGGTCCGGGAAGACGTCGTGGATGACGAGCAGGCCCCCGGGGGCGACCTTGGGGGCCCAGCCCTCGTAGTCGTTCCCGGCGTGCTCGTCGGTGTGCCCGCCGTCGACGAACACCAGGCCCAGCTCCCCGGCCCACACCTTCGCGACCTGCGGCGACCGCCCGACCACCGCGATCACATGCTCCTCAAGACCCGCCTTGCGCAGGGTCCGCCGGAACGTCGGCAGCGTGTCCATCAGCCCCACCTCGGGGTCCACCACCGTCTCGTCGTGGTACTCCCACCCCGGCTGCTGCTCCTCGCTGCCCCGGTGGTGGTCCACCGTGACCGCGACCGTGCCCGCCCGCCGCGCCGCGTCCGCCAGCAGGACCGTGGACCGCCCGCAGTACGTGCCGACCTCCAGGAGCGGCAGCCCGAGCTTCGCCGCCTCGCAGGCCGCCGCGTACAGCGCCAGCCCCTCTCCCACGGGCATGAAGCCCTTCGCACCCTCGAAGGCGGCAAGGATCTCGGGCTCGGGCACGGACATACGGGTCTCCTACCGGCGGGTACGGGTTACGGGCGCCCATCGTGCCCTACGCGTCGCACTCGAACCACACCGTCTTCCCGTCCGCCCGCTCCTCCGTCCCCCAGCGGTCCGTCACCGCCGCCACCAGGAACAGCCCCCGCCCGCCCTCGTCCAGCGGCCCGGCCACCTTCGCCGGTACGGCCCCGGGCACGTCGTCGGCCACCTCGACGCGGAGCCCGTACGGCTCGCGCAGGATCAGGATCGCGCACCGCCGGTCCGGTACGTGCCGGACGACGTTCGCCACCAGTTCCGTCAGGGCCAGTGCGGCGGAGTCGTACACCTGGCCGATCTCCCAACGCGTGAGGAACAAGCGCAGGATGCGACGCATGTGACGGGCCGAGTGCTCACCGACCGTGAACCTCATCCGGTAGCTCGTGCCAAGCTCCGCAGGGTAGAGGTCTGTTGCGTGATTCATGCCACCAGAGTGGAGGCGTTTCATTACGCTCGGCTACGGAAAGAACGCAACGCCTCACCGCGTCAGCTTGGGGGTGACCTCGGCATGGTCAACATCCGCAGCCTCGATCCCAGCGCCTCGCCGCTGGACTTCTACGGGTCGGAACTCCGCCGACTGAGAGAGGAAGCAGGTCTCAGCCAGCAGCAGCTCGGGGACGTCGTGTACTGCACGGGTTCCCTGATCGGACAGATCGAGACGGCCAAGAAGGTCCCGACGAGACGCTTCTCGGAGCAGCTCGACGCGGCACTGATGACGGGCGGCCTCTTCACCCGCATGATCGGCCTGGTCCTCAAGAGCCAGTTACCGACGTGGTTCCAGCCGTACGCGGACATGGAGGCACGGGCCACGTACATCTCCACGTACCAGTCGCAGCTGGTCTACGGGCTGCTCCAGACGGTGGAGTACGCCGGTGCGGTGCTGAGCGTAGAGAACCCGGCGCGGCTTGAGGAAATGGTCGCGGCTCGAATGGAGCGCCAGCGCGTCCTGGAGCGGGAGCATCCGCCTGTGCTATGTGTCGTGCTCGATGAGGCGGTGCTGTACCGCCAGATCGGCGGCCCCGAGGTCATGAGGCGGCAACTGGAGCACTTGTTGACCTTCAGGGACCACCCGTGGGTGCAGGTGCAGATTCTTCCATTTGAGGCGGGCCAACACTCAGCAATGATGGGCTCGTTCACCGTGCTGCGCTTCGAGGATGACCCAGACCTCTTTTACGCGCCGGTCTATGGTGGCGGGCACATGACTGCCGATCCACAAGTGATCAGGGAGCGCTCCGTCAGCTACGCTCGATTGCAGGCTACGGCCCTCTCGCGGGAGGACTCGGCCGCACTGATCGAACGGGTGATGGAGGAGCGGTATGGGCACCAGCCAGGACCTGAGGTGGCGTAAGTCTTCGTACAGCGGCTCCGACGGCGGCGAGTGCATCGAGTGCGCCCCGCTCGGCGCCGCCGCATGGCAGAAGTCGACCTACAGCGGTTCCGACGGCGGCGACTGCGTGGAGGTCGCCGACCTCACCGCGCACATCGCGGTGCGGGACTCCAAGAATCCGGAAGGCCCGGCCTTCCTGGCTTCACCGGTGGCGTTCACGGCGTTCGTGAGTGCCGCCGCAGAGGGGCGCGTCGGTCGCTGAGACCGTGGCGACCCTCGTAGGGACCGTGATCCTCGCACTCGCCCTCCCGGCGTGGGCGGGGATCACTTTCGTGGGGCTGCTCCGGTCCCGCAGGGAGGGCGGGGGACTGCCAGGGCCACCCCGCCGTCGCTGGTCGCCCGCGCGGAAGTGCGCGTGGCTGGGGGTGTCGGCGTTCGTGGCGGGCGGGGCGCTGCACCTGTACGGCATGTCGTACCTGCCGTTCCTCTTCCCGGAGGACGCGTGCTGGTTCGGGGCGGGAGTGAAGGCGTATCCGGACTCCAGTGGGACGCTCCCGGTGAGCCTGGTGTGCCGGGGCAGGGAGATCGTCCCGTGGTGGGTGAACCCGGGACTGCTGGCGCTCGCGGTGACGGGCACGACGGCGGCCGTCGCGTCCGTCACCCTGGCGGTACGGGCCCGAGGTCAGAAGACGGTGCCAGGTACGTAGTCGTAGGAGGAGGAGTAGACCTTGCCCCGGGGCTGGAAGGGGACCTTCCAGTTGCCGGTGCCCCGGTAGAGGAAGGGCTTTTTGCCCTCGGAGGTGACGCCCACGAGGTCGGGTCGGCCGTCGTGGTCGGCGTCGCCGAAGCCCAGGATGTCGGCGTAGACGTTCCAGCCGCGGCCGATCAGGGCCCGCTGGGCGAAGGTGCCGTCACCCTTGCCCAGGTAGAGCCAGAGGACCCCGGCCTTGTCGCGGGCGACGAGGTCACCGGCGGGGCCGCCGCCGACGTTCCCGACGGAGGTGATCTCGTTGTAGATGTTCCAGCCGTGACCGGTCCTGACGCGGGGGGCGAAGGGTGCGGAGACGTTGCCCGTGCCCCGGTACGTCCAGAGGACGCCGGACCTGTCGGTGGCGACCAGGTCGGGGCGTCCGTCGCCGGTCAGGTCGCTGCCCCCGGTGAGCTGCGCGTAGACCTGCCAGCCGCCGCCGACCCTCACGCGGGGCGCGAAGGCGGTCCCGGTGCCCGGGTGCAGCCAGAGGACGCCGGACCGGTCCCGGGTGACGACGTCGCCGCGCCGGTCGCCCGTGACGTCGCCGGGGGCCAGGAGCTCGTCGTACACGCCCCAGCCCTCGGCGATCGGATCCCCGACGACCCGGGGCCACGAGCCCAGGGGGATGCTCGTGTGGAGGCGGTACAGCTCGCCGAAGTCCGACCGCGCCAGGAGGTCCGGGGCGCCGTCGTCGTCGAAGTCGTGCGGCTCGGGGTCGCGGACGACAGTGAAGGCACCGGTCTTCTCCACGGCGGGACCGATGCCGTCGTGGGGCTGCGCGGTGATGCGCCAGGTGTACGCGCCGTTGGGTGCGGGGACGCCGTCGCTGTAGTTGCCCGGCCGGTTCCAGAACTTGGCGTACACGCCGTCCCAGGGGAAGCCGACGACGGCCCCCTCGAAGTGGCCCACTTCGGCCTTCCACGTCTTCTGCGACGCGGTGTGCACCAGCTCGACGCGCGTGCGCGTCGTGTACTTGCTGAACTTCCATCTCAGCATGATCGGTTCGGTCGGGCGGCTGAGGTCGATCGTGTCGGGGACGTCGTGGCCCTTCAGCTCCAGCGCGGTGGGCTGGCCGGTGGAGGCGACGAGGGCCACGGTCGGCCGGGCGCCGTCGGCGCCGGGGGAGATCCGGTAGAGGCCCTCGCCGTGTTCGAGCGTCCCGCCCCGGACCACCTGGGTACCGCCGGGCGCGATGGCCGCGTTCACCGTGTGCTCCAGGAGCTTGACCGTCTCGCCGGTGGCCAGGGACCGCGCGTACAGCGCGTACTCGGGGCGTGCGGACCAGGTCGTCACGGGCCTGGACTGCCGATGGGTCCACCAGTCGCCGATGAGGTCGGGGACGACGGGCTCCTTGGTCCCCATGTCGTGGCGCACGGTCGCGCCGGAGCCCCGCCGGGTCAGGGCGATCTTCGTCGTGACGCCCTCGCGCTTCTCGGACCAGGCGATGTGGGTCGCCGACAGGGCGGGGTGCCCGGCGCCCTCGGCGGTCTCGTACTCCTCGACGACCTTGTGGGCCGCCAGGTCCACGACGGCCGCGCGGTACCGCTTGACCCCGTCGACGGTGGTCGAGAACAGGACCAGGGCGGTGCCGGGCGAGTCCACCTTGACCTGGATCAGGAAGGCGTCGTCGGGCAGACCCGTGACCGTGTGGTCGAACGGGACGCCCTCCCGCTCGCCGACGACGTGGAGGACCGTGCCGCCGGTCGGGCCGGGCTCCTGGACGAGGAGGCCGGTCGTGGTGAATCCGACGACGGTACGGCCGCTGCCGGGTGGGACGCCGACGATCTCCACCGGGTCGGCGCCGGTCCCCATGTCGTACAGCTTGTGGACACCGCTGCCGTCGTTGTTCGCCACGATGTCCGTGCGTCCGGCGCTCCGGTACGACTTCTCGGGCAGCACCGTCGTGGCGCCGTCCGCGAACCGGGTCCACCGCCAGGTGAGTTGCGGGCCCGACTGGGAGCTCAGGAAGCCGGTCGGGCCGACACCGACGACCGTGCCGTCGACGGGGAAGGGGACGTTCTGCGGGGGCACGGGGGAGGCCGCCCGCACGGCCGCGTGCGCGGACGCTTGTACGGAGGCGGCCGGGACCCCGGTGGCGGGACCGGCCGTGAGGGTCCCGGCCGTCACCGCGAGCGCGGCGGTGGCGGCGAGAGCGAGCCGACGACGGGAGACGCGGACACGGATCAAAACGGTGGAACCTCCCGGACGGCGGGCGTGACGGGACCCGCCACACCCCCAAGACACCCGGACCCGCCGAAGGGTTGTACGCCATCGGCCCACGAATTCAGCCGAGTTGACGCCTGGCGGCGGGCGCGGCGCGAGAGTCGTCCATGCCCAGCCGATCTCCGTACCCGGCCGCCGCGCTCGATCATGGAGTTCGAGGCCGCCGGATCGGAGCGTGTGAGCCGGTCACCCGTCAGGAGGGCTTCGTCAGCGGGGTCGCGGTACTCGCCCCACCGCTCCCACGGCGTCAGCCGCATCTAGCCGGGGCGCGACAAGAAGGCTCAGCTCGCCCAGGACGGCGGCGACCGGCTCCAGATGCCCGCTGTCGTCGCCGAAGCGCGCCCACGCCGACGGCCGGAACAGGGACGCGAGTGCGGAGCTGGTGCCGTTCTCCACCTCGGATCGGGACCGGGCGGCTCCTGGAAAAGGCTGAAGTGTTGTGTCGCCGGACGCTCTCCAGGATCTCGCGCAGCCAGGGGGCGCGGACGGCCGGGAGTCGTACCGGGGCGTGCTCGAACGCCCCCGCGTCGGACCGGAACAGACGGTACGCGACTGGCGGCGCCGGTTCATCGTGTCCCGGCGGACTGCCGCGACCGCCATGTCCTGATCGATGTATGTGCGACCAAAGCGATGAGGGAGGCCACCGCGACTCCACGGACGACACCCCAGGTCGCGCCCATCACAGGTGCTTCGAGTGGGGCCTCGACGCGGATTCGTACTGTCATCTCCACGAAGGCTGTCACCGGGATCAGTGATCTGAAGGGAAGCCCGCGCACTCCCTTTTCCCTGGCAAGGTTGCCCGCGAACCCCAGGAGGGGGCCAAAAAGGAAGGCCGCTGATCCCCAGGCGACCAATGATCCGTAATCGAACGGATCTGATATCACCCTGCCCGAGGGGTCTCCCAGGGCGGATACGTCGATTCCGCCGTATGTCGCCTTTGTGGAATAGTAGGCTGCCACTGCTGTCAGCAGCGACATCGTGGCGAGAGCCATGGATTCGGTGCGCGAACGCCGGGCGAAGCCAAAGGAGAATGCGAGTGCCGCCCAGGGCCAGCCGCCGGAGAGAATGATGTGCGCCGAATTCCCGATGGAGTTGCTGGTGTGGGCCAGGAGCGGAGGGGTGATCCCCAGGGCCACACCACACAGCAAGGCGATCAGGGACGCCAGGACGATGGATGACCTCGTGGGCGACTTGACGTTCATTTTGCGTGATCCCGTACAGGTAGTGACATGCAGCCGCGGATTCCGTGTGGAGAGCGCTGCTTGCTGTGCGGGAGGAACCAGTGTCGCCCCCTCGCGGCAAGCAGCCGAAGTGGTGCCGTCAGAGGTTGGACCAGAACGCAGAGCAGTTGTAGATGTGGCCAGCTATTTTCGAGGCGTTGCTCGTCTGGTTGGCCTCTACGACATGGACGACGTAGTCGCCCGCGAAGACGATTGACGACTGGTGCTTCTTCGTGAAGTGATAGTAATTCGAGTAGCAGCGCTTGTATCCGTCGCTGGTCATATAGGTTCCGTAGGACCATGTGCCACCGCCGACCTCGACAATGGTCTGCGTGCTCATCGTTGACGACGGATCGACCTCGATGGTGACCATGCCCCACTCTCTTGCCTGCCCTGTCGGCCCGCCTGAGGCGCTGGCGGGCGAAGCTAACGCTCCAGCAGTAAGACTGACGGCGGCAGCGCCGACCGCGACTATTCTTCCCGTGATCTTCATTCTGTGCACCCCTGGTCTCGATCTGAAAACTTCTTGAGAGGATCTTGTGGCGTGTGGTCATCCGATGTGAAGAGATTCTCTCGGTATGGCTGAAAGTCGGGTGGTCGAGCCTGAAGCGTGCGCAGGGCTTTTCCGGGTGTGAACGGCTTCGGGGTGCGGAAACGTGGTCGCTGAGCCCATTTCGACCTGGTCCCGGTGCTGGGTATCGGCGGGCCTGGGAGGGGCTCCGGCCGCCTCTCCCCGACCCGTTCGGCCGCCTGGTGCCGACATCACCGCCCTTGCCGCAGCCGGACACGGCCCGCCCCCGCCCGCGGCCAGGGGGTCATCGAGCGTAAGGCCCCTTCTCCGGGTCGTGGAGCCAGACCGTCTGTGTGGTCGGGGTGACCGTCATGCCGAAGTCCCAGAGTTCCGGGGAGCCCTGGGCGGTCCAGTGGTCCCAGCCGGTCAGGACGTCCGCCCAGACGTCCCCCGGCCCGCCGCCCGTCACCCGGAGGAGTCCGTCCGTCCCCGGCCGGGCGACCGCCCAGGAGGAGACGCCGTCGTGCACGGCGACCGTGGAGCCGTCCGCGAAGACCCGGAGGGCGGGATGGCTCACCCGCAGGGCGAAGAGCAGGTGCCCGTCCGCGAGCGGCGCCGGATCGCGCCGTACCGTGCTCTCCCGAGTGACCGGGGCGGACGCCCGTACCGCGTCCAGCGAGAGCCCTTGGCCGACGCCCCGGGCGGGCATGAAGGTCGCCAGGCCCTGGACCCAGCCCTCGGCCCTGCGCCCGTCGTCCGCGACGGTCAGCGCCACATGGCCGAGCCGCCCCCAGGGGGTGACGATCCGCCCGCCGGGCCGGGTCTGCGCCACCCACGCCCAGGGGACCCGCTCGACGGCGTACGTGGCGATCACCCGGTCGTAGGGAGCGCGGTCGGGGGCACCGGAGGCCGCGTCCCCCGTCCGTACGTCGGCGTCGAGCCCCGCCGCCTTCAGCCGGGCCCCGGCGGCGGAGGCCAGACCGGGGTCGATCTCGACGCTGACCACCCGTCCGGGCCCGGCCCGCAGCGCGAGGAGCCCGGCGTTCCAGCCCGCCCCCGTACCCAACTCCAGTACGCGTTGGTCTTTTTCCAGGACGAGCGAGTCGAGCATGTCGGCGACGACCGTGACGCAGGAGACGCTGGAGGACGGCAGCCCGTCCGCGCCGATCTGCGTGACCGTGCCGTCGAACGGGCTGTCCGGATGGACCGCCCGCGCCCACCCGTCCGGGTCGGTGCCACGGTCGACGGGCACGTAGGCGGAGTCCCCGTCCCACACGAACAGCCGGTCCGGGCAGAAGGCGTCGCGCGGCAGCCCGGTGACGGCGTCACGGACCCAGGCGGCGTCGGGCTCCTGCGGCCACAGCTTCCGCTCGTCCATCACGGCCGCGCCCGCCGCGCGCCGCTCCTCCAGCGTCCCCACGGCGGCTACCGGCGCCGCTTGCCGCTCGGCGGCGGTGACGCCGGGACCTTCCCGTCGGAGTTCCCCGGGGGCGGTGTGCCCTGGGGAAGCGGGGGATCGGGCTTCCGGCGCTCGCCGCTGCCGTCCCCGCCGGGCGTACCCTTGTCCGCCATGCTCGACCTCCTTGATGGCTCCGTCGAGCCGGGTGTGCCCGAAAGGGGCGATGAGGTAACGCATTGTCCCGCCCGAGGGCCCGGAACGGCCGGGACCTCGCGGTTGGTCGGCCGGGATGGTTCCGTCGGCCGGTTCCGCAGGTCGGGGGCGCCGCCGGGCGCGCGACCGGCGCGCGGGGCGCTCGCGGGGCCCGGCGCGGGCCGGTCACGGGCGGTCACGTCACCGGTGGCGGAGTGCATGGTGGCTGACGGGTGTGGCGTCGGTGCTGTTGTGTTGTCGGGGAGGCAGTCGTGTTGTTCGGGTCGCGGGCCGGGTCCGGTCTGGAGTTCCACGTCGAACGGGACCCGCAGTTGCTGTGTGTCGACGTCTTCCTCGGCGGTCTCCATGTGAACACGTGGGACAACGCCTTCTATCCGCCCCTGCTGGTGAGGAAGCTCGGCGACGAGCTCGGCCGCCTGCGCGCGCCGACCGCTCCGCCGGTGGCGTTCGCCTCGCCGTCCGCGTTCTTCCGCCTCGCCGAGAGGCGGATGCGCGACGACGCCGGTGCGGGGATCGCGCCCGAGGTCCGGGCGGCGCTCGCGCGGTACGAGTTCCTGGACTGGGGGGAGTGCACCAACGAGGTGAAGGCGTTCGCGTTCCCCGAGGGGGACCATGTGCACCTCGCCTGTCGGATGTACGAGGGAAGCGGTGTCGCCGGGGGAGCCGAGGACCCGCGTGAGCCGACGATGGTGTCGGTGAGCCGCGCGGTGTTCGTCGAGATGCTGGAGCGGAGCCTCGTCGTCGCCGAACGCGAGTGGTCCGCCCGGCTCGCCGTCCTCACTGCCCGCAGGGACGCCCGCGACGGCGGGGACGCGTCCGGTCGGCCCGCGAACGGCGAGAGGTGAGCCCCGGGGCGGGGAGCCGACCCGCCCCGGAGCCCCGGAACGCCGCCCGCCGGGGGAGCGCTACCGGGGTGCCCCGCCCGTGGACTGATCGGGGACCAGGCGGAAGAGGTCGCACGTCGGGTGCACGTCGACCGGGACGCGCGTCCCGACTTCGACGATCTCCTCGCCGGGGACGAGGTGGCTCGTGGTGAACGGCGGTCGGCCCGGCACGGTGACCAGCATCCGGACCCTGGTGCAGCGCTCGTCCTCGCCGCACCACACGCGCCGCGCGGACGTCACCTCGCCCATGACGCGCACTCCGGCCGTGTCCAGGTCGCGCCACACGCGCCGGTCCCGCACGGTGCCGACGACGGCCAGGACCAGGACGACCACGGTGAGAGGGGTCCAGACGAGGCCGGTCACGACGATGCCGAACCTGTCGTCGTCGGGGACGTACCCGCTGACACCGGCCAGCAGGATCACCGGACCGGCACAGATGACCAGGAGCCCCAGCGCCGTCCAGAACGGCTGCTCGAAGAAGCCCGGCGGACGGTCCACCGGACCCTCGGCCTCGGGTGTCCCGCCGCTCGTCACGGTGCGGCCCCGAGCCGTATGCCGTGCGTCGCCGTCTCTCGCGCCACGCCCCCATGCTGGCAGACACGCCGAACTCCCGGGAACGGCAAGGCCGGAGAGAAAGGACGCGTCCCCGGGGCCGTGCCGGGAAGTCATGGCCCGTGGCGTCGTCGTCGTGCTCGGGCGTCTTGTCCCCGGAGGCGAACGACAGGACGATGAACCCATGGTGGACACCGGAATGCCCGGATACGTGCGTCTGGCCCGTGCTCTGTTCCTCTGGGGACTGGCCCTGCTCCTCTCCGGCCTGGGGGCCCTGTGGTACGCGAACCGGGACGCGGCGGTCCTGTGGGAGTGCGAGGCGACGACCTGCTGGACCGTCCCCAGCGCGCTGTGGCAGACGGTGGGGAACGTCGGCCTCGGGCTGATCGTGATCGGCCTCGCCCTGGCGTGCGGCGGCTACCTGCTGTACAAGCTGAGGCGGCGCTAGCCGGTGACCTGTCCGGCGGACCCGGCCGCCATCGGGTCGCCGCCCGGCCGTGGGCCGGAGGCCCCAGCCCCCGGCCCCCGGCCCCGGCCCGAGGGGTCAGTTCCCCGCCAGCACCCCCCGCAGCTTCAGGACGCCCGCCTTCCACGCCTCGCCGTCCGACTCCTCCCACAGTTCGAGCAGTTCGGACTCGCCGGTGAGGACTCTGTCCAGCGCGGCGACGGCCTGCGGGCGCAGGTCCGCCGGGAGGGGCGGCAGCGGCTCCTTCGGGCCGTACGAGGTGACCGGGGTGCCGCCGGGGCACTGCGCGGCGAGCAGGGCGGCCGAGGCGATGGCCTCCACGGCGAGGTCCGAGTCCAGGAAGCCGTCGCCCGTCTCCACGACCTCGCGGAACGCCGTCCGCAGCACCTCCGCCTTCTTCTCCTCCGGAGCCTCGTCCACCCGGTAGGAGAAGTCCGCCGCCGTGTCGTTGTCGAAGGGGCCGATGTCCCAAGTACCCATGGTGCTTCCACGCTTTCCGTCGTTCCCGAACCTGTCTCCACATCGTGGCAGCCGCCACTGACAACGGCCCCGGCTGTCGGGGCCGTGTGCTTGCGTCCCGTCATGACGACGAACGACGACCCGCGCCCCGCCGAGGGCTCTGCCGCGCTGTGGATCGGTGCCGTGCCCTCGCTCGACCCCGCCGGGCGCGAGGTGCTCCTGGGCCTCGGCCCGGACGCCGGCGACCCCGGGACCCGGCTCGTGCGCCGCCTCCTCGACCGGGGGCACGAGGGCGAGGAAGGGGTGTTCCACCTGCTCCCGGAAGACCTGTCCGCCCGCTACGAGCGGGCTCCCGGCCTGCTCGCGGTGACGCTCCTCGCCCGCCGGGACGTCCTCGCCCATGTCCTCCTCGCGGCCCCCGAGGAGGAGCGCGCACTGTCCGACGCGCTCCCGGCCGACCCGCCGGACGACAACCGGGTGATCCTGCTCCGCCGCGAACTGGCCACCGCCTTCACCCCCGCCGAACAGGACGGGACCCCCGGCCGGTCCTCCTGATCGACCACGCCGGTGGCCCGGAGGCCGGGCCCGGGGAGCTGACCGCCCTGTTCGAGGCGGGCGAGGCGGGCATCGCGGTGATCTGCGTGGAGCCGTCTCCGGACGCGGGCTGAGGGTGGGGTTGAAGGGTGGGGGGTGAGGGCCGGGGGTTGGGGGCTGGTGGCGGTGGCTCGGTGCGCGCTCGGGTCCGGCCGGGGGGCGGTCCGGTGGCCGGAGGAGTGCTGACCGGGGAAGATGACCCACAAGGGATGAGTACGTGTACTCAAGCGGGGCGAACGGTGTCGGCCGGAGACTCCACCCATGACGCAAAACCGTTTCTCCGTAAAGGTGTTCGCCCGCCACCGTCACGGCCTCGCCGCCGTCTCTCTCGCCGCTCTCGCCTCCCTGGCGCTCACCGGCTGCGGAAGCGAGGTGGCAGGCGGTGCCCCGCAGGGGACGTCGGCCAAGAGTGTCGGGCCCGGGACGAGCGGCCCCGAGCAGCCGTCCCCCGAGCGGCCGTCCTCCGGGCAGAAGGCGTTCGCGGCGATGCTCGCCACCCAGGTGCGGACGTGCCCTCAGCCCGGAGGGGACCCGTCGGTACCGTCCGGGGCATCGACCGGCACGAAGCCGGTGCGGAGTCAGGCCCCCAGGGACACGCCCCCGACCGAACCGATCAGGCCCGCCTCGCCCCACGTCCCTGAGCCGGTGCGGAGCCTGGCCCCCGGGGAGGCGCCCCCGACCGACCCGATCGAACCCGCCCCTCCCACCGGACCCGCGGCGGAGTTGAACCGCCGCGACTGGTGCGCGAGCGTCCAGCACGAATACCGCATCGTGGAGGCGCTCCAGAAGGTCGCGGAGCCCACCCCCGCCAAGGTCCGCAAGACCCTGAACGGCCTCGGCTACATCGACGAGCACATCCACGGTCTCCAGCAGGACGGCAGGACCACCCGCTTCTACCTCGACCTGCGCGAGAACGGCGGCCGACTGTGCGAGGCGGGCCTGGCGGCGGGCGAGGCGACGGACGTCAACCCGTGTGTGGCCCGCGCCACCGGACCGTTCACCGTCACGTCGGAGAGCCGACTGTGACGCCGTGACTGTGGCGCCGTGACCGTGGCCCGCTCCGTGGGCGGCGACACCTGCGGCGTTGTCCCCCGTCCTCGCCGCCACCGCGCCGGGTGGTGCGCCCGGAACGGTCTCGCGCTTCGACACTTCGATGTTGTCGTTGACATCATTGTTGACATTGCCTACATTTGATCCATGCCCAAGCCGGGATTTCCGGCATATCCGAGAGGAAAAAGGACATGGCGAAGACGGAACCGCAGACGATCTCGTTCGCTGACACGGCCCCGTACCAGGTCAGCGCCTCGCACGTGTGTCCGGCGCCCGCGAGTGCCGTGTTCGCGGTGCTCAAGGACAACCCCACGGCGGCGGACTGGCTGGGCTGGTACGTGACCTCCGTGAAGTCGACCTCGCACCCCGAGGAGGGCGTCGGGTCCACCCGGAAGGTGGTCTGGCTCTACGGGCTGGGCAAGCTGGAGGAGCGTTTCATCGGCTGGGAGGACTCCGCGCTGTGGTCGTTCACCACCACCGACTTCCGGCCCGGCATCATCTCCAAGTTCGTCGAGCGCGTCCGCCTCGAACCCCTCGACGGCGACAGCTGCCGGATCGTGTACCGGGCGGCGTACGACCTGACCGGGCCCGGCAAGCTGATCGCCCGGCCCCTGGCGGCGTTCCTCGACCGGGCCATCGGGCCGACGCTCGCGCGGATGAGCGACGCGGCCGTCCGGCAGTGGGCGGGCGCGCGGGGGTGACCCTTTTCGGTGTGGTCGGTGTGGTCGGTGTGGTCGGTGTGGTCGGTGTGGTCGGTGGGGGCGGCCCGTCTGTGTGCCCGCGCGTCGCGCGGATGCCCTGAGGTCCTGAGTTCCGCCCTCCGGCGGCCTCCGCCCCGTGTCGAAATCGTTCGGCCGGAGCCGAACCGTCCCCTCGGTAGCGTGCCGAACCGGCGCGGGAGACTCCCCGCCTCCGGCCCCGGAGGGGACCCATGCACGAGACAGACCCGAAGCCGCGCCTCGCCCGCCTGTTCCGCGAGGTCAACGGCGACCATCCGATGACCGGCGCCGACGACACGTACGTCAGCACGCAGTTCGTCGTCCTGGACGACCTGTGCGCCGACCGCGCCCGCGACGGCGACGAAGTCCGCCGGCTGATGCTGGAAGGCCGCCTCCCCCTCCCCGGCTACCTGCGCTCCGACGGCGCCGAGATGGTCCCGGCCGACCTGTTCGCCCTCGCCGACGAAGCGGGGGGCGTGGACCTGCTCCCGGCGTGGTTCACCGGCCACTGGGCCGACCCGGACGCCGGGAAGGCGGAGTGGGACGCGTACCTCAGCGGCCAGTACGTGTGCCTCCGCTCGGTCACCCCGGCCACCATCCGGCGCAAGGACCACCTGACGGCGGCGATCGGCGCGGCGGAGGACGAGCCGGACGCCGGGTCCGTCGCCTGGCTCCGGCGACTGCACGCGAGGATCGACGAACTCGACCTGCTGGAGCCCGCGTTCACGGCGTACGACCGGCTCAGGTTCGGCGGGCCCACCTCCCGCGACACCTGCGTCACCGCGATGCGCGCCCGCTTCCCCCTCCACCCCGAACGGACTTGACCCGGTCGGGACGAACGCCCCCGCTCTGCCCGACCCGCTCCGACCCGCTCCGACCCGACCCGAGCGGACCTGGTGGGAACCCGGCCCGGCCCCCGCCCGCCCCGTCCTCCCCTCCCGGCCCCCACCCGCCCGGGACGGCCGCCGTCCCGCATCCGGCCCGTATCTGACCTTCCGTCAGAATGGAACGTGTTCTAGTCTGCGGCCCATGGGCATCGCCATCACGCACGAACAGCGGGAGCTCGCCCGATCCGTCCGGGGCTGGCTCACCCGCGCCGTACCCCCCGAAGAGGTCCGCAAGCACCTCGACGTCCCCGGCACCGCCACCGGCCGCCCCGCCCACTGGGACGCCGCCGCCGAACAGGGTCTCCTCGGGGTCCACCTCCCCGAGGAGCACGGGGGAGGCGGCGGCGGCCTCGGGGACCTCGCCGTCGTCGTCGAGGAGGCCGCGCGGGCACTGCTGCCGGGACCGTACCTGCCCTCCGTCCTCGCCGCCGAACTCCTCCACCGGGCCGGACACGACGACCTCGCCGCCGCCCTCGCCCGTGGCGAGCGCATCGGGGCGGTCGCCTTCGCCGGTACGGGCACGGACACCGGCACGGACCCGGGTGCGGACCCGGGCAGCGGTACGGGTACCCGTACGGACACGGACGCGGACGGCGCCCGACCGGACGGCGCCCGGACCCCCGCCGCCCCCCTCACCGCCGTCCGTACGACCGGCGGGCACCTCCTCGACGGCACCGCGCCCCCCGTCCTCGGCGGCGCCCAGGCCGATCTGATCGTCCTGCGGGCCGCCACCGCGGACGGCGGCGTCTGGCTCGCCGTCGACGCCGAAGGGCTCGCCGTCCGGCCCCACGAGAGCGCCGATCCCACCCGGCCCACCGCGGAGGTCACCGCCCGCGCCCTGTACGTCCCCGCCGCCCGGGAACTCGCCCTCGACACCCCCCTCGTCCACGACCTCACCGCCGTCCTCCTCGCCGCCGACGCCTGCGGCACCGCCGCCCGCGCCGTCGAGACCGCCGCCGAACACGCCCGCACCCGCGAACAGTTCGGCCGCCCCATCGGGCAGTTCCAGGGCGTCAAGCACCTCTGCGCCGACATGCTCGTACGCCTCGAACAGGCCCGCGCCCTCACCTGGGACGCGGCCCGCGCGGCCACCGCGCCCGAGAAGGCACCGGACGGCACCGGCCCCGACCGCGCCACCGGACGCGAAGGCTCCGGACCCGCCGCCACCGGACCCGACAGCGTCCGCTCCCTCACCGCCGCCCTCGCCGCCGCCACCGCCCTGGACGCCGCCTACAGCTGCGCCAAGGACTGCATCCAGATCCTCGGCGGCACCGGCTTCACCTGGGAACACGACGCCCACCTGCTGCTCCGGCGGGCCGTCGTCGCCCGCCAGCTCCTCGGCACCGGCGACCGGCACCGCCTCGCCGCCCTCCGGCACGCCGCCACCGGCACCCGGCGCGGCCTCCGCCTCGACCTGCCGCCCGAGGCCGACCCGTACCGCGCCGCCGCCCGCGCCGCCGTCGCCCCCGCCGCCGGACTCGACCCGGCCGCCGCCCGGCGCGCCCTCGCCCCCACCGGCTACGCGGCCCCGCACCTCCCGGAGCCGTACGGACTCGGCGCCGGACCCCTCCAACAGCTCGCCGTCCAGCGGGAACTGGACGACGCGGGCATCCGCGTCGCCGGACTCGGCATCGCCACCTGGGTCGTCCCCTCCCTGCTCGCCCACGGCACCCCCGCCCAGCAGGCCGAACACCTCGGCCCGACCCTGCGCGGCGAACGCCTCTGGTGCCAGCTCTTCTCCGAGCCCGGCGCCGGGTCCGACCTCGCCTCCCTGCGCACCCGCGCCGAACGCACCGAGGACGGCCGCTGGCGGATCAACGGCCAGAAGGTGTGGACGAGCGCCGCCCAGTGGGCCCACCACGGCATCCTGCTCGCCCGCACCGACCCGGCCGCCCCCAAGCACCGGGGCCTCACCTACTTCCTGGTCGACATGCGGAACACCCCCGGGATCGACATCCGGCCCCTCAAGGAGATCACCGGCGACTCCCTCTTCAACGAGGTCTGGTTCGACGACGTCCTCCTCCCCGCCGACGCCGTCGTCGGCGAGGTCGACGACGGCTGGCGGGTCGCCCGCAACACCCTCGGCAACGAACGCGTCCACATGGCCGACCAGGTCGCCTTCGACACCGGCCTCGAAGCGCTCATCGCCCGCGCCGGAACCGTCGACGGCTCCGTCCGCGTACGGATCGGAGCGCTCCTCGCCGAGGCGCACGCGCTCGCGTGCATCGGCCTGCGCACCACCCTCCTCCAGGTGTCCGGTCTCGAACCGGGCGCGGGCGCCAGCGTCCGCAAGCTCGTCCAGACCCTCCACCAGCAGAGACTCGCCGAGATCGGCCTCGAACTCCTCGGCCCCGAAGGCGCCGTGCGCGAGGGCCCCGGCGAACGGGCCGTCCACGGACTGCTCATGTCCCGCTGCCTCACCATCGCGGGCGGCACCACCCAGGTACAGCTCAATGTCGTCGCCGAGCGCTTGCTCGGCCTCCCCAGGGACTGAGAGGCACGCGATGAAGGCGTACGTCGTCGGCGTCGGAACGACCAGGTTCGAGAAGCCGGAGACCCGGGACTGGCAGTACTGGGACATGGCGAAGGAGGCGGGCACCGCCGCCCTCGCCGACGCGGGCGTCCCCTACGGGCGCGTGGAACAGGCCGTCGTCGGCTACTGCTTCCAGGCCTCCACCGCCGGGCAGCGGGCCGTCTACGAACTCGGCCTCACCGGCATCCCCGTCTACAACCTCAACAACAACTGCGCCACCGGCGCCACCGCCCTCATGACCGCCCGCCAGTTCGTCGAGGGCGGCATCGCGGACTGCGTGCTCGCCGTCGGCTTCGAGAAGATGAGCCGGGGCTCGCTCGGCGGCGGCGCGGGCGCGGGAGACTTCGCCACCTCACCCGTCGCCCGGCACTACGGGATCATGGCCAAGAGCCACGGCTTCGAGGCCGCCCCGCCCACCGCGCAGATCTTCGGCAACGCCGCCCGCGAGCACATGGAGCGGTACGGCACCACCGAGGCACAGCTCGCCGCCGTCGGCGCCAAGAACCACCGGCACTCGGCGGACAACCCCGACGCCCAGTTCCGGGACGTCTACACCGTCGAGGAGATCCTCGCCGCGAAGACCGTCCACCGGCCCCTCACCAAACTCCAGTGCTCGCCCACCTCCGACGGGGGCGCCGCCGTCCTCGTCGTGTCGGAACGGTTCGTCGACGAGCACGGGCTGCGCGGCCGGGCCGTGGAGATCGCCGGACAGGCCATGACCACCGACACCGGGGACTCCTTCGCCTCCGGTTCCTGCATCGACGTCGTCGGCCGCCCGATGTCCCGGGCCGCCGCCCGCCAGGCGTACGAACGCTCCGGACTCGGCATCGAGGACGTCGACGTGATCGAACTCCACGACTGCTTCTCCGTCAACGAACTCCTCACCTACGAGGCGCTCGGCATGTGCGAGGACGGCGCCTCCGGGAAACTGGTCGAGTCCGGCGCCACCACCTACGGCGGGCGCTGGGTCGTCAACCCCTCCGGCGGCCTCATCTCCAAGGGTCATCCGCTCGGCGCGACCGGCCTCGCGCAGGCCGCCGAACTCGTCCGGCAGCTCCGCGGCGAGGCCGGACCCCGGCAGGTCGCGGGAGCCCGCGTCGGCCTCGCGCACAACATCGGCCTCGGTGGCGCCGCCGTGGTCACGCTGCTGCGCAGGCCGTAGGGCCGCCCCCCCCGGATAGGGGGGCCGTACCGGCGGGGGCCGTAGGACCGAATCCCCATGTACGGGGCGGAAGCGGTCTGCGACCATGACGACCATGCCGCAGACCGACTCCGTCACGCGTACGTCCCCCACCCCCTCCGCGATACGCCCGGCCCGCTCGTGGGCGGTCGTCGCGATCGCCTGCGCGGGCCAGTTCCTCGTCGTCCTCGACGTCTCCGTCGTGAACGTGGCGCTGCCGTCGATGCGCACCGACCTCGGTCTCTCCGCCGTAGGGCTCCAGTGGGTGCTGAACGCCTACGCCATCGCCTTCGCCGGATTCATGCTGCTCGGCGGACGGGCCGCCGACCTCTACGGGCGGAAGGCGATGTTCCTCCTGGGGCTCGGCCTGTTCACCGCGGCCTCCGCCGTCGGCGGACTGGCCCCGGAGGGCGCCCATCTGATCGGCGCCCGCGCCGTGCAGGGCCTCGGGGCCGCCGTCCTCGCCCCCGCCACCCTCACCCTCGTCACCGACGCCGTCCCCGCCGGAGCCGCCCGCACCCGGGCCATCGGCACCTGGACGGCGGTCGGCGCGGCCGGCGGCGCGGCGGGCGGCTTCGTCGGCGGGCTCCTCGTCGACCTGCTCTCCTGGCGCTGGGTCCTCCTCATCAACATCCCGGTCGGCGTCCTCGTCCTGGTGGGCGGGCTGCTCTGGCTGCGCACCACCGGCACCGGCGCCGGACGCCGCCGCCTCGACCTGCCCGGCGCCGTCCTCGTCACCGCCGGTCTCGCCACCCTCGCGTACGGCATCGTCCAGACCGAACAGGAGGGCTGGGCCGCCCCCGCGACCCTGGTCCCGCTGCTCGGCGGACTGTTCCTGCTCGCCGTCTTCCTGCTGGTGGAGGCCCGTACGGCGGCCCCGCTGATGCCGCTGAAGATCTTCCGCACGCGCGCGGTGGCGGCGGCCAACGTGGCGATCCTGCTGTGCGGCTCCACCTCCTTCGGCATGTGGTTCTTCATGACCACGTACGCGCAGAACGTCCTCGGCTACACCCCGCTCCAGGCGGGCCTTGCGCTGGTCCCCAGCTCCCTCGCCGTCGTCCTCGGCTCCAAGGCGGCGCCCCTGCTGATGCCGAGGACCGGCGCGCGGAACCTCGCCGTCGCGGGCGCGCTCCTCGCCGCGGCGGGCTTCGCCTGGCAGTCCACGCTCACCGCCGACGGCACCTTCCTCGGTACGATCCTGGGCCCCGGCATCCTGATGATGGCGGGCCTCGGCCTGGCCACCACCCCGCTGGCCACCCTCGCCACCTCCAGCGCCTCCCCCTCCGACGCGGGCCTCGTCTCGGGCCTCGTCAACACCTCCCGCACCATGGGCGGCGCCCTGGGCCTGGCGGTCCTCTCCACGGTCGCGGCGGCGGCCACCCCCCACCGGGGCACCCTGGTGCCGGGCTACGCGACGGCCTTCCACGTCTCGACGGCGATCCTGCTGGCCGCCGCCGTCCTCATGTACTTCTGGCTCCCGAACAGGAGGAACGAGGGCGGCCGACCGGGGTGATCCCTACAGCCACCCCTGCTGCCGGGCCGCCCGGACCGCTTCCACGCGGTTGCGGGTGCCCGTCTTGCCGATGGCCGACGACAGGTGGTCGCGGACCGTCGGCTCCGACAGGTGGAGCGCCGCCGCGACGTCCGCGACCGTGGCGCCGTCCACCGAGGCGGCCAGCGCGTCCCGTTCGCGGGCCGTCAGGGGGTTCGGGCCCGCGCCGGGGGCCGCCGCCGCGAGCGCCGGGTCGATGACCGTCTCGCCGCGCAGGGCCTTGCGCACCGCCTCGGCCAGTTCCTCCACCGGGCCGTCCTTCACCAGGAAGCCCACCGCCCCCGCCTCCATGGCCCGGCGCAGACGGCCGGGGCGGCCGAAGGTCGTCAGGATCAGGACCCGGCAGTCCGGGGCCTCCGTCCGCAGGTCCGCCGCCGCGTCCAGACCCGAGCGGCCCGGCAGTTCGATGTCCAGGAGGGCCACGTCGGGCCGGGCCTCCAGGGCCGCCGCCACGATCTCGTCGCCCCGCCCCACCTGGGCGACGACCTCCATGTCGTGCTCCATGCCGAGCAGCAGGGCCAGCGCCCCGCGCATCACGCCCCGGTCCTCGGCGAGGAGGACTCTGATCATTCCCTCGGCTCCCCTCGTGCGGGTCGGTGGTCTCCACGGGCAGTTCCGCGACGACCCGGAAACCGCCGCGCGGCGCCGGTCCCGAGTCCAGGGTGCCGCCTGCCGCCGCTGGCCGCTCGCCGCAGCCTTGCGGTCCGCTGCCCGGCGCGCAGCCTTGCGGTCCGCTGCCCGGCGGCGGGAGCCGCCGCCGGGCCGTACCGCGTTCGTCGGGGACTCCCGCGTCACCCGGCTCGGCAGGGCTTCCGCGGCGGGCTCAAGGAACGGCCCCGAACGGCGTACGACCGGCTCCGGGCCCGCCGTGGCGCGGGCGGGGTCCCGCGCCTGCTCCGGCTCGGTTGCGAGGCCCTCGCGGTGCCAGGCCGAGGCCGTCCACGGCGCGGACCGTGCCGAAGGTCCTGGTCGCGGCCCGGAACGAGACCGCCGGTGCGTGCGCGAGGTCCGTCTTCACGTGCGTGCGGTCCGTCTCCATGGGTACGACGCTACGAATCCGGCGCGCCGCCGGGCAGGCGCGCGCGTACGGACCTGGCGGTGACAAATGTCCCGGGACACGTCAACTGACGTATCGTCAGGTGTGGTGCGCGGGGAGGGTTCCCAACTCTCCCGGGCTGGGCTATACATGGGATCCACCGACCTAGAACGCGTTCTAGAACGGCCGCGTACGGGACGGTCCCCGCACGGCCTCGGTGCGGCCGACGGTGCGGACGGCCGTGCCGAGGTCTTCCCCGCCACGAGGAGCAGCAGCCCGATGCCGATCGACCCCGCCCAGGCCGTCGCCGCCGAACCCCGCAGCGCCGAGATCACCTGGGACCACAAGGACGTCCAGCTCTACCACCTCGGCCTCGGCGCCGGAGCGCACCAGGGCAAGCCGGACCCGGCCACCGACCCCGACGAACTCCGCTACACCCTGGAGTCCCGCCTCCACGTCCTGCCCAGCTTCGCCACCGTCGCGGGCGCGGGCATGGGGGTCGTCGGCGGCCTCTCCGCACCCGGCATCGACATCGACCTCACCGCCGTCCTGCACGGCGGCCAGTCGATCACCCTCCACCGCCCCGTCCCCGTCTCCGGCCGCGCCGTCTCCACCTCCCGCGTCGCCGCCGTGTACGACAAGGGCAAGGCCGCCGTCCTCGTCCTGCGCTCAGAAGTGGCCGACGAACAGGGGCCGTTGTGGACCAGCGACGCCCAGATCTTCGTCCGGGGCGAGGGCGGCTGGGGCGGCGACCGGGGCCCCTCCGTACGCCTCGCGGTCCCCGAGCGCGCCCCCGACGCCACCGCCGAACGGCCCGTCCGCGAGGAACAGGCCCTGCTCTACCGGCTCTCCGGCGACTGGAACCCGCTCCACGCCGACCCCGAGTTCGCCAAGCTCGCCGGTTTCGACCGGCCCATCCTGCACGGGCTCTGCTCCTACGGCATGACCCTCAAGGCGATCGTGGACACCCTCCTCGACGGCGACGTCGGCCGGGTCCGCGCCTACCGCACCCGCTTCGCCGGGATCGTCTTCCCCGGCGAGACCCTGCGCATCCGGATGTGGGCCGACGAGGGCCGCGTCCAGGCCACCGTCACCGCCGTGGAGCGCGAGGACGCGCCCGTACTCGCCGACACGGTCGTCGAACACGCCTGAACCGGACACCGCCTCCGGACACCCGGCCCCCCGGACACCCGGCCCCCCGGACACCCGGCCCCCCGGGCATCGGGACTCCCGGATGCCCGCACTCCCGCTCCACCACCCCCGCACCCGCCCCGCCACCACCTCGACCGAGGGGAGCAGCGCCATGCGCGCAGCCGTACTGCACGAGATCGGCCAGGACAAACTGGAAGTCCTCGACGACGTCGAGGCGGTGGGCTTCGGCCCCGGCAAGGTCCGGATCAGGGTCCGGGCCACCGGCCTGTGCCACTCCGACGTCTCCGCGATGAGCGGGGTCCTCCCGCAGCCCGCCCCCTTCATCCCCGGCCACGAGGGCGCGGGCGAGATCCTCGACGTCGGCGACGGCGTCACCGGGCTCACCCCCGGCCAGCGCGTACTGCTCTGCTGGCTGCCCTCCTGCGGGCACTGTCCCGCCTGCAGGCGCGGCCAGACCCAGCTGTGCCTGGCCGGATTCATGAACGCGGGCACCCCCAACTTCCGGCGCCCCGGCGGCGACGTCTTCGGATTCGCCGGGACCGGCACCTTCACCGAGGAGGTCGTCGTCGACGCGGGCTGCGCCGTCCCCATCCCCGACGACGTGCCCTTCGACATCGCCGCCCTCATCGGCTGCGGCGTCACCACCGGACTCGGCGCCGCCATCAACACCGCCAAGGTGGAGGCCGGTTCCTCCGTCGCCGTCATCGGCTGCGGAGGCGTCGGCATCTCCGCGATCCAGGGCGCCAAGCTCCAGGGCGCCGCCCAGATCGTCGCCGTCGACCCGGTCGAGTCCCGCCGCGAGGCGGCCCTCCGCTTCGGCGCCACCGAGGCCGTCGCCCCCGACGCCCTCGCCGACGCCAAGCAGCGGATCACCGGCGGCGAGGGCTTCGACTACGTCTTCGAGGTCGTCGGCAGGTCCGCCACCGCCCGCACCGCGTACGAGACCACCCGGCGCGGCGGCACCCTCTGCGTCGTCGGCGCCGGAGCCCTCGACGACTTCCTCCAGCTCAGCATGTTCGAGCTGTTCTTCGACGAGAAGCGCGTCCTGCCCTCCATGTACGGCGGCGGGGACGTGCTCCGCTCGTACGAACGGAGCATCGCGCTCTGGCGCGCCGGACGCATCGACCTGGAGTCGCTCATCACCCACCGCGTCCCGCTCTCCGGCGTCAACGAGGCCCTGGAGCAGATGCGCACCGGGGTCGCGCTCCGCACCTGCATCGAGATCTGAGGGAGACCCGGATGACCACCCTTCCGCTGGCAGGACTCAGCGCGATCGTCACCGGCGCGGGCCGGGGACTCGGCCGCGCCGAAGCACTGGAACTCGCCCGGCTCGGCGCGTCCGTCGTCGTCAACGACTACGGACAGCCCGGCCGCGACGGCTCGGGCGCCGCCTCCGCCGCGCCCGCCGAGGAGGTCGCCGCCGAGATCCGCGCGGCGGGCGGCCGGGCGGTCGCGCACCTCGGCGACGTCGCCGACTTCGAGACCGCGCGGACCCTGGTCGGCCTGGCCGTCGCCGAGTTCGGCCGACTGGACGTCCTCGTCAACAACGCGGGCATCCTGCGGGACCGGATGGTCTTCTCGATGACCGAGGACGAGTGGGACTCGGTGATCCGCGTCCACCTCAAGGGCCACTTCAACACCACCCACTTCGCCGCCGCGCACTGGCGGGGCCGGGTCAAGGCGGGGGAGAGCGGCGTCTACGGCCGGATCGTCAACACCTCCTCCGAGGCGTTCCTCGCGGGCTCGGCCGGACAGCCCAACTACGCGGCGGCCAAGGGCGGCATCGTCGGCCTCACCACCTCCTCGGCGTCCGCCCTCGCCCGCTACGGGGTGACCGTCAACGCGATCTGCCCCCGGGCCAGGACCCGGATGACCGAGGACGTCTTCGCGGGCTTCGGCGAACCGGAGGCGGGCGGGCTCGACCCGCTGTCGCCGGAACACGTGGCCCCGCTGGTCGGCTATCTGGCCTCCCCGGCGGCGGCGGGCGTCAACGGACAGCTCCTCGTCGTGCACGGCGGGATGGTGGCGCTCGTCGACCGGCCGCGCGTGTCGGCCAAGTTCGACACGGCCAAGGAGGCGTTCACGTACGAGGAACTGGACGGCCTGCTGACCCCGCACTACGCGTCCCGCCCGGCGAACGAGACCTTCGCCGCGACCGAGGTGCTCGGTCTGAAGAAGGACTGAGGCGCTGGCGCCGGGCGGCGCGGGGAAGGGACGCCCCGTGTCGCCCGGTGCCGCCGGGACCGACGAAGGACCCCGCACCCCCGCCATCGGGCGCCGCCGGGACGGACGAAGGGCCCCGGGGGAGACCCGGGGCCCTTCGCCCCACCGCGCTCGCGGCGGCCGGTGGAACGCGGTCAGTGGGACTGCGGTTCGGGCTCGCGGCGGTGACGGCCGTGCGGGGAGGACGCGGAGTCCTCCGGCGGCGCGGCGTCCCCGCGGTGCTTGCCCGAGCCGTTCGGCTCCTGACCTTCCTTGCTGTTCTGCGACATGCTCGAACTCACCCCGTATGACATCGGTCGTGCTGGTGCAGCCCGCGATTCTAGCCAGCCGGTCTGCGGTCCGTGAGCGGTGCCTGCTGGAGCGGCACCGGACGGCACACCCGGGGCCCCTCCGTCGCCGTCCCCGCCGCCCCGCCCGCCTGCCCCGACCCGGCACCGGCCGGGGGTTCCGGCGGTGCCTCCACGTCCACGAGACCGCACGAGGTCCCCGGCGTGGCGTACGGCAGCCGCAGCACGCCCTCCGGCGTCCACAGGCCCGTACCGGCCAGCCAGCCCACGGGGGCGGCCAGTTGCCCCATCCGCCGGGACGCGGGCTGCCAGGTCCCCACCCAGCTCCCGCCCGCCCCGTCGATCCGCAGCGCCACCCCGCAGCTCTCCGGCACCAGCGCCTGCCCCGGCTGCACCGCGAACGGCGTCACCACCGCGTCGTCCATCCGCAGGCACTCCGGGAAGCGCACCGGCAGCAGGCTCCCGAGCACTCCCCAGCCGAGCCGGTCCCGGCCGGGCGAAGGCGCGTCGGAACGGATCAGGAGCAGCCCGCTGTCCGGGTCCGCGAGGAGCAGCCGGTCGTCGCTCCCCTCGGTGATCTGGAGCAGCGGCGTCACCTCGCCGCCCCGCTCCAGATCCACCACGACCGTCTTCACCGGACCGCCGTCGAGCCGCCGGTCGAGCGCCAGTATCCGGCCCGTACGGTCCAGCCACACCCCGCCCGAGCACCGCCCCGGGATCTCCGCCACCCGCTCGGGCCCGAAGGTGCCGCCCGTGACCAGCCACAGCGCGGTCGTCTCCGGGCCGACGCACATCGCGTACGCGCGGACGCCGTCCGGCGCGGGCGGCAGCAGCGCCAGCCGTTCGGAACCGGGCGCGTCGACCGAGCCGAGCCGCAGCTCACCGGTGGCGGGGCCGGTGGGGTAGAGCAGCGAGAACGTGTTCCGCCGTCCGTCCACCCGGCGGGCGACCAGCACCCGCCCGTCCGCGAGCGGCAGTACCGGGGTACCCGGCTCCTCCGGCTGCGCGAGGGGCAGCGGCACGGCGTACGGCTCCGGGCCGTCGAGCGTCCACCGCTCCGCGTACAGGGCGTTCCCGGCGCTCGCGAGCCTGGCCGCGTACGCGCCGTTCGCCGTGATCGTGAACCCCGTCGGCCGGCCGGCGTCCCCGGGACGTACCCCGTGGTGGTCGCCGTTCTGGACCGCAGTCTCGATGGCACACGCTGTCATCGACTCGTCACCTCCGGCGACGAAGCTAGTTTTCGCACTCCCAGCCGAACAACACAAGACGGGTCACTTCACACATAAGGGTGGCATCGGGGCGGTTCGGCTGAGCCGAGGGGGGTGCTTGTGCTGGAGTGGGCCACGGTGAGTAAGGTAAGGCGAACCTAAACGGAGTCTGCGGCTCCGCCCGGTCCGTCCGCGCCGGGGTCCGCCGACTGCCACGAGGTCGCGCCCGCATCCCCGCCAGGACCCGTAACAGGAGCCTCATCATGTCCTTCCGCCGCCGAGGCACCGCCACCGTCGTAGCCCTCGCCGCCGCGCTCTCCCTCGCGGCCTGCGGAGGGGGTGACGGGGGCGACGCCGCCGCCGAGAAGCCCGACACGGCCAAGAAGAAGGACGTCGCCACCGGCGGCAAGGACTTCGGCGACGCCGCCGCGAAGACCGCCGCCATGGGCACCGACGCGTCGGCCGGGCAGTTCCCGCGCACCCTCACCCACGCCCTCGGCAGGACCGAGCTGAAGGCCGCCCCCAAGCGGGTCGTCGTCCTCGACGTCGGCGAGTTCGACAACGTGGTCTCCCTCGGCGTCCAGCCCGTCGGCTACGCCCCCGCCGAGGGCGACGAGGGCGTCCCCGGCTACCTCGCGGAGAACGCGGGCAGCCCGAAGTCCGTCGGCACCATCAACAACCTCAACCTGGAGGCCATCGCCAACCTCCAGCCCGACCTCATCCTCGGCAGCCAGCTCCGCGCCGCCGACAAGTACGACGAACTGTCGAAGATCGCGCCGACCGTGTTCTCCATCCGTCCGGGCTTCACCTGGAAGGAGAACTACCTGCTCAACGCCGCCGCGCTGGACAAGACCGCCGAGGCGAAGGGCAAGCTCGCCGCGTACGAGACCAAGGCGAAGCAGCTGGGCACCGACATCGGCCCGAACAAGCCGACCGTCTCGATGGTCCGCTACCTCCCCGGCAAGATCCGCCTCTACGCGAAGGCGTCCTTCATCGGCACGATCCTGGAGGACACCGGCCTGCCCCGGCCCGCGAACCAGCGGATCGACGAGCTGGCGGCCGAGATCAGCCCGGAGAAGATCGACGAGGCCGACGCCGACTGGATCTTCACCGGTGTCTACGGCGACGCCAAGGCCACCAAGAAGGACACCGCCCAGACCAACCCGCTCTGGAAGAACCTCAAGGCCGTGAAGGCGGGCCAGGCCAAGGACGTCCCGGACGAGACCTGGTACCTGGGTCTCGGCGTGACCGCCGCGAACAGCGTCCTGGACGACCTGCGCGCGGACCTGGTGAAGAAGTAGGAGACCCGGGGCCCGAGCCCCTGAGCCGCCGGGGCGGGGCCCCTGCCCCTTCCCGGGAGACGGTCTCGGGTACGCGGCCCGGCCCGGTCCCGGCCCGGCTCCGTCATGGTGCGGCGCGGTGCCGGGGTCTCCCGTGCGAGAGCCTCCCGGGGCCGTGCGGCATCAGGGACCGCTTGCGGATCGGGGCCTCCGGGGCCGCCGGGGCCGCCGGGCAGGCCGAACCCTTACGGGTCCCGCCCCTTACGGGTCCCGACCGGTCCCGCCCCTTACGGGAGGCCCGTTCCGGACCCCCAGGGGTTCAAGGGCCCACTCCGGGAGACCCGTACCGCCCCCTACGGGATTCCACGCCCCGCCGGGAGACCCGTACCAGGACTCCTCGGGGTTCCGGGCCCCCACGGGACCCCCGTACCGGCGCCAGGGGCGTCTCCGGCGGCGGCTCCGGGCCCCGCGAGGGGCCGTCCGGCCCCGGGGCCCGCCCCGACCGGCGCGGGCCCCGGAGGACCCCCGCCGCCCGGCGGGGACCCGCACCGGTGCGGGCGGAAAGAGGAGACAGGTAGCCTTTCCCCGTGCCCCGTCTGTCTGAAGTCATCGCCGCGCTCGACGCCCTCTGGCCGCCCGAGCGGGCCGAATCGTGGGACGCCGTCGGCACCGTCTGCGGCGACCCCGACGCCGAGGTCACCCGTGTCCTCTTCGCCGTGGACCCCGTCCAGGAGATCGCCGACGAGGCGATCGCCCTCGGCGCCGACCTGCTCGTCACCCACCACCCGCTCTACCTGCGCGGTACGACGACGGTCGCGGCCGGCCACTTCAAGGGCCGGGTCGTGCACACCCTGATCAAGCACGACATCGCCCTGCACGTCGCCCACACCAACGCCGACACCGCCGACCCCGGCGTCTCCGACGCCCTCGCCGGAGCGCTCGACCTGCGGGTCACCGGCCCGCTCGTCCCCGAGAACAACCTCGGCCGGATCTGCGAGCTCGACCACCCCGAGACCCTCGCCGAGTTCGCCGCCCGCGCGGCGAAGCGGCTGCCCGCCACCGCGCAGGGCGTCCGGGTCGCGGGCGACCCCGCCATGACCGTGCGCCGGGTCGCCGTCAGCGGCGGTTCCGGCGACAGCCTCTTCGACGCCGTACGGGCCGCGGGCGTGGACGCCTTCCTCACCGCGGACCTGCGCCACCACCCCGTCTCCGAGGCCACCCAGCGCTCTCCGCTGGGGCTGGTCGACGCCGCCCACTGGGCCACCGAATGGCCCTGGTGCGAGCAGGCCGCCGCCCAGCTCGACGAGATCTCCGACCGCCACGGCTGGGACCTCCGCGTGCACGTCTCGAAGACGGTCACCGACCCCTGGTCCTCCCACCACACCTCCCCTGGAGCCCCCAACTGAATGCCGCGCCCGCCGACCAGATCCGCCTCCTCGACGTCCAGGCCCTGGACGTCCGCCTCCAGCAGCTCGCCCACAAGCGCCGCTCGCTGCCCGAGCACGCCGAGATCGAGTCGCTGACCAAGGACCTCACCCAGCTGCGCGACCTGCTCGTCGCCGCGCAGACCCAGGAGAGCGACTGCGGCCGCGAGCAGACCAAGGCCGAGCAGGACGTCGACCAGGTCCGTCAGCGCGCCGCCCGCGACCAGCAGCGACTGGACTCCGGCGCCGTGTCCTCCCCGAAGGACCTGGAGAGCCTCCAGCGCGAGATCGTGTCGCTCGCCAAGCGCCAGGGCGACCTGGAGGAGATCGTCCTCGAGGTCATGGAGCGCCGCGAGTCCGTCCAGGAGCGCATCACCGAGCTGACCGACCGGGTCTCCGCCGTCCAGGCGAAGACCGACGACGCCACCGCCCGGCGCGACGCCGCCCAGAACCAGCTGGACACCGAGGCCGAGGGCGTCACCAAGGAGCGCGGGGTCGTCGCGGGCGCCGTCCCCGCCGACCTCATCAAGCTGTACGAGAAGCTGCGCGAGCAGCAGGGCGGCGTCGGCGCGGCCCGGCTCTACCAGCGCAAGTGCGAGGGCTGCCACATCGAGCTCAACATCACCGAGGTGAACGAGGTCCGCGCCGCCGCCAAGGACACCGTCCTGCGCTGCGAGAACTGCCGCCGCATCCTCGTCCGCACCTCGGAGTCCGGCCTGTAATGCGCGCGCTCGTGGTCGAGGCGGACGGCGGCTCCCGGGGCAATCCCGGGCCCGCCGGTTACGGGGCCGTCGTCCTCGACCCGGCCACGGGCGAGACGCTCGCGGAGACGGCCGAGCACATCGGCGTGGCGACGAACAACGTCGCCGAGTACAAGGGCCTGATCGCGGGCCTGAAGGCGGCCAGGGAACTGTTCCCGGACGCCGACGTGCACGTCCGGATGGACTCCAAGCTGGTCGTCGAGCAGATGTCCGGCCGCTGGAAGATCAAGCACCCGGACATGAAGCCGCTGGCCGCCGAGGCGGGCCGGATCTTCCCGGCGGGCCGGGTCCGCTACGAGTGGATCCCCCGCGAACGCAACAAGCACGCGGACCGGCTCGCGAACGAGGCGATGGACGCGGCCAAGCGCGGCGAGCGGTGGACCCCGTCGTCCAGCGACGCCCAGGCCGCCCGCAACGCCGCCGCCCCGCCCCCGTCGGGCCCGCCCGGCGACCAGGCGGCGGGCGCGGCCCGCGCCCGAGCGGCCCTGACGGGCACGACACCGGGATCGGGGTCAGGATCAGGGCCGGGGTCAGGACCGGGATCGGCATCGCGTACGGACACCTCGTCGGCCCCGGGTACGGGCGTCAGGCCCGTCCCCGCCTCCCGTACGGGTACGGGCGTCTGGCCCTCCACCACTCCGGACGACGGCCTGTTCGCCCCCGACGCGCTGCTCCCGGACTCGGGCGACTTCGAGGCGGCGGCGGGAGCGGCGGCCCGAACGGGCGCCGCGGCCCGAGCCCACGAGACGCCTGAGCCGGGCGGGCTCACCGAGTCGGATGGGCTCACCGCGTCGGATGGGCTCACCGAGTCGGATGGGGCTTCTCTGTCCAGCCGGGCCCCCGCACCGGCCTCGTCGTTCGTGCCCGGCTCCGTACCGGCATCGGCCCGCGCGCACGGGGACGACTCCGCACGGGATCTGACCGCACTGGACGCGTCGGCGCCGGATGCCTCCGCCTCCTTCGCCGCCCCCGGCCCCGCCGCCACCTCCGGCCCCTCCGCTCAGGACCCCTCCGCCCCGGGCCACGGCCCCGTGGCCGAGGCCCCGGCCCCGTCCACCCTGGCCGACGCCCCGGCCGTGACCGCGCCCCGGCAGGGCTGGTCCGGTGGGCCCGACATGGGGGCTCCCGCCACCTTCGTGCTGCTGCGGCACGGTGAGACCGCGCTCACGCCCGAGAAGCGGTTCTCGGGCAGCGGCGGCACCGATCCGGAACTGTCGGCGGCCGGACTCCGGCAGGCCGAGGCCGTCGCGTCGGCCCTCGCCGCGCGCGGCACCGTCCAGGAGATCGTCAGCTCGCCGCTCACCCGCTGCCGCCAGACCGCCGCCGCCGTCGCAGCCCGGCTAGGGCTCGACGTCCGCGTCGAGCAGGGCCTGCGCGAGACCGACTTCGGCGCCTGGGAGGGGCTCACGTTCGGCGAGGTCCGCGAGCGGTACCCGGAGGACTTCGACGCCTGGCTGGCCTCCCCGAAGGCCGCCCCGACCGGCGGCGGCGAGAGTTTCGCGACCGTCGCCCGCCGGGTCGCCGCGACCCGGGACCGGCTGACCGCCGCCCACGCGGGCCGCACGGTCCTCCTCGTCACCCATGTGACGCCGATCAAGACCCTGGTCAGGCTCGCGCTCGGCGCCCCGCCCGAGTCGCTGTTCCGGATGGAACTGTCGGCCGCCTCGATCTCCGCCGTGGCCTACTACGGCGACGGCAACGCCTCCGTCCGCCTCCTCAACGACACCTCCCATCTGAGATAGCCCCCGCGGAGGGGTGGCGCGGCGCCCCGTCCCCGTACCACCGTCGCTGTTCATGACCCGGCACTTCACCGAGGACCCGGCCGTGTTCCGCGCCGCCGCCGGGCCGCTCCTCGCGGCCGAGCCCGCCCGCAACACACCGTGCTCACCCTGATGGACCGCGCCGTCCGGCTCGGCTGGTGGGCCGAGCCGGACGGGCGGGTCACCGGGACGGTCGCGTGGCCCCGCCGTGCGTGCCCCTCCTCGGGGCGGTGACCGTGGCGGCGGCGCACGCCCTCGCGTCCGTACTGCCGTACGGCCCGGGGGAGACGCCGACGGAGGTACGGGGCGAGCCGGGCCCGTCGAGGCGTTCGCGGGCGCCTTCGCCGGAGCCACCGGCCGGTCCTGGGCGCCGGGTCTCCGGCTGCGCCTCTTCCGGCTCGGGACGCTCGCCCCGCCGGACCCCGCGCGCGTGGGACGCGCGCGCGTGGCCGGGCCCGGGGACGTACCCCTGGCCACCGGCCGTCTCCCGCACCCTGGAGGGCCAGGCACGTGTCCACCTGGTCCACACCCCGCCCGCCGAACGCGGCCGGGGGTACGCGGCGGGCGTGCCACGACGGTCACCCGGACCGCCCTCGCCACGGGCATCGCCACGGGCACCGAACAGGTCCTGCCCTTCACCGACCTCGCCGACCCCACCAGCGACGGGCTCCACCGGCGCCTCGGCCACCGCCCGGTGACGGACCACCTGAGCGCGGTCCTCACCGCCCCCTAAGGGCCGACGGGCGGCGTCCGCAGCGCCGCCGCCCCGCGGGCCAGCGACTCCACCCGGGCCCAGTCGCGGGCGGCGAGGGCATCGGGCGGCAGCATCCACGTACCGCCGACGCAGCCGACGTTCGGCAGGGCCAGATAGCCGGGGGCGGAGGCGGCGGAGATGCCGCCGGTGGGACAGAACCGGGCCTGGGGCAGCGGTCCCGCGAGGGACTTCAGGTACGGGACGCCGCCCGCCGCCTCCGCGGGGAAGAACTTCATCCCCTCCACGCCCTCCTCAAGGAGCGCGACGACCTCGGAGACCGTCGACACGCCCGGCAGGAACGGCACCCCGGACTCCCGCAGGGCGCCGAGCAGCCGCCCGGTCCACCCGGGGGTGACCAGGAAGCGGGCCCCGGCGCGCACCGCGTCCGCGACCCCGGCGGCCGAGACGACCGTGCCCGCGCCGACGACCGCGTCCGGCACCTCGGCGGCGATGGCCCGTACGGCGTCGAGCGCGGCCGGGGTGCGCAGGGTGACCTCGACGAGCGGCAGGCCGCCCGCGACCAGGGCGCGGGCGAGGGGCACGGCGTCGGCGGCGTCCTCGATCACGACCACGGGGACGACGGGGGCTTCCGGGGCAAGGTCGAACACACTCGTCATGCCCTCATCCTGCCCACCCCGAGCGCCACCCGCAACGGACGTTGCGTTCTGTGCAACGAATGTGAGGGCGGGTCGGTTGCCGGGCGGGTCCGCCATCGGGTGGGCCGGTCGCCACGGCGAACCGTTCGTCAGTGGATCTCGTCCACCAGGACGTCCAGCGCCCCCGGCTTCCCGCCGTCCTCGACCACGTACCCCAGCTCCCGCAGGGTCCCCGCCAGTTCCCCGGGCGACGCGGGCTCCGCCCCGGCCTCCAGGAGGCTCCGCACGATCCGCCCCTTCGTCGCCTTGTTGAAGTGGCTGACGACCTTCCGGGTCGGCGCGTGCAGCACCCGCACCGTCGCCGTCCGCCCGGCCACCTCGCCCTTCGGCTTCCACGCCGAGGCGTACGCGGCCGACCGCAGGTCCAGGACGAGGCCCGTACCGGCCGCCTCGGGGAGCACGGACGCCATCGCCGTCCGCCAGTGCCCGGACAGCGCGCCGAGCCCCGGCAGCTTGACCCCCATCGAACAGCGGTACGACGGAATCCTGTCGGTCACCCGCACCGCGCCCCACAGCCCCGAGAACACCAGCAGGGACCGCCCGGCCCGCTTCCGGGCCGCCGTGTCCAGGGTCGCCAGACCCAGCGCGTCGTACAGCACGCCGGTGTAGACCTCCCCGGCGGGCCGCGCGCCCGCCGTCCGCAGCTCCACGTTCTTGGCGACCTCGCCGCGCAGGCCCTCGCTCAGCCCGAGCACCTGGCGCGCCTTCTCCTCGTCGGCCGCGCACAGCTCGACCAGCTCGTCCAGGACGGCGGCCCGTGCCTCCGCGAGCCCCGGCAGGGACAGCGACTCCGGCTTGAGCGGCGCCCCGCGCCCCGAGGAGGCCTTGCCCTCGGAGGGCGGCAACAGCACGAGCACGGTGGTTCTCCTTCGTCGGTACGGGGATGGGGGTGCGGCCCCGGAAGCCAGCGTACGAGGTACGGGACGCCCGCCCGAACGTGCCGGGCCCACCCCCTACAGGACCGGCCCCCCGCTTCTTCCCCTAAGGGTTCGACTCCTGCCCCTTCCCTTACGGGGCCGACCACCACCACACCCTTCCCCTACGGGATCGCCGCCCCCGCTCCTTCCCCTACGGGTTCGGCTCCCGCCCCTTCCCTTACGGGATCGCCGCCCCGCTCCCTTCCCCTGCTGGGCCGCCCCGGCTCTTCCCCTGCGGGATCGCCCCCCGACCTTCCCCGTAAGGGATCAGCCCCCTGGGCCCATCCCTTACGGGGAAGAGCCCGGCGCCGCCCGGGTCGGCCCTCGCGTCGCACCCACGCGACGCGACCCCCGGGTCGCGGCTCCGCCCCAGCCGCCCCCGGCCCCGTCCGGCCCCGCAGATTTCTCGGTACGCATGTGCGGGGACGTCCAGGACGATCGTCTCCGAGGCGCCTCCAGGAACGGCGGCACCTCGGAGAGCCGGTCCCTCGGGGACGGGCGTCCCGGGAACGGGCCCGCTCAGGAGCACGCCGTTGGTTGCCGGGGGCACCTCGCCCCCCCCGGCGACCAACCCGCCCCCCCGGGCCCAGCCCCTGGCACCGCCCCCACCCCCTGACATCCGGCACAGGCATCCCCCCCCCGAGGGGGCAAGGTCCCCCACGGGATGCCCCCCGTCCCCCCTCCCCATACGCTCGGTCCATGCCCCGCCGCCACATCCACGTGACCGGCGCAGCCGAGGCTCCGCTGCGGGCCGCCCTGCGCGCACTCCGTACCGAGCTGGGGATCCCCGAGGGTTTCCCGCCCGCCGTCCTCGCCGAGGCCGAAGCCGCGGCGAAGGCACCCGGACTGCCCGCGCACGACGCCACAGACCTGCCGTTCTTCACCGTCGACCCACCGTCCTCCACCGACCTCGACCAGGCCGTCCACCTGGCCCGACGGGCGGACGGCGGCTACCGCGTCCACTACGCCATCGCCGACGTCGCCGCGTTCGTCGCCCCCGGCTCGGCCCTGGACGCCGAGGCCCACCGCCGCGTCCTCACCCTCTACTTCCCCGACGACAAGGTCCCCCTCCACCCCACCGTCCTCTCCGAGGGTGCCGCGAGCCTCCTCCCCGGCGAACCCCGCCCGGCCCTGCTCTGGCGGATCGACCTCGACGCCGAGGGCCGCCGCGTCGCCACCGACGTCCGCCGCGCCCTCGTCCGCAGCCGCGCCCGGCTCGACTACGCGGAGGTGCAGCGCCGGATCGACACCGGCACCGCCGAGGAACCCGTAGCACTGCTCCGTGACATCGGCCGCCTCCGCGAGGCACTCGAAGTCGAACGCGGCGGGATCTCCCTCAACGTCCCCGAGCAGGAGATCGTCGAACGGGACCACACCTACACCCTCGCCTACCGTGCCCCGCTCCCCGCCGACGGCTGGAACGCGCAGATCTCCCTGCTCACCGGCATGGCCGCCGCCGACCTCATGACCGCCGCGGGGACCGGCATCCTGCGCACCCTCCCCACCGCCCCCGACGGCGCCGTCGCCCGGCTGCGCCGCTCCGCGCGGGCCCTCGGCGTCGACTGGCCGCACCACGTCCCGTACGCCGAGGTCGTCCGCGCGGCCGACCCCACCGACCCCCGGCAGGCCGCCTTCCTCCAGGAGTGCACCACGCTGCTGCGCGGCGCCGGATACACCGTCTTCACCGACGGCCGCGTCCCCACCCCCGCCGTGCACGCCGCCGTCGCCGACGAGTACACCCACTGCACCGCGCCGCTGCGCAGGCTCGTCGACCGGTACGCGGGCGAGCTGTGCGTCGCCGCCGTCGCGGGCGACGAACCGCCCGAGTGGGTACGGGCCGCGCTGCCCGCCCTCCCCGGCGAGATGGCCACCGGGGCCCGCCGCGCCAACGCCGTCGAGCGGGAGAGCGTCGACATCGTCGAGGCGGCACTGCTCCGGGAGCGGGTCGGCGAGATCTTCGACGCGTACGTGATCGACGTGAAGGAACGCGAACCGGCCGTCGGCACCGTCCATCTGGACGATCCGGCGGTCGTCGCCCGCATCGAGGGCGGTACGGCCGGCCTGCCGCTGGGGGAGTGGCTGCGGGTCAGGCTCGCGGAGGCGGACCCGGGGACGGCGAAGGTACTGTTCGCGCCCGCGTGAGCGCCCCTGAGAGCGCCCCGTAGAGGGCGCGCGGGTCGTCGGCGTGCACCCTGAGGACCCGTACGGGCCGGGGCGCGCCGAACAGCCGGGGCGCGTCCACCGGTTCGGTCAGCTCGACGGTGACGGAGGTCTGCGAGCCGACGGCGAGGTTCAGCTCGCCGTCGGCCTTCTCGTGCGAGAACAGCGGCTCGCGGCGGACGGAGGCGATCCGGTCCAGCGGGACGCACACGTCGACGTGGGCGGCCTGCCGCAGCCGCAGCACGTCACCGGTCAGGGTGTGCGGCCGGGTCGCGGAGGCGGCGTGCAGCCCGAGGACGAAGAGCACGGTGTAGACGTCCAGGACGAGGACGACGGTGTGGACGAGGGGCCAGCGGGCGAGCAGGAACGACATGCCGACGGTCTCGACGACGCACACGAACGCGAAGCCGTACATGAGGGCGGCCTGGTCCCGCGCGTACGGGAACACCCCGTCCGCCCCGGCCGTCCCGTGCGGCCTGCGGGCCACCCAGCGTCCGAGCGAGGCGGCGAGGCGCAGCTCGTGCGCCACGAGCCGCAGCACCGGTTCGGGCACCAGCTCGGCGAGGGCCTCCCGCCGTCCGAGCCCGCGCCGCCGCAGCCGCAGCCACGAGAGGAGCTCGGCGAGCAGCAGCGCGACGACGAGCAGCTCGGCCCCGAGGAGAAGGGGGCGGGGCACGGGGACGCCCGCGACGACACAGCCGACGAGGAGGACCTCGCAGGGAAGCAGGGCGTACGCGAAGGGCCGCAGGAACCGGCCGGAACGGGCCCGGGGCCCCCGGCCGGTCACCGGCGCCGCTCCCGGCGCTCGGCGACCAGCCGGACGGCGAGCCGCACGGCGGCGGACTGGGCGGGGGCGAGGTCGTCGAAGAGCGCGTCGGCGAAGGAGCTGCCGGGCGACCCGTAGGGGTCGGAGGTGCCGGGGGCCCCGGGGTGCTCGGGGATCTCCATCCCCAGTTCGTCGGGGAGGCAGGCGGCGAGGACCCGGGCCGCCTCCGCGACCCGGGGGTCGTCGGGGTCGGCGTCGGCGAGGGCGTCGAGCAGCGGGTACACCTCACGGGCCTGCTCGGCGGCGCCCGCCATGAGGGCCATCAGCCGGGCCCGCTCGTCCTCGGGGACGACGGCGTCGAGGAGGACCAGGATCTCGCGGTCCTTCGCGGCCATGGGGGAGTCGGGCAGCTCGCCGGCGTGGGCGAGCAGGGCGGCGAGCTCGGGCGACAGGGGCCCGTCGGCGGGCAGCCGCCCGGCGCGGGCCTCGTCGAGGAGGACGCCGAGGCGCTCGCGGCGGCGGCGGATGACGGTCTCCTGCCGGGCGAGGTCGTCGGCGAGCCCCTGGAGCACGTCGACGAGCCCGCGTCCCTCGTCGTCGGCGAGGACCGCCCGGACCTCGTCGAGGCCGAGGCCCAGTTCGGTCAGCCGCCGGACGCGGGCGAGCAGGACGGCGTCGCGGACGCCGTAGTCCCGGTAGCCGTTGGCCCGCCGGGCGGGCTCGGGGAGCAGCCCGGACTGGTGGTAGTGCCGCACGGCCCTGGGGGTGACCCCGACCAGCGCGGCGATCTCGCCGATGCGCATGGCCCCAGTAGAAACCCTGACGCTGCGGCAGGGTCAAGCGAGGCCGGTGTGCCGGGTAGCATGGTCGGCACGGCAGACGAGCCGGGCGGGCGGCCGCGTGGAGATCCCAGGATCTCCCCGAGGAACGTCCGGGCTCCACAGAGCAGAGTGGTGGCTAACGGCCACCCGGGGTGACCCGCGGGACAGTGCCACAGAAAACAGACCGCCGGGGGCTTCGGCCCCAGGTAAGGGTGAAACGGTGGTGTAAGAGACCACCAGCGCCTGAGGTGACTCAGGCGGCTAGGTAAACCCCACTCGGAGCAAGGTCAAGAGGGGACACTCCGGTGTCCCTGCGCGGATGTCCGAGGGCTGCTCGCCCGAGTCCGCGGGTAGACCGCAGGAGGCCGACGGCAACGTCGGCCCTAGATGGATGGCCGTCACCCCGACGACCGCGAGGTCCCGGGGAACAGAACCCGGCGTACAGCCCGACTCGTCTGCCTCTGAGGCCTCTGACCTGTGATATTGCAGGTCAGAGGCCTTTTCTCGTGGAATCGTGGGAGTCGCCTCGCCCCGTTCCGCACCGGTTCAAACCGGACCTCGCGGCTACGAAGGTAGCCACACTGGGCGGCTTGGTGCGGTGTCGGCTGAGCCGGGGAGGCCCCGGCCTCGCGCCCGCCTGCCACTCTTCGACGGTGGGGCGGGGCGGGCTGACGATCCACTCGTCAAGGCGCTCGTCGAAGTGCTCGCTTCCGTTGCGGACTTCGCGGGCCTTCAGCGGGGACGAGTCCTCCACCTCAAGGATCTTTCGTAGAAACGGTCCTCGCTTCGTCCGCCACTTCCAGCCTTCTTCGGTCCCGTACGGATTCTTTCCGGCAGGCCACAGGGTCCGGGAGACCTTTCCGAGGAAGAAAAGGAAGTCCTCGAAGCAGACCCAGGCGGCTGGTGGGACCGGAGCGGACCGGAGTGGTCTGCGCCTAGCCGATCAGGGCGTCCAGGGCTGCCAGAACGTAGCGAGTATCGCGGGCCAGCCACGTCAGATACACCCGCTGCGCCCATGGGCTATCGGATATGTCGTTGCTCACGGGCGCCAGTGTGCCGCGGGTGGTCTACCGGGTGGGGGCCGTTTTCAGAGGCCTGGCATGGGCTGGGACTCCAGCAGAGTCATGCGGGCGTCGGAGGCTTCCGATGTCTTCCGGTCCCGGTGCCGAGCTTCGGTGTTGCCGCAGGGGCAGGGGCAGGGGCAGCCTCGGGATGAGGAAAGAGGATGAGCCTTGCTTCCGCGAGGTTCGCCGCGAAGCCGTGCGCCTCCCACAGATGGCCGTTCCACCGCTGGATCGCACGGGGCGCATCTGGGTTCAGATGCGATGCCCTCGGGCCGTCGCCGGTCACGAGGGGTACGGCGCGGAGCTGGCCGATCCTCGCGTCGCGACGCTCGGCCCACTGGGAGAGCGGTTCCTCGTCCATGTCCGGAGCGTAGTGGGTCAGGCGATCCGGTGCTCCCAGCGTAGGGAGGGGGCCTGGTCGATCCGGTACCGGTGGGACGCGGGCGTCACGCGGAGTCGTACGGAGTCGATCTCCGGCGCCCCGGCGTCCTGCCAGGCGACGAGGGAACGTTCCACGTCGTCCCACAGGGCCACCGGGCCGCCTTGGCGGACGGTCCAGTTCTCCCCGTCGGCGGCGAACTCGGCGAACGACTCGCGCTCGGGATCGAACAGGTATCGCAAGGACGACCCGTCACCGTCCGTCGCGCGGACGAACTGCGCGCCGGGCGCCGCCAACTGCGCAAGGAAGGCGGGCATCCACTCCTCCAGAACGAGAGGAGACACCGGAGTGCGCCGCTCACTGTCCGCGTACGCGGTCCGGGCGGAGAGGCCGCCCGCCACGGGGGCCACCGCCTGGGCCCGCGCCTGCATGAAGGAGGAGCGCCCGATGATCGCGCCCTCGGCGGTGCCGTCGTCTCCGACGGTCAGTTTCGCGAGGCCGGTTCCCCAGGGCCAGGAGCCGACCGTGCCGAGGACGATGCCTCCCGGCTTCGTCTGCCTGATCCAGGCGTACGGAATGCGGCGGACCGCGCAGGTGGCGATGACACGGTCGTACGGTGCCCGGTACGGGTGGCCGAGAAGGCCGTCGCCCGTCACGGTCCACGTCGAGAAGCCGACGGCTTCGAGAGCGGCATCGGCTCGTGCGGCCACCTGTGGGTCGACCTCGACGGTGGTGACGTCGTCCCCGCCCAGGAAATGGCACATCAGGGCGGTCGAGTAGCCGGTGCCCGTGCCGATCTCCAGGACACGGTGCTCGGCCGTGAGGTCCAGGGCCTCGATCATGCCGACGACGGTGGCCGGGTCGGTCGAGGAGGACGTGGGCACACCCACGACGGGTTCGGCGGCCTGGTCGGCGGTGAGGTGGCCGTCGAGCTGGGTGGTGAGGGTGTCGACGCTGTAGGCGATCTTCAGCCACTCGTCCGGGTCGGTGTCGGCGGCTGCGACGGGCCGCCAGGTCCGCCCCTCGTCCAGGAACACTCCCGGGTGCAGGAACCGCTCGCGGGAGACGGTCTCGACGGCCGCACGCAGCCAGGGGGACTTCAGGACGCCTTCGTCCACGAGCGAGGCCGCCATGCGGCGTCGCTCGGATGCCGGGCCGGTCATCGGCTCTCTCCTTGTGCGAGCAGATCGGCGAAGGCGGCGGACATGGGGAGACCGGTCTCGGTCTCCAGCCACCCCCACTGGCCATTGGGATTCAGTTCCAGCCACCAGTGGTCCCCCGCCCGGTCGACCGCGAGGTCGAAGCTTCCCGACACCAGGCCCAGCCGGTCCAGGTAGGTGTGCAGTGCCCTGTCCACCCGGTCGGGAAGGTGCTCCACGGTGTAGGTCAGGGCGCTGTAGTCCCTGCGCCAGTCCAGGAGGCCGGAGTCGATGCGCACGGCGAACGTGTGGCGCCCCACGAGGAGTACGCGAACGTCGGCGGCCTTGTCCACGCGGGCCTGGAACAGATGGGGCGCGGCCCGGACGCTGTCGTCGATCTCGTCGGGCGTGACGGGGGCGGCCCATCCCGTCACCGGCACGCCGTCACGCGTGCAGGGGGTCCACCGCAGCGTCTTGAAGATCGCCTCACCCTGAGCGAGGACGAACTCACGCGCGTCGTGGGGATCGTTGGTGACGAGGGTGGGCGGGACGGTGAAGCCGAGTTGCTGGGCGAGAACGAGCTGCGCGGGCTTGTAGTCGGCTGCGGCAACGCGCAGGGGGTGGTCGACCCAGAGCGGACCGCCCAGGGCGTAGAGGGTGCCACCGAGTCCGTAGCGGACCTGTGCCGCCGCGAACCGGGAGTCGTCGGCGGACAGACGGGGAAACGTGGGCCACCCCGGGCGGCGCCAGTACACCGACCGGACCCGGGTCACGTCAGCGGTTCTCGACGGGGTGCGCACCTGCCCGACCACCGGGGCCTGGCAGGTGCCGAACCGAGCCGAGACCGTGAGGTCCTCGCCGATGTCTGCGAGGTCGAACCGGACCACGGGCACAAGGCGCCGGTTGAGTTCGGTGATCACCATGTCGGCGGTGATGTCATCCGCCTCGGTGGCCACCAGAACCGGCCTCTCCTCGGTCATGGTCATCAGTCCTGGTTGCTGTCCTGGTCGTGGCCCTGGTCGTTCTTGGAGTCCGAGTTCGTCGTCGTGGAGGTCTCGGTGCCGGAGCTGGTGCCGTGCTTGCCCATCTCGACCACCTGCCCGACGCGGTCGCGGAACACCCCGAGCTGCGTCGTGGGGTCGATGGTGACCGTGGCGTGGGGTCGCCGGATGACCGTCGGGTAGGGCGCGAGCCGCCCGGCGCCCCACGGCCGTGTCGGGGAGGGGAGTGCGGCAGAGGTGGTCATGAGACTCCTTGGGTGGAGGGTGTGGTGCGGGAAACCGCCTGCGTCAGGGGACGGGGACGGCCTGTGGGCGGCGGCTCAGGGGCGAGTGGCCTGGATGTCGTCGGCCGCGGTCGTCCATTCGACTCCGGACGCGGGCCGGATGTGCGCGATGCGGACCGTGCCGTAGCTGTGGAGCTCGTGCGTGACGGCGACGAGCACACCCTCCCCACGCGAGGCGATGTCACGGACAAGCGTGTCCAGGAGCGGGTGGTGCTCGTAGCCGTCGGAACCGACCGGGTTCACTCCTCCGGCTCCTGCCGGGTCTCGACGCGGCGCATGAACCTCTCCCAGCCGCCGGCCGCTCGCACCCGAAGAGCCCTGCTCGGCGCACCCGGCCGGGGCGCCGGCGGCGTGTACGTACGGCCACTGGCGCCAGGGTTCCTGCGGGGCAGTCCGGAGGATGTCACTCGGTCCCTCCTCTCCGTGGGGGGCCGCCCGGAGGCCCTTCGGCCTCCGAGCGGCGTGTGACCAGTCAACGACGATCCGTTACCTTCTCCCAGAGCGGACCTCGCGCAATACCTGGGCGTTTTCCAGGCGTTGGCGCGTGGCGGGTATGAGTGCGTGAAAGGGTTCTCGTGAGGGGAGGCCTATGACGTCGAGGCGAAGGCGCTTTGCGGAACAGCGCGCGGCCCGCGGCTACTCTCAGGAGGAATTCGCAGAAGCGCTCTCGGTGGCCGCGTCCACCGTGGTCCGTTGGGAAAGTGGTCGTGCCACCCCGCGTCCCCATCAACGGCCGAAGATCGCAGGGCTGTTGGGAGTGACCCTCCCCGGGCTGGAAGCCCTCCTCTCCGACGAACAGCCGGCCGAGACAGCCGGGCTCTCTGCTGCTCCACCCCTCCTCCCTGGTGATGATGACGACATGAAGCGCCGCGAAGTCCTGGGTCTGCTCGCCGTTACGGGTGCGCTGGTCGTACTTCCCGATCCCGGTGATGCCGCCCGAGGGCGCGCAGCGGCGACGCTCTTGGAGGCGGGGGGCGCCCTGCACCACAGCCTCTGGCAGGTCTACGTACTGTCGGACTCCAAGCAGGTCGTCTTCCCTGCGGTCCGCGCACGGCTCGACGTGATGGCGAAGGGGCTGACCGAGACCCGCACCGCTGCGGAGCGGTCCCTGCTGTGTCGGATGACGGCCGACCTCTACCAGCTCGTCGGTGAGCTGTTCTTCGATGCCAACCGGTACACCGATGCCGCCCAGTGCTACACGCTGGCCGCCAACGCGGCCCACGCCGGTGGCGACCACGACCTGTGGGCCTGTGCCATGACCCGCCACGCGTACGTCGAGCTGTACGCGCGCCGCGCGCACGCTGCCCAGCCCCTGCTCGCGGCAGCTTTCCGCATCGCCCGGAGGGGCGACGACACGCTCTCCACCCGTCACTGGGTCGCGGCCGTCCAGGCGCAGGCGTACGCGGCCGTGGGTGATCTCGACGCGTGCAACGGGGCTCTGGACGAAGCCGAGAAAGTGCACGCCCTCGACGGCGCACACTCCCACAACGGCGGCTGGCTGCGCTTCGACGGCTCCCGCCTGGCAGAGGAGCGAGGAGCCTGCTACCTCCAACTGGGCCGCACTGATCTCGCGGAGGAAGCGCTCACCGCAGCCCTTGCCCAGCCTCTGTCCCTGCGTCGCCGGGCTGCTGTTCTGAGCGACCTCGCCGTGCTCGGGGCGCACAGGCGGGACATCGACCAGGTCGTGCACTACGCGGAGCAAGCCCTCGGACTGGCCGACCGGTCGAATTCGGGATTCATCGGCAAGAAGCTGGACGGGCTTCGGGGGCGTCTTGCCCCGCTCATGCCCGATGACCGAGTCTCGACTCTTGATCACCGAATCGCGGCGCTTCCGCGCACCGCATGACGAGAGGGACACGCGTATGAGTGACGGCCGGATCTTCCGCGAGGCGTGGATCGACGGTGTGAACAAGCATTACCCCGGCGATCCCAAGCCCGGCTACGTCACGCCGTGGGACGACACGCCCGAGTGGGAGCGCGAAGCGGCTACCGCCGTGTACGGGCAGGTGCGCGACTTCATCGAGGTCAGCGGCGGGCACGCGGCCCGACTCACCCGCGAGCAGAAGGGCCGGTTCGTCGCGATCTGCTGGACCGCCCAGATGTTCAGGCACTTCGAAGACCCGAAGCCCGGATACGTTGCCGACTGGTCCGACCTGCCGGTCTGGCAGCGGGAGACGGACGCGGACATTTTCGAACGCATCGAGGGGACTGTCTGATCTCGGGAGCGACGACGTCCCCGTTCGGACCGATCCGGGCGGGGGCGTCCTGTTACGTAGCCATCGAAGTAGCCACGGAAACACCCTTCTTGTGCATTTGTGCAGTTCGTGGCGTTGCGGTGACTGTCCCCGGCGCGCAGCCCGACTCGTCTGCCAGTCAGGCCCCTGACCAGTGGATACACCGGTCAGGGGGCTTTCTTCATGGATTCGGGGTTCGGCTCGGCTCCGGTTCGTGCCGGTCCATGCCGGGGCGTGCCCTCCCTGGTGTAGCCATGGAAGCAGCCATGGAACCGTGTCAGCCGATGCTCTCGTAGGGGTTGCGGATCGTGTGGCGTGCGGCGGCCGTGGCCAGAACGTTCTGCGGGTAGCGGGGGCCAGGCACGTAGTGGCGCCCCTTGGTGTTGCCGACCGGGGCCAGCAGGTCCCTGCGCATCAGGTGTTGCATATCGCGCTGGGCCTGTTGCTCGCTGATTCCTTCCGCCCTCTCGTAGCGGGATCGGCGCACCCGGCCGGTTACGGCGACCTCGTGCAAGGCGGTGATCTGGCGTTCGGTGACGCCGAGCGTCTCGCGCTGCTCGTCGAGCTGAATCCAGCACTGGTTGGAACGGTTCACGCGGTGCCGGACGCTCTGGGTCTGTTCCCTGCGGCGCGGGAAGCGACTGGCCCTCATGTTCATGCGGGTCAGCGGCGATGGCGGGTGGATTTCCCCGGAGTGCAGCCCGACTCGTCTGCCGGTCAGACCCCTGACCAGAGGAAACGCAGGTCAGGGGGCTTTTCGTCAGCCTCGTGCCGGGGGCGATGTCAGGGGTGGTGTCAGGGGCGGCGTATCTCGAAGAGGAAGCAGCCGTGTTCCACCGCCCGTACGTGGACCAGGGTCGTCTCCGGGTTCTCGAAGGCTTCCGTGAGGGCTTCGTCCAGGGGCTTCGTGGTGTCGTCCGGGAGGTGGAGGAGACGGCCGCCGGTGATGCGGCCCGCCGTGTCGTAGCGGCGGAGGGTGCGGAGGGCGCCCGCGTGGGTGAAGGGGTACGTCCCCGAGGGGCGCGGGCCCTCGCAGGGGGCCGCGTGGACGAAGACCGGGCCCTGCTCGTCGTACGCCCCCGGTTCCGCGCCCGTCTCCGCCGCCCAGCGGCGCAGCGGGGCGTACGAGACGAGCGCGATCCGCTCGTCCCGCTCCGCGCGCCGCAGGCAGCAGCGCAGCGGCTCCCCGCCCTCGGGCGCGGTGTACGGCGCGCAGGGCCGCCCCGCGTCGTCGGACGTCCGCAGTTCGGCGAGGGCCCCGGCCGGGATCGGGCGGGCCGTGTACGTGGTGGTCAGGGGTGCGGTCTCGGTGCTCATGCCCTCAGGTTCCCGCCGTGCCGCTCCGTCCGCTGGCGTGATTCGGACCTCGCGCTCCGGCCGCCGCCCTTCCGCCGCGCGCAGCCGTTCCGTCAGGACCCGGGCGCGTTCGCGGAGTCCCGGCGGGTCCAGCACCTCGAAGTCGTGTCCGAGCGGCAGGACATGCAGTCGGTGGCCGTCGCCGACGCCCTGACCCAGTGCACCGCGTGCACCGGGTGCCCGAGGGGCCGGAGCCGTTCGACACCGCGCCGGACCGCGCGGGGGGGGGCGTCACCCCGAGCCGGTCGGCCGGTTCGGGGCCCGGCCGCGTGCGGCGCCCCTGGAGCAGCCCGGAGAGGGGAGTGCTCGCTCGGTCGTGCCCCGCCGTCGCCCGTTCCGTCCATGGGCGCGCCTCAGCAGAGACGTGGGGAAGGCGGACCGATTCTGCGCCTCTTCTGTCAGGGTGAGGTCAGGGACCCGGGCCGACCCCTCAGGGCCGCCCGTAGCCCCTCCTCGTACCCGCCCCGCCCCGAACGGAGCCCTCTGATGAGCCGCGCTTTCCAGGTCACCTTCGACGCCCACGACCCCCGGGCGCTGTCCTCCTTCTGGCGTGACGCGCTCGGTTACGTGCACCCCGGACCGCCCGGGGTGGAGCTGCCCGAGGGCGCCGACCCGCTCGCCGCCTGGGACGACTTCCTCGCCCGGATCGGCGTTCCGGAGGACCAGCGCAACACCCGGTCCGCCATCGAGGACCCGGACGGGCACGGCCCCCGGGTGTTCTTCCAGCGGGTGCCGGAGGACAAGGCCGCCAAGAACCGCGTCCACCTCGACGTCCGCGCGGCCCCCGGGCTCACCGGGGAGGCGCGGATGGCCGCCCTGGAGACCGAGTCCGAGCGGCTCGTCGGGCTGGGCGCCACCCGGGTGCGCCGTTTCGATCCCGCGCCCCCGATGAGCGCCGGATTCCTCGTGATGGCCGACCCCGAGGGCAACGAGTTCTGCCTCGACTGAGGCGGCTCCGGCGCCTCCGTACCGCTCGGGCTTCTCCGTCCCTTACGGGGGTCCCCTCTCCTTACGGGCCCCTTGTCCCTTACGGGGACCCGTAAGCCCCTACGGGTTTCTCTCAGGCCAGGACCTCGACCGTCCACCGGGCGTCGCGGTCGTCCGTGCGGACGAAGATCCGCTTGGGCCGTGCGGACCGGTCCTCGAACAGGTCGCGGCCGAGGGCCAGACCGTTCTGGTCGATCGTGTACGTCCCGTCCCGCAGGCCGCTCAGCGAGGTGATCGTGGTGGCGCCGCCCTCGGCGTCCACCCGCTGGATGCGCCAGACCGAGGCGGGGGAGTCGTCGGGGCGGACGGCGACGGGCGCGCGTTCGGTGCCCTCCGTGACGACCGTGCCCTCCGTGCCCTTCGCGGTGAGGCGGAAACCGCCGTCCTCCGAAGTGACCAGCCACTCCACCGCGCGGGACGGATCGTCGGGGCAGGCGATGAGGGCCTCGCCGTCCACCCCGACCGGGGCGCCCTTCGCGTACAGCTTGACGATCTTGCCGGGTTTCGGCATCTCTCCTCCTGGATCCATGGGGCCGATACCCGCACCCTGCCCCCGAGGGCTCGCCGAAGGGCTGGTGAACACACAGGTCATAGGCTGTGTGGCGCTGAGAAGTCGCCGGAGAGGGGACGGCTCCGCGCGCCTCGCGGCAGCATCGGGGACCGGGGACCGGACCAGTTGCCGGAGCCGGAATCCGGGCATGAACCAGGGCGAAGGGGGATGCTGCCCCTGCACCCCGCTGGTGCCGACGACCCGGTCGGCACCGGTGCCGCCGCCATGTCGGTCATCCGGGGCAGCCCGCCGGGGCCGCTCGGCGCGTGTCGCGCGTCCGGGGTCCGGCGCGGTGTACGGCTGGGGCATGACCCTCTCCGTGGACCAGCTCAGCGATCCCGCCGTACGCGCCTTCGTCACGGCCCTCAACGCCAACGACCGCGCGGCCTTCCGGGGCGCCCTGGCGCCCGGCGCGACCATGTCCGACGACGGGTCCGACCGGGACCTGGCGGAGTGGACGGAGCGGGAGGTGTTCTCCTCGGGCGGGCACATGGAGATCGAGTCCGAGGCGGACGGCGGCCTGGAACTCGTCGCCCTCTACCGCAACGACACCTGGGGCGAGATGCGGACCAGCTGGCGCTTCACCGTCACCGACGGCGCCGTCGCCCGCTTCGAGACGGGCCAGGCCTGACGGACCGGTGACCCCGGCCGCCGGGAGACGAAGGGCCGGGAGCGAAGGGCCGGGAGACGAAGGACCGGACGTGCCGGGCGCGTCGGACCCCGGACGTCGTACCCGTAGCCCCCGGCCCGGCGCGGGGACCCGAAGCACCCGACCCGGAGCAAGGCCCCGTCCCGACACTCCCGTCCCCCTGCCCGTCCTGCCCGGCTACCCGTCCGCGAGCATCGGGTCGTACGTCGTGGTCCGGCGGCGCGCGGACATGAAGGACAGGAAGTCGCGGACGAAGGCGGCGCGCGTGTACGTGCCCCGGGCGGCGGAGTCGTCGCGGTGGAACGCGGTACGGAACAGCGTCCGGTACTCGTCCGCGTCGATGGTCCCGTCACCGTTCGCGTCGGTCACGTCGAAGAGGACCTCGGCGACCCGGACGAGCGCGGGCCCCGCGAGCGACGGCACGGCCCCGGCGTACTCCCCGGCACTGATCCGCCCGTCGCCGTTCGTGTCGAGGGCCGTCTGGAGTTCGCGCCACCAGTCGGCGAAGGCCTGGTAGAGCCGGGTCTCCTCGGGCTCGTCCAGATCGAGCCGGGTGGCCAGTTCGCGGGCCATCGCGGCGAGGTCGGGCCAGTCGAGGTACCCGTCGCCCGTCTGGTCGAGGACCTCCCGGAAGAACTCCTCCGCCGAACGCCGTACCCCTTCCTCGGCCCGCGCGGACCCACCCGCCGCCGGGCCCGGCCCCGGCTCTCCGCCCGCCGGGGCGAAGGGGGCGGCGAGCCGGATCAGGGCCCCGGCCCGCTTCACCCGCTCGTGCAGACCGGTGACGGCCCGGACCCGGGGGTCGTCGCTCTCCGGCGACAGCGAGAGCAGCTCGATGACCGCCTCGGCGCGCAGCCAGCCGTCCGGCAGGAAGCGGGCGAGCCCGGCGGCGACGTAGGCGCCCTGCATCAGGGTCCGTGCGCCGGGCGTCTCCGGCAGCCCGGCGCGCCGCCGGTACGACTCCGGCAGGGAGGCGACGGTGAGCGTGCCGATGACCGGCCCGACGAGCGACCGGCCCGCCGCCCAGAGCGTCGGCATCCCGCTGAGCAGCGCCGGTACGGGAAGGTGGTCGAAGAGCCGGTACAGGATGACGCGGGCCGCCTCGGTGTCCTCCAGCACCTCCTCCACGGTCCGGTCGAAGTACGGCCAGAAGTCGTGGAGTTCCTCCGGCAGGTGCCCGGCGCCGTCGCCCATCGCGGAGTGGAAGGCCAGGAACTCGGCGTACAGGCGCTCCATGGTCTCCTGCGCCATCGGCTGGCCGCTCATCCGGAACATGGTGACGGCGCTCTCGAACAGCGTCGCCGTCACCCACGCCCGCGCGCCCGGGTCCATGGCGTCGTACGGGCGGTCCCGGGCGTCGCTCCCGGCCATCCGGGCGTGCAGCCGGTTGAGCCGCGCTGCCTCCCGCCGCCGCACCTCCTCCTCGGCGCCGAACATCCGCCGCATACTCAGGAAGGTGTTCCGCAGACGGCGCCAAGGATGGGCCACGAAGGTCGAGTTGTCGGTCAGGGCCGCGCCGATCTGCGGGTGGGCCGCCTCCAGGACGGTCGCGCGGACCATCGCCAGCGCCCACCGGGGATCGTCGAACATCGTGTCGAACAGCGAGCCCGGCCCGAACAGGGGCGGCCCGTCCGCGTGGGCTTCGGTACGGGTCTGCGTCATTCGGTCTCCGTTCGTCGGGACGGGACACCGCCGAAGCGGCGCTCCCGTCGCGCGTAGGTGTGCAGGCACTCGGCGAAGTGCGCCGCGCGGAAGTCCGGCCACAGCACCTGCGGGAAGAGCCATTCCGCGTAGGCGACCTGCCAGAGCATGAAGTTCGAGATGCGCTGCTCGCCGGAGGTACGGATCACCAGATCCACGTCCGGGGTGTCGGGGAAGGGCAGATGGGCCGCGAACAGATCCTCGGTCAGGGCGTCGGCCGGTGTCCCGCTGCGGATCAGCGAGCGGGCCGCCTCGACGATGTCCCGCCGTCCGCCGTGGTCGAAGGCGACGGTCAGCGTCATGCCCCGGTTGGCTCCGGTCAGCGTCTCCAAGTCGTGGAAGTCACGGGCCAGTTCACGCGGGACGCGGGGGTCCGTCACCCCGAGGAACCGGCATCGGACACCGCGCGCGAGCAGCAGCGGCGCGTGTCTGCGGACCGCCCGGCGCACCAGGCGCATCAGTTGGTCCACCTCGTCCTCGGGGCGGGTCCAGTTCTCGGTGGAGAAGGCGAACAGGCTCAGCCACCCGACACCGGCGGACCTGGCCGCCTCGACGACGTCGATGACCGTGGTCTCGGCCGCCCGGTGGCCCTCGGTGCGGGGCAGCGAACGGCGGGCCGCCCAGCGCCCGTTGCCGTCCATCACACAGGCCACGTGCCGGGGTGCGGCGCGCGGCCCCCGGCCGTCCGCCCGCTCCGCCGCCCCGACGCGCCCGTACGCGCCGCCGTGTTCCGTCATGACCGCCCCCCGCCCCTCGTGCGCCCCCACCCGGACGGGATTGTGGCAGCGCGGGACGGTCGCGGGGGCGTGCGGCAATGAGCTTCACCCTTGGCGCGTACGTCCGGTTGAGGGGGGTCCCGTGAGGTGAGGCCTCGGAACCTCGATGTGATTCCTGGTCACGCAGTGCTCGGGTCGAATGGAGCCATCCCGCCACCGGCGACTCGGAGCACGCACGGCGGCGGCCCCGGGGCGCGGGGGCCCGGGGCCCGGGGCCCGGCGGGGGTCCGTCCGGTCCCGCCGGTGCGTTCGGTGCGGCCGGTCCCGCCGGTGCGACCGGTCAGCCTGGCCCGGCTATCGAGCCGGTCCCGGTCCGGCCCCGGTCCCGGTCCGGCCCCGGCCTGGCCCCGGCGGGTGGGGCGAGACCCGAGAGGCTCGTCATGGCCCCATGGCCCCATGGCCCCATGGCCCCATGGCCCCATGGCCCCATGGCCCCATGGCCCCATGGCCCCATGGCCCCATGGCCCCATGGCCCCCTGGCCCCATGGCCCCCTGGCCGTCTCCCGGCCCCGTCCCGACCGGCGGGCTAGCCGCGCCCGATGTACGGCATCCCCGTCGCCATCACCGTCGCGAACTGCACGTTCGCCTCCAAGGGCAGGGCCGCCATGTGCACCACCGTCGCCGCCACGTCCGCCGCGTCCATCACGGGCTCCGGCGCGAGCCGCCCGTCGGCCTGGAGGATGCCGGTCTGCATACGGGCCGTCATCTCCGTCGCCGCGTTCCCGATGTCCAGCTGGCCGCAGGCGATCCGGTACGGGCGCCCGTCGAGGGACAGGGACTTGGTGAGACCCGTCATCGCGTGCTTCGTCGCCGTGTACGCGATCGAGTGCGGGCGCGGCGCATGGGCCGAGACGGAGCCGTTGTTGATGATCCGGCCGCCCTGCGGGTCCTGCTCCTTCATGAGCCGGAAGGCGGCCTGGGCGCAGAGGAACGCGCCCGTCAGATTGACGTCCACGACCGTCCGCCAGGTGTCCGGGTCGAGGTCCTCGACCGGGACGCCGCCGCCCGCGAACGTACCGGCGTTGTTGAAGAGCAGGTCCACGCGCGCGTACCGGTCCCGTACCGCAGCGAACAGGTCCGCGACCCGTTCCGGAGAGGTCACGTCCGTCGGCATGACCAGGAAGTCGCCGTCCGGAGCGGCTGCGGCCGTCTCCTCCAGGGCCTCCGCCCGGCGCCCCGCGAGGGCCACCGACCACCCGGCCGAGGCCAGGGCGAGCGCCACGCTCCGGCCGATCCCCGACCCCGCTCCCGTCACCACTGCGATGCTCATGGCCGGGCAGCGTACGCGAGACGCACGTCGAGTGGAATCACCATTCCGACAGGCGGATGTCCGGAGCCCGGCGGCGAGCGGGCCCCCTTGGCGGGGTGCGCGGGGTGCGGGGGAGCGCACGGGACCTACGGGCTGTACGTGCCCCTACGGGCACGGCCCCTCGCAGGTCCACGCCCCCCTACGGGTACGGGCCCACGGCGTCCACCAAAGGTCCGGCCGGTCCCTCAGGGGTCGCCGGGTCTCCTACCGGCCTCGAGCCCCCACGGGCAAGCCCCCACGAGCAAGCCCCCACGGGCTCCCAACCCCTAAAGCCCTCCCGCGTCCTCCTGCGGATAGCGGACGCCGATGCGGGTGCGGATCGCGTCGAGGGTCCGCATCACCGCGAGGGAGCCGTCGAGCGGGACGAGCGGGGACTCCGTCTCGCCCGCGCGCAGACAGCGCATCACCTCGGCCGCCTCGTGCCGCAGGGAGTGCGGGTCGTCGCCGGACACGAACTCCTCCGGTTCGTGGCCGTGCCTGCGCAGGGTGAAGCGCTCCGGGTAGAAGAAGCCGCGCGGGACGTCGATCCGGCCCAGCGAGCCCGTCACCGACGCCGTCAGCGGGGTGTCCGCCACGATCGAGCAGGACAGCAGCGCGGAGGCGCCGGTGTCCGCCCAGCCGAGGAGCGCGCCCGTGTTCAGGTCGACGCCCTCGGGGGAGAGCAGCGCGTGGGCGTGGACCGTGTCCGGCTCGCCCAGGAGCAGCTGCGCGAACGACACCGGGTACACCCCGAGGTCCAGCAGCGCCCCGCCGCCCACGGCCGGGTCCCGCAGCCGGTGGTCCGGGGCGAACGGGCCCGCGAGCCCGAAGTCCGCCTGCACCGTCCTGACCTCGCCGATCGCCCCGTCACGGACCAGTTCCGCGAGGCGGCGGACCAGCGGGCTGCAGTACATCCACATGGCCTCCATCAGGAAGACGCCCCGCTCACGGGAGAGCGCGACGAGCTCCGCCGCCTCGCGGGCGTTCAGGGTGAGGGCCTTCTCGCACAGGACCGCCCGGCCGGCCGTGAGGGCGCGGCCCGCGGCCTCCCGGTGCGCGTGATGGGGGGTGGCCACGTAGACCACGTCCACGTCGTCGTCGGCGAAGAGCCCTTCCCAATCGCCGTACGCCCGGGGGATGCCGAACCGGTCGGCGAAGGACTTCGCCGAAGCCCCGGTACGGGACGCCACGGCGACGACCTCCGCGCCGTCGAGCGCCAGCAGGTCGGAGGTGAACCGTTCCGCTATGCCGCCCGTCGCCAGGATTCCCCAGCGAACTGTCTTCCCCATGTTCCCCACCCGTCCCGCAGAGTTCCCGACCATGCCGGTCGAGCTGAGAGCATAGGCAAGGATTCAACGAATGGGAGCTGTCGATGCCGGAGAGCGGTCAGAACACGACGCCGGGACACATAGCCACCGCCGCCCCGGCCCCCGGAAGCCCCGGAGGCGAGGCGGCCGAAGCGCCGGGGACCACCGCGACCGGCGGGACAGCCGGGACCACCACGACAGCCGCGGCCACCGCGACGACCGGGGCCCCCGTCCCGATCGCCCCCACCGCCGCCCGCCGGACCGGCCTCCTCGTCACCCTCGTCCTGGGCGGGCTCACCGCCCTCCCGCCGCTCTCCATGGACATGTACCTCCCGGCGCTCCCGGAGGTCACCGGCGCGCTGGGAGCCCCCGCCGCCACCGTGCAGCTCACCCTCACCGCCTGCCTCGCGGGCATGGCCCTCGGACAGCTCGTCGTCGGCCCCATGAGCGACAGGTGGGGGCGCCGCCGCCCGCTGCTCATCGGCATGGTCGTGTACGTCCTCGCCACCGCCGTCTGCGCCCTCGCGCCCACCGCCGAGCTCCTCATCGGCTTCCGGCTGCTCCAGGGCCTCGCGGGCGCCGCGGGCATCGTCATCGCCCGAGCGGTCGTCCGCGACCTCTACGACGGCGTGGAGATGGCCCGCTTCTTCTCCACCCTGATGCTGATCTCCGGGGTCGCCCCGATCATCGCGCCGCTCATCGGCGGCCAGATCCTGCGGATCACCGACTGGCGGGGCGTCTTCCACGTCCTCACCGTGATCGGCGTCCTCCTCACCTTCGTCGTCTGGCGCTTCCTCGGCGAGACGCTGCCGCCGGAGCGCAGGCACGAGGGAGGCGTGGGCGAGGCCCTGCGCACCATGAAGGGGCTCCTCGCCGACCGGGTCTTCACCGGGTACATGCTGACCGGCGGGTTCGCCTTCGCGGCGCTCTTCGCGTACATCTCGGCCTCGCCGTTCGTCGTCCAGGAGATCTACGGTGCCTCGCCGCAGACCTTCAGCCTCCTCTTCGGCCTCAACTCCATCGGGCTCGTCGCCGTCGGCCAGGTCAACGGAAAGCTGCTGGTCGGCCGGGTCAGCCTCGACAAGGCCCTCGGCTGGGGCCTCGGCATCATCCTGCTCGCCGGAATCGCGCTGCTCCTGATGACCAGCGGAGTCTTCGGCGAGGTCGGGCTCGTACCGGTGGCCGCCGGACTCTTCGTCCTGATGTCCGCGATGGGCCTCGCCATGCCGAACACCAACGCCCAGGCCCTGATGCGCACCCCGCACGCCGCCGGGTCCGCCTCCGCCCTGCTGGGCACCACGTCCTTCCTCGTCGGCGCGGTGGCCTCGCCGCTGGTCGGCATCGCGGGCGAGCACACCGCCGTCCCGATGGCCGTCGTCCAGCTGAGCTGCGGCGTCCTCGCCCTCGCCTGCTTCCTGGGCCTGTGCCAGCCGTGGCGGACGGCCCGCACGAAGACCGCGACGGGGGCATAGGCCCCGGACGGGGGCGGCCTCCCGCTCCCACGGCCCGGCCTCCCGGCCGCTTCCGCCCTCTCCCCGGATGCCTCGGCCGCCCGGCCGCCCGGCCGCTCCCGTCCCACGGCCCGACCTCCCGGCCCACCCGCCGTCCTCATGCGCGCCCCCGCGTGAGGGCCCCCGCGTGAGGGCCCCCGCGTGAGGGCCCCGCCCCTGCGCGACCCCGAGCCACCCCCGCCCTCCACCCCACCGGCCCCGCCTAGACTGTCTCGGTGAACGTCTCCGCCCCCTCCGCCGACTCCCTGCGCGCCGCCCTCGCCGGGCTCCTTGACGGGCTGCCGCCCAACCGGGCCGCCCAGGCCGTCGAGCGGCTGATCGCCAACTACCGGGGCACCACCCCGACGGACGTCCCCGTGCTGCGCGACCGCTCCGACGTCGCCGCCTACGCCGCCTACCGGATGCCGGCGACCTTCGAGGCGGTACGCGGCGCCCTCGGCGCCCTGCGCGGGGCCGCGCCCGACTGGGAACCCCGTACCCACACCGATGTCGGCGGCGGCACGGGCGCGGCGAGCTGGGCCGTCGCCGAGGCGTGGGGGGAGCGTCCGCCGCGCACCACCGTCCTCGACTGGGCCGAACCCGCCCTGGCGCTCGGCCGTGAACTCGCGGCCGGTGCCCTGGACGCCGAGTGGCGCACCGCCCGGATCGGCGGCGCGCTCCGCCTGGCGGACACGGACCTCGTCACCGTCTCGTACGTCCTCAAGGAACTCACCCCCGCCGACCGGACGGCGCTGGTGACCGAGGCGGCGCGGGCGGCCGGGACCGTGGTGGTCGTCGAGCCCGGCACCCCCGACGGGTACGAGCGGATCATCGCGGCCCGCACCCTCCTCGTCGACGCCGGGTTCACCGTCGCCGCGCCCTGCCCGCACAGCGGGGCCTGCCCGATCGAGCCCGGCACGGACTGGTGCCACTTCGCGGCCCGGGTCAGCCGGTCCTCGCTGCACCGGCAGGTGAAGGGCGGCTCGCTGCCGTACGAGGACGAGAAGTACGCGTACGTGGCGGCGACCCGGTTCCCGGTGACGCCCGCCGTCTCCCGTGTCACCCGCAGGCCGCAGATCCGCAAGGGCCTGGTCCTGCTCGAACTGTGCGGCCCGGACGGCCTCGCCCGCGAGACGGTGACCAAGCGCCACGGCCCGCTCTACAAGCAGGCCAGGGACACCGAGTGGGGCGACGTGTGGCCGCCGGAGGACATGGACTGAACCCGCCGCCCGGTTCACGGCCGGGGCTCACCCCTCGGCGGTGAGTTCCAGGCAGGCGGGGAGGGCGCGGAAGACGCGTCCGACGTCCCGCAGCAGGGCCCGCGGGCCGCCCCGGCCGCCGGTGCCGACCCAGTCGCGTGCGGCGATGTCCCAGCCGGTGGCCGTGAGTTCCGCGAGGACCCGGGGCCTGAGGTCGTCCGGCGGCAGCCCGAGGGCGGCGGTCAGCAGGTCCCCGGTCCGCCGGGCGCCCCCGGCCCGGTGGAGCGCCAGGGGGGCGAGCAGCGCGGGTTCCCCGAGGGCGAGCCGCCGGGTGGCCGCGTACCGTCCGGTCCACTCCGGGCCGAGCGCGGTGACCGTTCCGCACAGGGTCTCCCGGAGTTCCCCGAGGACCGGGCCGGACAGGGCGCGGCGGCCGAGGGCGGCGGCGAAGGCCGACCACAGCTCGGCCTCGGCCTCGGTGGCGGCGGCCTCCTTCGTGGGGAAGGTGCGGAAGAAGGTGCTCTTCGAGACCTCCACGGCGTCCACCAGATCGTCCACCGTCGTCGCGTCGAGTCCGCGCTCGGCGAAGAGGCGCAGCGCGGTGTCGGCGAGGGCGCGGCGGGTGCGGAGCTTCTTCCGCTCCCGGAGCGGCAGCGGGCGGGCGTCGGCGGGGACGGGGGGAACCATGGCCGCACCCTATCCGCGAAGAACACCCTTTCCACCCCTCTGACCTGGGTAGTTGCCCGCGCGGGGAGGGGCAGGTCCGGCCGTCCCCGTGAGGGCGGCCGTCCCCGCGCGGGCGGGTGTCCTACGGGCGCAGCTCCTGGGTGCAGCACTTCACGCTGCCGCCGCCCTTGAGGAGTTCGCCGAGGTCCATCCCCAGGGGTTCGAAGCCGCGTCGGCGCAGTGGCTCGAAGAGGCCCACGGCCGCCTGCGGCAGCAGTACGTGACGGCCGTCGCTCACCGCGTTGAGCCCGAGGGCCGCCGCGTCCTCGGCCGACGCGACCAGCGCGTCCGGGAAGAGCCGGGCGAGCACCGCGCGGCTGCCGGGCGAGAAGGCGTCCGGGTAGTACATGACCTCGTCCGCCGCGTCGTCCAGGACGCACAGCGCGGTGTCCAGGTGGTAGTAGCGCGGGTCCACGAGGTCCAGTCCGACGACCGGGCGGCCGAAGAACTCCTGCGCCTCGCCCTGGGCGAGCGGACTGGACCGGAAGCCGCGCCCGGCCAGGATCCAGGAGGCGGTGACGGCGAAGTCGCCCTCGCCCTCGTTGACGTGCTCCGGGACCCGTACGGCGTCGTCGGCCCAGCCGTTCCCGTGGAACCACGCCAGGTGCCGGGCGGCCTCCGCCTCGCGCTCGGGGTGGGCGAACCGGGCGCCCAGCACCCGGCCCCCGACGACCGTGGCGCCGTTGGCGGCGAAGACCATGTCCGGCAGGGCGGGATCGGGCGCGAGCAGCTCGACGGTGTGGCCGAGTGCCCGGTAGCGGTCGCGCAGGTCCTCCCACTGGGTGAGGGCGAGCGGCAGGTCGACCGGTTTCGTGGGGTCCATCCAGGGGTTGATGGAGTACGTCACCGTGAAGTGCGCGGGTGGGCACATCAGGTAACGGCGGGGCGAGGGCACGCGCGGGGTGGTGCGCAAGGAGGGCTCCTCACGGACGGGCGGACGGAAGGGCCGGTGGGCGGAGGTTCCGCCGGATCGGTGGACCCCATGGTCCGCCTTCGGAGCCGCGCGCGCTGTGGACCGTTCGGGTGGTTCACCCCCACCCGGCCCCGTAGGGGACCGGGTGCCTCCGCCCGCACGGGACAGGGCGGCCCGCGCTCGTACGGGACCGAGTCCCCCCGACCCTCACGGGACGGACCGAGCCGCCCACGTCCGGCAGGGGGGACCCGCTCCGCCCGTACGGCGACGGCCCACCGCCCGTGAGACGGGTCACCCCACCCGTAGGGGTCGGCCCTGCCCCTACGGGGTCCCTCCCACCCCCACGGGATTCCCCCGCCCCTACGGGGTCCCTCCCGCCCCCACGGGATTCCCCCGCCCCTACGGATCCCCCGCCCACCCGAAGCCATCACGCGAGACGGCGCGTCTCGTCCGCTGGTAGATTGGCTTCATGTCCGACACCAAGGCCCCCGACGCCTCACGCCGCAGCGAGCGTTCCCGACGTGCCATCTTCGACGCCGCCCTCGCGCTCGTCTCCGAGAGCGGCTACGCGAAGACCACCGTCGAGGGCATCGCCGCCCGCGCGGGCGTCGGCAAGCAGACCATCTACCGCTGGTGGCCCTCCAGGGCGGCCGTGCTCCTCGACGCCTTCCTCGACCTCCAGGACCGGGCGGCCGAGGCCCACGGCGGCGACGCCGGGAGCGGCATCCCCGACACCGGGGACCTCGCCGCCGACCTCCGGTACGTGCTGCGCGCCACCGTCGACGAGCTGAACGACCCCGCCGTCGACGGCCCCACCCGCGCCCTCGCCGCCGAGGGGATCGTCGACCCCGAGCTGGGCGCCCGCTTCACCGAAGCCCTGCTCGAACCCCAGCTCCAGCACTACGTCCGCCGTCTGGAGGCCGCGCGGGCCGCCGGTGAGATCGACCCGGACGTGGACCCGCGCACCGCCCTCGAACTCCTCGTCGGCCCGCTCCACCACCGGTGGCTCCACCGCACCCTGCCGCTGACCCACGCCTACGCCGACTCCCTCGTGGACCTCGCCCTGCGCGGCCTCGCGCCCAGGCCCTGACGCGTCTCGCGGTACCCCGGTTCCGCACTCCGGTCACCCGGGGCGCAGGATGGTGGGACCATGGGCAGAGCCGAACGGGCGAGCATGAGGTGTGAGGGGATAGATGGGCGACGGCATCGGCCGCTACCGCGGCACGGAGAGCAAACTCGCACAGTGGCTGCGCAGGCGCCCCGGACGCACCGCGGCCGACGACGGGAACGACCGCGAGAAGCTGCTCCTGGCCGTCGCCGCCGCGGGGATGCCCCTGGCCCCCGCCGCGTACCCCGTCGGCTACAGCTGTTCCTGTGAGCGGATCGGCTGTCCCACCCCCGCCCGGCACCCCGTCTCCTTCGCCTGGCAGACGCAGTCGACCACCGACCGCGCCCAGATCGAGCGCTGGGCGCGCAACGAGCCCGAGGCGAACTTCATCACCGCCACCGGCATGGTCCACGACGTCCTCGACGTGCCCCTCGCCGCGGGCCGCGCCGCCCTGGAGCGACTGCTCGCCGAGGGCGTCGAGGTCGGCCCGGTCGCCGAGTCCGCCGACCTCGACACCGTCGGCGGCCGGATGCTCTTCTTCACCGCGACCCGGGGCACCCCCGAGGACGAGGACGAGTGGTGGCCGTGCGAGCTGGACTGTCATCCGGAGACCATGGACGAGCATCCGGGACTCCGCTGGCACTGCCGGGGCAGTTACGTGCTCCTGCCCCCGGCCCGCCTCCCCGGTGACGAGAGCGCCCACCCGGTCGTCGCCTGGCTCCGGGGCCCCGAGCACCCGCTGCCCGACCCGCTGAACCTCCTGGAGACCCTCCAGGACTTCTGCGCCCGCCATGTCGCCGAGCGCGAGGCGGACGGTGACGGCGAGCACTCCGACCACGAGATCGCCTGGCCGCTGACCCGCTGACCCGTTGATCCACACCGGCCCCACCCGGCGCGCACGGTTCGCGCACGGTTCGTCCACGGCCCGTCCGGTGGACGGCGACCGTCGCGCTACGAGCCCTGCGCCCCCACCACGCCCTGGAGCCGGGCGAGGACCGTGACCCCGTCGTCTTTCCGGCCCGTGCCGCCCGCCGGACGCACCAGGGCCACCTGGTCGGAGACCCACTCCTTGGTGACGGTGTTCTTGACCTGGCCGGTCAGCAGCGCCTTGACGTCGGGATCGACCTTCGGCCGGTAGCCCGGCGCCGCCGTCTGCCGCTCGAAGGACCGGGTGGAGAAGAAGACGAACGCGCCGCCGTCCTTCGTCCGCAGCCCGAACGGGGCGAAGTCGCCCCGGTCCGTGGCCTGGTCCAGGTACTGGGTGACGAGCCCCGGCCGCTGGGCCGCGCCCTGCCGCCGCTCCCGCAGCAGGGACGTGTGGGGCCCGGCGGCGAACGGCCCCGGACCGCCCTTCCGGAGGGCGGCGACGTACTCCTCGCCGAGCTTCCCCGGCGCGACCGCCAGACCGTCGGCGTCCGCCGCGACCGGCACCGCGAACCCGCCCTCCTCGGCGAACACGGGCACCTGGGACGACCCGAGGATCACCAGATGCGCGGCCTCCCACGGCTGCCGGGGCCCGTCGCGCACGAAGAGCAGCAGCCAGCGCTGGTCGCCCGCGCCCCGGTCGACGTCCACATCGGGATCGGTGTCCGCGACGAACCAGCGCGGCCAGCCCGCCTTGCGGGGCAGGACGAACCGCGCGTCCGTCAGTTCCAGGGGCCGGTGGCCCGTGTTCCCGCCCGGCTGGGTGGCCGCCCGCGCGCGCAGCCCCGCCTGGTTGATCTCCCCGAGCGGACCGGTGACCCGGCTCGCGGACAGGGCGGGGTCGTTGGCCTTGTCGGCCCGGTTGTAGGCCGCGGTGAAATCGGCGAGGGCCCGCGCCGCCTCGGCCTCCGTCGCCGGGGGCAGCAGCGCCAGCTCACCGTGGACGGTGACGCAGCCGCCCGCCGTCAGAGCCAGGACGACGGCCGTGGCCGCCGCGCCCAGGAGCCGTGTGTGCCGCCGCGCCGACGACCGCTCACGCGCTCGTTCCGGCGTTCGCCCCAGCCTCAGCCGTCTCATCGGTCGCCTTCTGCTTCTTCACCCGCGCGGACGGACCCGACCCTATCGGGGCGAGGAACAGCGCGAGCGTCGGGACCAGATACAGCGCCCACACCGTGACCTGGAGGACCGTCGGGTCCGGCTGGAAGTTGAACACGCCCTTCAGGAGCGTGCCGTACCAGCTGTCCGGCGGGATCGTCGCCGAGACGTCGAAGGCCCTGTCCGCGAGACCGCCGAGGAAACGTGCCTCCTGGAGGTCGTGGACGCCGTACGCGAGGACGCCCGCCGCCACCACGACCAGCATCCCGCCGGTCCAGGTGAAGAACTTCGCCAGGTTGATCCGCAGCGCGCCCCGGTAGAACAGCCAGCCGAGCAGCACCGCCGTGAGCAGGCCCAGGAGCACCCCGGCCAGCGGCGCGTAGGTGCCGTCGGAGGAGGCCCGTACCGACGCCCACACGAAGAGCGCCGTCTCCAGGCCCTCGCGGCCCACCGCGAGGAAGGCGGTGGCGACCAGCGCGCCCGTGCCCATCTGCAGGGCCGCGTCCAGCCTTCCGTGCAGCTCCGACCTCAGGTGCCGGGCCGTGCGCCGCATCCAGAAGACCATCCAGGTCACCAGGACGACGGCGACGATCGACAGCGAGCCGCCGAGCAGTTCCTGCGCCTCGAACGTCAGCTCCTGGGAGCCGAATTCGAGACCCGCGCCGAAGGCGAGGGCCACGGCGACGGCCACCCCGATGCCGATCCAGATCGGCTTCAGGGCGTCCCGGCGGCCGGTCTTCACCAGATAGGCGATGAGGATGCAGACGACCAGGCTGGCTTCGAGGCCCTCGCGCAGGCCGATCAGATAGTTACCGAACACGTCGGTGCTCCTTCTCCGTCAGCTCCGTCAGGAGAACAGCGCCCGGCCCCACCAGTCGTCCTTGTCCCGGACGCCCGGCGGGACCGCGAACAGCGCGGAACCCACGTGCTGGATGTATTCGTTGAGGGCGTCCGCGCGGGCCAGCGAGGTCTGCACGGGGATGAAACCGGTCCGGACGTCCTTCTGGTACGCCAGGAAGAACAGGCCCGCGTCCAGGCGCCCGAGACCGTCCGTGCCGTCCGTGAAGGAGTAGCCGCGCCGCAGGATCGTCGCCCCGGCGTTGGTGTCGGGGTGCGCCAGCCGGACGTGCGAGTCCGGCTTCAGCGCCTTCAGGAACGGCTCGTCGTGCTCCTTGGCCTTGCCGACGGCCGCGCCCTCCTTCTTGTCGCGGCCGAAGACGTCCTCCTGCTCGACGAGCGAGGTGCGGTCCCAGGTCTCGATGTGCATCCGGATGCGGCGGGCCACCAGGTACGAGCCGCCGTCCATCCAGGCGGCACCGCCCCGGGCGTCCTCGCCGGAGACCCAGACGTGCTCGTCGAGCCGTCCGGTCTCGGTGCCCGCGATGTTCCGGGTGCCGTCCTTGAAGCCGAAGAGGTTGCGGGGGGTCTGGGCGTCCGGGGTCGTCGAGGACGTCTTGCCGAAGCCGAGCTGCGACCAGCGCACGGCGACCTTGCCGAAGCCGATCCTGGCCAGGTTGCGGATGGCGTGCACGGCGACCTGCGGGTCGTCCGCACAGGCCTGGACGCAGAGGTCGCCGCCGCTGCGGGCCGGGTCGAGGTTGTCACCGGGGAACCGGGGCAGTTCCACCAGGGCGGCGGGACGGCGGTCCTCCAGACCGAAGCGCCCGTCGAAGAGCGAGGGCCCGAAGCCGAGGGTGAGGGTGAGCCGGGACGGCTTGAGGCCGAGGGCCTCGCCGGTGTCGTCCGGGGGAGCCTCCGGCAGCCCGCCGTACGCCCCCTCTCCGACCTCGGCACCGGCCGTCATCCGCTCGGCGGCCCGGGTCCAGTCCTTGAGGAGCCGGACGAGTTCCGCGCGGTCCTCCGTCGTCACGTCGAAGGAGGCGAAGTGCAGCCGGTCCTGGACGGCGGTGGCGATGCCCGCCTGGTGCGCCCCGTGGAACGGCACGGCCGCGCCGCTGTCGGCCACCGGGGCCCGGGTGTCCCCGCGGTGGACCAGGGCGGCGGCGCCCCCGGCCGCGGCGGCACCGAGCGCGAGCCCCGCACCGCCCCAGCCGATGACACTGCGGCGGGAGGGCGCGGGAGCCCCGGCCGCCTCCGGTGCGTCCGTCTCGTCTGCCATGCCCGCCGTCCCCGCCATGTCCGCCGTCCCCGCCATGTCCGCGTTCCCGTCCCTGCCGACCCGGCGACTACTTGACGACGGCGGCGGCGAGCTTGGAGAGCGGCTCGGCGAGGGCGTTGACGCCGTCGGACAGCTCCTTGCGTTCGGCCTTGCCGACCTTGTCGTACGAGGTGAAGTCGTAACCGCTCTTGTCGGCGCGGTACTTGTCGAGGAGCGTGTTCAGCGCGGCGAACTGCTTGTCGAGTTCGGCGACGAGCTCCGGGTCGTTCTTCTGAGCGACCGGCTTGAGCAGGTCGAAGGACTTCTGCGCACCCTCGACGTTCGCCTTGAAGTCGACGAGGTCGGTGTGCGAGTAGCGCTCCTCCTCGCCGGTGACCTTGCCGCTGGCGACCTCGTCCAGGAGCTCCTTGGCGCCGTTGGCCATGGAGGTCGGGGTGATCTCGGCCTTGCCGACCCGCTTCACCCAGTCCGCGAGGTCCTTGTCGAGGGTGTCGGCGAGGCCCTTCTCGGCGGTGCCGATCTTCTTGTCGTGCCAGAGCGCCTTCTCCAGGCGGTGCCAGCCGGTCCAGTCCTTCGCCGGGTCCTGGCCCTCCTCCAGACCGTCCTCGCGGACGTCGACCTTGGGGTCGATGTCGCCGAAGGACTCCGCGACCGGCTCGGTGCGCTCCCAGCCGATGCGGGACTCGGCGTAGGCCTTCTTCGCGGCCTCGACGTCACCGGCGCGGACGGCGTCGGTGAAGACCTTCGCCTTGGGGAGGGTCGCCTCGGCCTGGGCCTGCACGTACTGGCGGTAGGCGGCGACGGCCGCGTCCATCTCGGGGGAGCGCTCGGGGCCCTTGGCGCCGCCGCCGGTGGCCCTGACCTGCTGGCGGATGCCGTCGCCCTTCATGCCGGGCTTGCAGGCGATCTCGTAGTCGCCGGCCTTGATCTCGGCGGTCAGGCCCGCCTTGGTGCCGGGGCCTATGTTCTCGCGCTCGGTGACGATCCGGTCGTCCGGGTAGAGGACGTAGACCTCGGTGACCTTGGAGCCGCGGTTCTCCACGTTCAGCTTCACGTGCCCGGCCGGGAACTCCTTCTTCGAGACCTCGCAGGAGTCGTCCTTGGCGACGACGGTGATCGTGCCGTCGCCCGCCTCCGCGCCGCTCTTCTGGGTGCAGCCCGTGACGGCGGCCAGAGCCGCCGCGGTCGCGGCGGCGGTGACGACGGAGAGGCGGACGGCTCGCATGGGGACTCCAGGAACACGGGACGGCTGAGGCGGACCTAACTTAACCGAGGCTTACCTCAGCCATACCCGCCCGTCCAGTGATTCACCTCTCAGCTCCGACAGACCGGACACGAGGGGATAACGAGGGTTCCACGGGGTCTTCATGGCAAGGTCAAGGGACGGTCAAGGGTGGGCGCATTGCTGGGTATTGTCCTGATTCCGATTACTCGGAAGTACGTTTCGGTACGACGAGCGGAACGCCGGTCCCCGGGTGCGGGAACACCTCCACCGGCTGCCGGTACACCCGGCTCAACAGCTCCGCGTCCAGCACCTCCGACGGGGGGCCCTCGGCAGTGATCCGGCCGCCGTGCAGCACCCCGATCCGGTCCGCGTGCGCCGCCGCGAGCCCGAGGTCGTGCAGTACGACCACCACCGCGTCCCCGGCCGCCGCCCGCTCCCGGCAGACCCGCAGGACCAGTTCCTGGTGCCGCAGGTCCAGGGCCGCGGTCGGCTCGTCGAGCAGCAGCAGACCGGTCCGCTGGGCGAGGACCCGGGCCAGCGCGACCCGCGCCCGCTCGCCGCCGGAGAGCCCGGAGAAGGGCCGCCCGGCGAACTCCTCGACCTCGGTGGCCGCCATCGCCGCGGCGACGGCCGCCTCGTCCTCGTCCTCCCGCTCGGTGCCCGCCCAGGGCGCCCGGCCCATCCGTACGACCTCGCCGACCGGGAACGGGAAGGCGAGCGCCGCGGACTGCGGCAGCACCGAGCGCCGCAGGGCCAGTTCGCCGGGGGACCAGTCGCCCGCGGGGCGGCCCCCGATCCGTATCTCCCCGGAGGCGGGGGCGATGTCGGCGGCCAGCGCGCCGAGCAGGGTCGACTTCCCGGCCCCGTTCGGGCCCACCAGGGCCAGCACCTCCCCGGCCCGCACCCGGACGCCGACCCCGTCGAGCACCGCCCGCCGCCCGAGCGAGACCCGCAGGCCGACCGCCTCGGCGACCACCTCGCCGGGAGCGGCGGGGGAGGGCAGCGCACGCGTGCGCCGCTCGGGAAGCAGGGCGCGCAGCCGTACGGCCGCCAGGGAGGCCACTGATGCCTTGGACGCCTTGGACGCCTTGGGCGTCATGGATGCCCGGGGCGTCACGGCCGTCACAGATGCCTCGGCCGCGCCGGTCGCCCCGGATGCCTCGGGCACCTCGTCCACCTCGTCCACCTTGTCCACCTCAGCCGTACCGGCCGCACCGGTCGTCCTGGATGCTGCGGATGTCATGCCCAACCACCTTGCCTGCGACGGGTCCTGCGCAGCAGCCAGAAGAAGAACGGGCTGCCGATGAGGGCGGTGAGGACGCCCAGGGGGAGTTCGGCCGGAGCCGCGACCGTACGGGCCGCGAGGTCGCCGGCGGTGAGGACGACCGCCCCGCCGAGCGCGCTGCCCGGCACCAGGAAGCGGTGCCCGGGGCCGTTCGCCATCCGCAGCAGGTGCGGGACGAGCAGCCCGACGAAGGTGATGATCCCGGCCACCGCGACCGCCGCCGCCGTGAGCAGCGCGACCACCAGGATCAGCGCGATCCGCAGCCGCTCCACGTCCACGCCCAGGTGCCGGGCGGGCCGTTCGCCGAGGGCGAGCAGGTCGAGCCTGCGGGCGTAGAAGGGGGCGACGGCCAGACCGAGGAGGGCGCACGGCAGTACGGCGAGGACCTTGGGCCAGGTGGCCTGGGCGAGCGAACCGAGCTGCCAGAAGGTGATCTGGGTGACCTGCGCGTTGTCGGCGAAGAAGATGAAGAGGCCGATGAGGGCGCCCGCGAAGGCGTTGACCGCGATGCCGGTGAGGATCAGCGTCACGACTTCCGTACGGCCGCCGGAACGGGAGAGCGCGTACACCAGGAGCACGGTCGCGAGCCCGGCGACGAAGGCGCAGAAGGACACCGTCCAGTTGCCGAGGAAGGTGAGTCCGAGCGAGATGGCGCCGACCGCGCCGACGGCCGCGCCCGCCGAGATGCCGATGACGCCCGGCTCGGCCAGCGGATTGCCGAACACGCCCTGCATGAGGGCGCCCGCGCAGCCGAGCGAGGCACCGACGAGGACGGCGAGGACGACCCGGGGGAGCCGGATGTTCCACAGGACGCTCTCGGCGGTCCGGTCGAGCGCCTGCCCGCCGAGCCCGATCCGGTGCTGGACGGAGGACAGGACGTCGCCGAGCGGGATCTCGTACGCCCCGATCCCGGCGGAGAGCAGGGCAAGCAGCAGCAGGACGCCGAGCAGACCGACGGTGAGGAGGGGCGTGGTGCGGCGGGCGGCGCGGCTCCCGGGGGCGGGTCCGGCGGCCTTCGCCGCGGCCGGTGCGGGGGCGGGGTCCGCGGCCTTCGCCGCGGCCGTTCCGGGGGCCGCCCCCGGCGGGGGCGCCGTCCCGGGTTCCGGCGGGGTCTCCTGGAGCGCGGTCACTTGCCCTCCCCGTACAACTGGGCGACCAGGGACTTCAGGACCCGGTCCGTGCGCGGGCCGTAGTTGAGGAGGACGCCGTCGTCGACGCTGACGACCCGGCGGTCCGCCCCGGCGGGGGTCTCGGCGATGCCGGGGATCTTCACCAGGCCGTCGACCCCGCCGACGGAGCCGAGGCCCTTGCTCATGACGAGGATCGCGTCGGGCGCGGCCTTCGCCAGGGCTTCGCTGGTGATGGCGGTGAAGTCCTTGGTCAGACCGGACTCCTTGCCCGCGTCGACCGCCCCGGCGGCCTCCAGGAGGGAGCTCGCGCCGGACTCGGCCCCGCCGAGGAGGTAGACGGCGGCCGAGCCCCGGAGGTACAGGAACGCCACCCGGGGGTGCTCGGCGCGGGCCGGGATCCCCTTCCGCACGGCGTCGATCCGCTCCTGGGTGCGCTTCTTCAGCGTCTCGCCGGAGCCGGGCACGCCGAGGGCGGCGGCGACCGCGCCGATCCGGGTGCCGACGTCCGCGAGCCCCTTGGCGGGGGCCACGACGACGAGCGGGACGCCCGCGTCCCGGATCTGGGCGATGGCCTCGGCCGGTCCCGTGGTGCCCTCGGCGATGACCAGGGTGGGCCGCAGCGAGAGCACGCTCTCGGCGGAGACGTCATGGGCCCGGGTCACCACCGGGAGCCCGTCGGCCTGTTCGAAGGTCGCGGTGACGTCCTTGGCGACGACGTGCCCGCCGAGGCCGAGGGTGAAGACGATCTCGCTGAGGGAGCCGCTGAGCGGGACGACCCGCTCGGTGGACGTGACGGTGACCCTGCGGCCGTCGGCGGAAGGGACGGTGACGGGGAGTCGGGGCGTGGCCGGGTCGGCGATCGGCTCGACCCGGTCAGGGCCGGTGGAAGCCGGACCGGACGCACTTGCTCCGGTTCCGTTTCCCGCTCCGTCCGGGCCTGCTCGGTCGCTCCCTCCGCCACAGCCTGTTGCCGCGAGGGCAAGCGCGAGCACTGCTGTCAGTGCTCCCGCGAGGCGAGTTCTGCGCACCGGACACCGTCCTGTCTTCGTTCCGCTTCGTAGGTCCATGAGCTTGACCGCCCCGGAGGGCTCCCCCCTGGGCCGGATGTAGCTTAGGTTAGCCTTACCTCAGTTCCTAGTCCTCGGAGGGGTTCCATGCCGCTGCCCAGACCTGCCCGCGTGCTCGCCGTGACCCTGTTCACGGCGCTGCTCGCCGCCCTCCTTCCCGCAGGTGCCGCCCACGCGGAGAGCCGTACGGTGCAGGGCGGACGGCTCGACTGGGGCATCAAGTCCTCCTTCCAGAGCTATGTCACCGGGCCCATCGCCCAGGGCAGTTGGGGCCTCACCGGCGGAGCCGCCACGGTCGGCGGCAGCCAGTTCCGCTTCCACTCGGCCCGGGGCTCGTACGACCCCGCCACCGGCGCCTTCGAAGCCGCCTTCTCCGGCGGCGTCCGCTTCACCGGCCACCGCAAGCCCGACGGCGGCAACGAACTGGACCTCAGCATCAGCCGCCCCCGGATCGTGATCAGGGACGGCCGCGGCACCCTCTACGCCGACATGGCGAGCAAGGCCAAGGGCAGCGGCCGGACGACCAGTTCCGCGCAGGTCCCGCTCGCCACCCTCGCCGTCGGCGGCATCGACATGCGCGGCGGCGGCAGCCCCGTCTCCCTCACCGGCGTGCCCGCCACCCTCACCGCGCAGGGCGCCACCGCCTTCGCCGGGTACTACCCGGCGGGCACCCGGCTCGACCCGGTCAGCCTCACCGTCGACGTCAGGGCCCCGAGGGCCACGGCCCCCAGCACGGCGCCGACCACCGCCCCGCCCGCCCCGACCGGCTCCACGAGCCCCTCGGCCACCAAGGCCCCCACCACCGGGAGCCTCCGCGCCGCCGCCGTGGACTGGGGCGTCCGCCGCACCTTCCGCGAGTACGTCACCGGCGCCGTCTCCCAGGGCCGGTGGACCTTCGCGGACGGCGCCCAGGACGGCGGCGCGCTCTTCCGCTTCCCCTCGGGCAAGGGCGCGTACGACCCCGGGAAGGGCACCCTCGACGCCGCCTTCGCGGGCAGCGTCCGCTTCACCGGCGCCCACCTCGACCTCACCCTCGGCAAGGTCACGGTGAAGGTCACCGGCGGCACCGGCACCCTCAGCGCCGACGTCACCAGCGCCGGGAAGACCGACCGGGCCGTCCCCCTCGTCACCTTCACCGCCCGGAACCTCACCCCGAGGAACGGCCTCGCCGTCGTCACCGAGGCCCCCGCCACCCTCACCGAGGGCGGCGCCGAGGCCTTCGGCGGGATGTACCGCGCCGGGACCGCGATGGACCCGGTGTCCCTCGCCGTCGCCGTCGACGCCGGGGCCGCCCTGCCCGCGCTCCCCGACCTCGGCAGCGACGCCGCCCCGTCCGCCGCCCCGTCCGCCTCCGCCGCCCCGGCCGCCCCGGCCACCCCGTCAGCCCCGGCGGCCCCGGCGTCCGCCGCTGCCGGGGCCTCCGCGCCGTCCCTGGGCCTGTACCTCGCGATCGGCGCGGGCGTCCTGCTCGTCGCCGCGCTCGGCGTCCTCGTTGCCGTACGCCGCCGTCGTACCGGCGGCGACAGCCCCGCGGCCTGAGCCTCCCGAACCTCCCTCCCGCGCACCCCCCTTCGCGCACGCGTCCCCCACTAGGAGAAACCCGTCATGGCCATCCCCTTGCGCCGATCCGTCACCCTGGCCGCCGCCGTCGCCACGGCCGCCGCCCTGGGCGCGGGCGCCGTCGCCCTCGCCCTGCCCGCCGCGGCCGAGGGCGCGCCGCCGATGACGCTGGTCGACGGCACGCTCGACTGGGGCGTCAAGCAGTCGTTCCGCTCGTACCTCGCCCAGCCGTTCGCCCACGGCAGGACCACGGTCGGGGAAGGCGCCCGCCAGGCCGAGGGCAACGGCGTCTTCACCTTCGTCGAGGGCACCGGTACGTACGACACGGGCACCCACGGCACCGCCAACTCCTTCAAGGGCACGGTCCGCTTCGAGGCCCACCAGGGCGCCCTCGACATCCGCGTCTCGGACGTCAGGCTGAGGACGAAGGGCTCGGCCGCGCCGACCGGCGAGATCATCGCCGACGTCGTGACCAAGGAGAAGGACGGCTCCTTCACCACCCACGACGACATCGACTTCGCGGCCCTCGACATGAGCCAGGTCAGGCCGGGCCGGGGCGCGGACGGCGCCATGATCTTCAAGGACATACCGGCGAAGCTGACGAAGGACGGCGCGGCGGCGTTCGCGGGCTTCTACAAGGAGGGTGACGCCCTGGACGCGGCGACCCTCACGGTGAAGGTCGGCAGCCGCCCGACGACCCCGCCGACCACGCCCCCGCCGACGACGGAGCCTCCGACCACGCCGCCGACGACCCCGCCGACGACGGAGCCCCCCACCACGCCGCCGACCACGCCTCCGACGACGGAGCCGCCCACCACGCCCCCCACCACGCCTCCGCCCACCACTCAGCCCCCGACCACGCCTCCGCCCACCACGCCTCCGCCCACCACTCAGCCCCCGACCACGCCCCCGCCCACCACGCCCCCGCCCACCACGGCCCCTCCGACGACCGCCCCGCCCACCACCGAGCCCCCCGCCACGACGGTCGACGGCAAGCTGACCTGGGGCGTGAAGCAGAGCTGGCAGCGGTACGTCGGACAGATCTGCGGCGGCAAGATCACCGCGGCCGACGGCGCGGAGCGGAACGGCGCCGCCTACGACTTCGGCTTCCTCAAGGCCGACCTCGACTCCGACGCCCGCAAGCTCGACGCCTCCTTCTCCGGCAAGGTCTCCTTCGTCTGCGACGCGCACGGCATCGACTGGACCGTCGGCGGCCTCCAGGTGAAGGCGTCCGGCACCACCGGCACCCTGCTCGCCGACGTCACCGGCGCGCAGGGCGCCCGGAAGGGCGTGGCCCTCGCCTCCCTCGACCTCTCCAAGGCCGACTGGGCCGCGGACAAGGGCGTCGTGACCCTCGCCGGGATCCCGGCGACGCTGACCGAGGCCGGTTCGGCGACCTTCAGCGCCCCGGGCGGCCAGGGCGGCTACCTCGCCGGCACCGAGTTGGACCCGCTGACCGTCAGCATCGCGCTCGACGGCGACGCCACCCTGCCCCCGGGCACCGGCGGCACGGGCGGCGACGGAGGCACGGACGGCTCGGGCGGCACCGGCGGCGACGGCTCCGCCACCACGGGCGGCGGAAGCTTCGGCGGCGGAACCGTCGGCGGCGGAGGCACGGTCGGCGGCGGCAGCGTGGGCGGCTCCTCCCCGACGGGCGGCTCCGGCGCCCTCGCCGCCACCGGCTCGGACGTCCCGACCACCCTCCTCATCACCGCCTCCGCCCTCACCGTGGCGGCGGGCGCGGGTGTCGTCGTCGCCGTGCGCCGCCGAGCGCAGGGCTCCTGAACCACCACCCCGACACGGCAGGGCCGCACCCGTTCTCCGGGTGCGGCCCTGCCGCCTTCTCCTGGATGCTTCAATTCCGCCATGAACACGACCGCGTACGGCACCGCCACCGAGATCGACGTCCTCCGGGTCTTCTGTGCGGGCGACGGCCGGTACGGCAACGCCCTCGGAGTCGTACGGGACGCCCGCACCCACCCCGACGAGACCTCCCGGCAGGCACTCGCCAGGGAACTCGGATTCAGCGAGACGGTGTTCGTGGACGACCCGGAGCGCGGGATCGTCGACATCTACACCCCCGGACTGCGGCTGCCGTTCGCCGGACACCCGCTCGTCGGCGCCGCCTGGCTGCTCGACCTGGAGGTCGTCCAGCCGCCCGCGGGCGAGGTGTGGGTGCGCGGCGACGGCGAGTTCACCTGGATCGAGGCGCGCGCCGAGTGGGCGCCGCCGAGGACCCTGCGCCAGTACGGCTCCGCCGCCGAGGTCGAGGCCCTCGCCGTGCCCGAGCCGGGGGAGTGGATCTACGCCTGGGCCTGGGAGGAGGAGGCGGCGGGCCGGATCAGGGCGCGGGCCTTCCCCGGACGCGGCGACGGCATCGACGAGGACGAGGCGACCGGCGCGGCGGCGCTGCTGCTCACGGCGGAGCTGGGCCGGGCCCTGAACATCACGCAGGGCCGGGGTTCGCAGCTGCTCACTGCCCCCGGCCCTGACGGAATCGTGGAACTCGGCGGACGGGTCCGCCTGGAGGGAACGCTCACGCGCTGAGCGGGAACTCACCGCCCAGCTGCCCGAAGAGGGCACTGTTGAAGTCGAAGGCGCGCTTGCACTCGTCGACGATCCGCTGCTTCTCCAGGTCGTCGGCGTCCACCCCGTCGAGCAGCTCCCGGTAGGCGCGCTTGAACGCGGCGGGGTTGGCGATGCCCTCGAAGACGTAGAAGCGGACGCCGTCGCCCTTGCGGTCGAAGCCCCAGGTGCGCTCCGCCTTGTCGCGGATGATCTGACCGCCCGACAGGTCGCCGAGGTAGCGGGTGTAGTGGTGGGCGACGTATCCGGCGGGCCAGTCGCGGGCGCACTCGGTGATCCGCTCGGCGTAGGCGACGGTGGCGGGCAGCGGGGAGACCCCGGCGCGCCAGTCGGGGCCCCGCAGATGGGCCAGGTCCCGCTCCAGGGCCTCGGTGCGGAACAGCTCGGGCTGGACGAAGGGCCCGGCGACCGGGTCCGCGCGCAGGGCCTCCGCGCCCTCCTCCAGGGCGCGGTACACGAACCACAGCTGCTCGGTGTAGCGGGCGTAGGCGTCGACGGCGAGCCGCCCGCCGAGCAGGTCACCCATGAAGGACGACGTCTCCGCCTCGGTGTGCTGTTCGTGCGAAGCCGTGCGGATGAGCGTCGAGAAAGGGGTGTCCAAGACATGCCTCCGGGACCGATGGGACGGGAACCAGTGACGATCCTGCCAAGTTAGGCTTGCCTAAGTCAACTGGTTCCCGACGTCCTGTCGGTAAAAGGAATACCCCGTGTGAGGGTCAGGGCAACGTCAGGATCTCGGCCCCGTCGTCGGTCACCACGAGCGTGTGCTCGAACTGGGCGGTCCGCTTCCGGTCCTTGGTCACCACGGTCCAGCCGTCGTCCCACAGGTCGTAGTCGTGGGTGCCGAGCGTCAGCATCGGCTCGATCGTGAAGGTCATGCCCTTCTTGATCTCGGTGGTGTGGTGGGGCGAGTCGTAGTGCGGCACGATCAGACCGGAGTGGAACGACGAGTTGATCCCGTGCCCGGTGAAGTCCCGCACGACGCCGTAGCCGAAGCGCTTGGCGTACGACTCGATGACCCGGCCGATGATGTTGATCTGACGGCCCGGCCGCACTGCCTTGATCGCCCGGTTCAGGGACTCCCGGGTCCGCTCCACGAGCAGCCGCGACTCCTCGTCGACGTCGCCGCAGAGATAGGTGGCGTTGTTGTCGCCGTGGACTCCGTGGATGTACGCCGTGACGTCCAGGTTCACGATGTCGCCGTCCCGCAGGACGGTCGAGTCCGGGATGCCGTGGCAGATGACCTCGTTGACCGAGGAGCACAGCGACTTCGGGAACCCGCGGTAACCCAGCGTGGACGGATAGGCGCCGTGGTCGCACATGAACTCGTGCGCGACCCGGTCGAGCTCGTCGGTGGTGACCCCCGGAGCGATGTGCTTGGCGGCCTCCTCCATCGCCTGCGCGGCGATGCGGCCGGCGATCCGCATCCGCTCGACGGTGTCGGAGTCCTGCACCTCGGGCCCGGTGTACGGGGTCGGGGCGGGCTTCCCGACGTACTCGGGGCGGCGGATGGAGCCCGGGACGGAACGATGGGGGGAGAGTTCCCCCGGTACGAGAAGCGACTGGCCAGACATGCCAGCGAGTCTAACGACCGGGTCTGGGGCAGCATGGTCCCGAGGGAAGGAGCCGACGACGATGGCCCTGTTCAAGAAGCGCACCGTGGGCAAACCGGGCGAATGGTACTACTGCCTGGAGCACAAGAAGGTCGAAGAGGGCCCCGAGTGCCCGGCGAAGAACCGCTTCGGCCCCTACGCCAGCCGCGAGGAGGCCGCCCACGCCATGGAGACCGCCCGCGAGCGGAACCTGGAGTGGGAGACCGACCCCCGCTGGCACGACAAGAACCGTACGGAGGGCGACCCGGACTAGCCGGACCGCGCGGGAAGGGCGCCGGGGCGGTCCGGGGCGGTGGCGGTGGGCGGTCCGGGCGGTTCCGGTCGGTCCGGGCGGGCCGTTCAGACGGGGTCCGGCGCTCCCCGGCGTTCCGGCGTCTCCTGGTGGTCCGGGGCTTCCCGGTGGTCCGTCCTCCGGGCCGCGTCCTGCTGGGCGCGGCGCCGCCGCGAGTCCTCGTCCGTGGCGGAGTCGTACGTGAGGAGCTTCGGCAGCGCAAGACAGAGCAGGCCCACCGAGGCCACACAGGCCACACCGCCCGTCCAGACCGCCGTCCGGGTGCCGGTCCAGCCCGCCATCGCACCCGCCCTGACCTGGCCGAGCTGCGGACCCACGCTGTACGAGAGCACCTCGATGCCCGCGAGCCTGCCGCGCAGCTCCTCCGGGATCGTCTGGTTCCAGATGGTCGCCCGGCCCAGCCCGCTCAGCATGTCCCCGGCCCCGGCGAACGCCAGACAGACCAGCACCGCCCACACGTTCCCGAACCAGCCGGCCGCCGCGATCGCCACACCCCATCCGGCGGCCCCGCCGACCACGAGCAGCCCGTGCCGCCGCACCCCCGACGTCCAGCCGCTGGTCAGCCCCAGCACCAGCGAGCCCACCGAGCCCGCCGCGTACATCAGCCCCAGCGACCAGTCGGCGTCCAGTTCGTCCGCGAGGAACGGGAAGATCGCGTTCGGGAAGGCGAAGAACATCGCCGCCATGTCGACCGCGTACGTCCCCAGGAGCACCGGCCGCGACCAGGCGTACCGCGCCCCCTCCGCGATGCCCCGCAGCGAGGGCTTCTCCGCGTCGTGCGCCGGAGGGGCCGGGGAGAGCCTGGTGCACAGCAGCACCGACACGGCGAAACCGGCGATCGTCACCCCGTACGCGGGCGCGTGCCCCGCGTACGCCACGACCAGGCCCGCCAGCGCCGGGCCCGCGATCGAGCCCATCTGCCAGCGCAGCGAGTTCAGCGCCGCCGCCGCCGTCTGGTGCTCGTGCGGCACGATCCGGGCCAGCAGCGAGTCCAGCGCCGGGCGCTGGAGGCCCGCGAGCGCCGAGACGCCCGCCGCGACCACGTACAGCGGCCAGAGCAGCGGTTCCGGGAGCAGCGCGTTGACCAGCAGGAGCAGGGCGAGCAGCCCGAGGCCCGCCTCCGTCGCCAGGATCACCTTCCGCCGGTCCACCGCGTCGGCGAGCGCCCCGCCGTACAGGCCGAACACCACCAGCGGCACCAGTTCCACCGCGCCCATCGCGCCGACCGCGAGCGGTGAGCCCGTCAGCTCCTTGATCTGGAGCGGCAGGGCGATCATCGCCATGGCGCCGCTGAAGTACGTGACGAGGCCCTGGACCCACAACAGCCGGAAGTCGGCGGAGGCGCGCCAGGGCGCGAGGTCGGGCAGCAGGGCGGAGAGTCTGGCGAGCGCGGGGGACACGAGGGGCCATGTTCCGACTCCCCGGGTACTCCGGGCAACCGATTAAGGAGCCATCCGGGTCACCCCCCGCCCGCCACTTGGGCTCCACCAGTCACTCGGGCGCCAGCTGTCACCCGGGCGCCCCCGTCACTTCGGCGTCAGCTGTCACCCGGGCTCCGCTAGCCACTCGGGCCCCAGCTGTCACCCAGGGACCCACCTGCCCCCAGGACTCCGCTGGTCACTCGGGCCTCAACTGTCACTCGGGCTCCGCTGGTCCCCCAGACCTCAGCTTTCACCAGAGCCCCACCCGCCCCCCTGGGCTCCACCAGCCCTTGGGCCCCAGCCGTCACCCCGGCCGCCAGCCGTCCCGGGCGGTTCAGGCCCCCGGTCGGTGGCGCCTACCCCTCACCACCGGTTCGGCGGCGGGGCCGTCAGGCGGTCCGCCAGGTCCGCCAGGCGGTCGCGGAAGCGGCGGGCGCCCCGGGGCGACGGCAGGCTGTTCTCCCCGGCCGCCGCGCTCACCAGGTGCTGGACCGTGTCCAGGTCCACCTCCGACCCCTCCGTCACCGTCAGCGTCTCGTGCGCGAGACCCCGCACCTCCGGGTCGCCGCCGTCCAGCGACAGCACCGTCGCCCCCGCCCGCCGGGCGTCGTGCACCCGCTGGAGCAGCCCCTCGTGCGGCCGCTCCGGCGCCACCATCAGCAGCGTCTCCCCGCGCCCCGCCGCCTCCAGCCGCCCCAGGCCGACCGCCAGATGCGCCGGGGCGCCCGGCAGCACCCGGTGCCGCACCAGCGTCGGCGCCAGCTCCGGCTGCCCCGACCAGGCGGCCTCGTCGACCAGGTGCGCGGTCAGGTGCCACGGCTCGTACTCCTCCGTGCCGACCAGCAGCAGCCCGCCCCGGTGCGGGACCACCGACGACCGGAGCGCCCCCGCGAACCGGCGGGCCGCCCCCGGCCACTCCGTCCCGGCGAGCACTTCCCGCAGCAACGCGACCCTCACGGCATCCATGCGCCCGCATTCTGCCCGGCACCGGAGCCGCCGCGCGGGCGGTCGCACGGGTTCCACCCGTACGGGGCTCCCGGCACCCGACCGGTCGGTAATGTCGGCCCCATGACTTCCTCCAGCGACCCCACCGCACCCGCCGCCCCCGCCAAGGCGGCGGCCAAGGACCCCTGGGACCTCCCCGACGTCTCCGGCCTGGTCGTCGGCGTCCTCGGCGGCACCGGCGACCAGGGCCGGGGCCTCGCCTTCCGGCTCGCCAAAGCCGGCCAGCGGGTGATCATCGGCTCCCGCGCCGCCGACCGCGCCCGGGAGGCCGCCGCCGCGCTCGGCCACGGCGTCGAGGGCGCCGACAACGCCGAGTGCGCCCGCCGCAGCGACATCGTGATCGTGGCCGTCCCCTGGGACGGCCACGCCAAGACCCTGGAGTCGCTGCGCGAGGAGCTCACCGGCAAGCTCGTCGTCGACTGCGTCAACCCGCTCGGCTTCGACAAGCAGGGCGCCTACGCCCTCAAGCCCGAGGAGGGCTCCGCCGCCGAACAGGCCGCCGCGCTGCTCCCCGGCTCCCGGGTCGCCGCCGCCTTCCACCACCTCTCCGCCGTCCTCCTCCAGGACGCCTCCCTGGAGGAGATCGACACGGACGTGATGGTCCTCGGCGAGGAGCGCGCGGACGTCGAGATCGTCCAGGCCCTCGCCGGGCGCGTCCCCGGGATGCGGGGCGTCTTCGCGGGGCGGCTGCGCAACGCCCACCAGGTCGAGTCGCTCGTCGCCAACCTGATCTCGGTGAACCGCCGCTACAAGGCCCACGCCGGGCTCCGCGTCACCGACATCTGAGCCGGTCCCGGCGGGGCGGGCCGCATGGGGGACACTGGACGGGCACAGCAGCCGTACCCGGACAGGAGCCGACCCCCATGCCCCGCCTCGCCCTCTACGCCCTCGTGGTCTGCGCCCTGGCCGTCGCCGCGGCCGTCGTCTCCTTCGTCGAGGGCAGCTTCCTCGGCGTCGTCTGGGTCCTGATCGCCGGACTCTCCTCCAACATGGCCTGGTACTACATCCGCCGCGCGAAGGTGGAGAAGGCCGCCGCCGGACCCGCCGACGCCTGACCCCCCCGGGGGCCTCGCGGGGACCCCGCCGGATCAGCCCGCCGTCCAGGCGCGGAGGGCCGCGACGTCCGCGAAGGCCGCGACGTTCTTGTCGTGGGGCGTGTCGGTGTACTGGTGGAAGGTCCAGGCGGTCTGGACGCGGGGGTGCCCGGCGGGCACGTAGTCCGCGATCCAGAGGCCGTCGCAGGCGTACGACGTGGTGTCCACGTTCAGCCAGAAGTCGCGGTTCGTGTAGAGCACCACCTTGTTGCGCGGCTTGAGCCGCTTCACCTCGCGGAGGAAGGCGTCCTTCTCGGCGCAGCTCGCGCGGGTGCCGTCGCCGGTCGTCTCCCAGTCCACGGCCAGCAGGTCGCCGTCCTTCGCGGACGCCTTGGAGACGAAGTACGCGGCCTGTGCGGCGAGGTCGCCGGGCCAGAGGAAGTGGTAGAAGCCGACGACCAGACCGCCGTCACGGCCCGTCTTGGTCTGGTTGGCGAGCCTGGGGTTGACGTACGTACGGCCCTCCGTCGCCTTGATGAGGACGAAGGAGAGACCGTCGGTGTCGTAGGAGGACTGGAACGCGCTCACGTCGATGCCGTACAGCATGGGATTCCTCGTCGTGCCTGGGCCGGGGAGGGACTGTCTGCTGGCTACCCCGCCCCACCGGGGACGATCCCCTGCCCGCACCTCGAACGTCCGCGCGGGTCCGTCCCCCGTGCGAGGGGCGCCGTACGGGGGACGGACCCGGGAAACCGTGCGCCGTGGTGCCGCGTGAGCGGGGACCCGTCCATGCCGTGACGGGCCGAGGGTCCTGTGTGATCGGTCCCGCCGAGGACCACCAGTACGGCAGTGGCGGCGGGGTCCGTGCCGGACGACCGCGGACCAGAAGCCCCGTGTCCGCCGACCCCTGTGGGAACGATCAGGTCCGGTTGACGGCCCTCGTACGGGGACGGCCGACGGGATACGGGATCGGATACTGGCCCTCGACGCAGGGCGCAGATACGGATGATGAGGAGCGCGACCGATGGGCAGCGACAGCGACAATCGCATAGGACCGCCCGGTTTTGGCAGCGAACGCGACATGCTGCGGGCTTTTCTCGACTACCACCGAGCGACCCTCGCCATGAAGTGCGAAGGGCTCACCGACGAGGAGCTGCGGCAGCGGTCGATGCCGCCGTCCACGCTTTCGCTGCTCGGTCTGGTGCGGCACATGGCGGAGGTGGAGCGTGCCTGGTTCCGCCGAGTGTTCGAGGACAACGACGCGCCCATGGTCTGGTCCGACAAGATCGACTTCCAGGCGGCGTACGACGCGAGTGCGTCGACCAGGGACGAGGCGTTCGTGGCCTGGGACGCCGAGGTGGAGAACTCGCGCCGCGTCGAGCGGGAGGCCGAGTCCCTGGACCAGGCCGGGTACCAGCCACGATGGGGCGAGGAGGTTTCGCTGCGGATGGTGATGGTGCACGTGCTTCTGGAGTACGGCCGCCACAACGGGCACGCGGACCTTCTGCGTGAAGGTGTCGACGGGACCGTGGGCGCCTGAGTCCGCGGGAGCCGTCGATCTCCACATGCTGATCCGTTCCGGAGGATCGCCCCCGGGGTGGGAAGGAGGAAGTCCGACGTCGGCGTGTGACGACAGGGTCGGACTCCCTCGCCACCGCACCCCGTGTGAAGACCGGCGACCGGCCGAAGGACCCACCGCACCTGGCGCCCTGGCGTCCGGCGGCCGGGACCGCCCCGCGACTGAGACCGACTACGGCCACTGACCCCTCGGAATCGATCATCTAGACCCCGCAGAACTGCGGCGCCGACTCCCAGAAGCGGAACAGCTGCGAGCCGCAGTAGCGGGTGAGCTCCGGTACTCCCAGCGAGCGCAGCAGCGTGTCCACCAGGTCGAAGAAGGCCCCGTTGACCGCCGGGACGAACAGCAGCGCGATCACCACGAAGAAGCCGTACGGGGCGAACGGCTCGACCTGCCGCTTCACCTTGTACGACAGCCAGGGCTCCAGGATGCCGTAGCCGTCCAGGCCCGGCACCGGGAGGAGGTTCAGGAGCGCGGCCGTCACCTGGAGGAACGCCAGGAACGCCAGCGCGAACTGGAAGGCGACCGGCACCCCGTCCAGCGCGCCCAGCCAGAACGGGGCCGTGCAGACCACCGCGAACAGCACGTTCGCCAGCGGGCCCGCCGCCGAGATCACACTGTGCTTCCAGCGGCCGTGGACCCGGCCCCGCTCGATGAAGACCGCACCGCCCGGCAGACCGATCCCGCCCATGATCACGAACAGCACGGGCAGCACCACACTGAGCACCGCGTGGGTGTACGCCAGCGGGTTCAGCGTCAGGTACCCCTTCGCGCCGACCGTGATGTCCCCGCCGTGCAGGGCCGTGCGGGCGTGCGCGTACTCGTGCAGACAGAGCGACACCACCCACGCCGAGGTCACGAAGAGGAAGACCGCGAGGCCGGGCGAGGCGGCGAAATCCGTCCACACCGCCCACCCCGTGACGGCCATGACGGCGACGATCGCCAGGAAGACGGGACTGATCCGCCGCTCGTGGCGCCGGTTGGTGGCCGTGGTCATCTCGGAAGCTCCAGGGGACGGGGTCGTACGGTGCCTGATGTGCGGGAAACGTACCGGGTCACGAGCCGAGTTCCGGAACCGGGCACCGGCTCGCGGACAATGGGTCCGTGCGCTACTCCGTTCTCGGCCCGACCCTCGCCCACGCGCCCGACGGCACCGACGTGCCCGTCGGCGGCCCCCGGGTGCGAGCGCTGCTCACCGTCCTCGCCCTGCGCGCCGGGCGGACCGTCCCCGTGTCCGAGCTGGTCGACGAGGTCTGGCACGGCGACGAGCCGCCCGCCGACGCCGTCGCCGCCCTCCAGGCCCTCGTCGGACGGCTCCGCAAGGCCCTCGGCCGCGACCGGATCGTCTCCGACGGCGGCGGCTACCGGCTCGACGCCCGGCCCGAGGACGTCGACGCCCGCCGCTTCGAGCACCTCGCCTCGGACGGGGTCACCGCGCTCGGCGCCGGAGACCCGGCGAAGGCCGCCGCCCTCCTCGACGAGGCCCTCGGGCTCTGGCGCGGCCCCGCCCTCGCCGACCTGCCGGACCGCGACGCGGAGGCCGCCCGCTGGGAGGCCCGTCGCCTCGACGCCCGCCGCGCCTCCCTCGGCGCCGCCCTCGCCCTCGGCCGGGCCCCCGCGGCCCTCCCCGAACTGACCTCCCTGTGCGCCGCCCACCCCCTGGACGAGCCCCTCCAGGCCCTGCGCATCCGCGCCCTGCGGGACACCGGACGCGCCGCCGAGGCCCTCGCCGCCTACGAAACGGTCCGCCGCGCCCTCGCCAACCGCCTCGGCACCGACCCCTCCCCGGCCCTGCGCGCCCTGCACGCCGAACTGCTCGCGGCCCCGGAGCCGCCCGTCACCCGCACCGGACCCGCGCCCGCCCGCGCGGACACCGCCCTGCCGGAGCCCGCCGCCCCGCCGCCCGGGAACCTGCGGGCCCGGCTCACCAGCTTCGTCGGACGCGACGAGGAGATCGCCGCCCTCCAGGAGGACCTGCGGACCGCCCGGCTCGTCACCCTCCTCGGCCCCGGCGGCGCGGGCAAGACCAGGCTCTCCCAGGAGGCGGCCGAACGCGGCGCGGGGACCGGCGCCTGGCCGGACGGCGTCTGGGTCGCCGAGCTGGCCGCCGTCACCGACCCCGAGGCCGTCGCCGAGGCCGTCCTCGTCGCCGTCGACGCCCGCGAGACGGTCCTGCGCGGCGCGGGCGCCGAGGAACTCAGAACCGGGGACGACCCCGTCGCCCGGCTCGTCGAGCACTGCGCGGACCGCCGGATGCTCCTCCTCCTCGACAACTGCGAACACCTCGTCGGCGCCGCCGCCGCACTCGCCGAGACCCTCCTCGCCCACTGCCCCGGCCTCCGCGTCCTCGCCACCAGCCGGGAACCCCTCGGCGTCCCCGGAGAGACCCTCCGGCCGCTCGGCCCGCTGCCCGCCGCCACCGCCCTGCGGCTCCTCGGCGAACGCGGCGCCGCCGCCCGCCCCGGCTTCCGCGTCGAGGACGACCCCGAGGCGGCGGCCGAGATCGTCCGCCGCCTCGACGGACTCCCGCTCGCCGTCGAACTCGCCGCGGCCCGGCTCCGGCTGCTCACCCCCCGCCAGATCGCCGACCGCCTCGACGACCGCTTCCGGCTCCTCACCTCCGGCTCCCGGACCGTCCTGCCCCGGCAGCAGACCCTGCGCGCGGTCGTCGACTGGTCCTGGGACCTCCTCGACGAGGACGAACGCGCGGTCCTGCGCCGGCTGTCCGTCTTCACCGGCGGCTGCGACCTGGAGGCGGCCGAGGCCGTCTGCGGCGACGACACGGGCACCGACGTCCTGCACGCCCTCGGCTCGCTCGTCGACAAGTCCCTCGTCGTCTCCGCGCCCGACGGCCCCGGGATGCGCCACCGGCTCCTGGAGACCGTCGCCGAATACGCGCGGGAACGGCTGGCCGAGACCGGGGAACGCGCCGGGGTCGAACGCCGCCACCTCACCCACTACCGGGAACTGGCCCGCCGCACCGACCCCGAACTCCGCGGCGCCGGACAGATGGCCGCCACGGCCCGCTTCGGCACCGAGTACGGCAACCTGCGCACCGCCCTGCGCCGGGCCGTCGACGCCCGTGAGGAGGACGAGGCCCTGGTCCTCGTCCACTCCCTGCTCTGGTACTGGCAGATGCGCGACCTGCGCACCGACGCCCTGCACTGGGCGCGGGCCGTCGCCGCCCTCGGACCCGACCCGTTCGCCCCGCCCGCCCCGCCCGTCGTCCCGCTCCACGCACCGTGCACGGCCACCCCGCCGCCGCTCTCCACCGAGCAGCGCTGGGAGGCCAGACGCGGGGTGCGGCTGGTCGAGCTGATCAACATGAACCACGAGACCAGCCGCTGGACCACCCCCGAGGGCACCGCCCGGCTCCGCGAGATGACCACCGGCTACGACCCCGGACTGCCCCAGACCTGCCGTCTCCCCGGCTCCTTCGCCTTCTTCGCGGTCCTCCTCATCGGAGACCCCGGCCGGATGCACGACCTGCTCGACACCAGCGTCGACGCCTGCCGCGGATACGGCTACGAGTGGGACCTCGCCAACGCCCTCCAACTGCGCGCCAACATGCTCGCCAACCGGGGCGACCAGGCCGCCGAAGCCATCCGCGACGCCGACGAGAGCCTGGAGATCTTCGTCCGGCTCGGCGACTCCTGGGGCGCGGCCGAAGCCCTCTCCTCCCGCGCGGAGGCCAGGGAACGACGGCTCGAATTCGACCTGGCAGCAGCCGACTTCGCCGCCGCCATCGGCTACGCGGAACGGATCGGCGCCCAGGCGCAGACGGCGCTCCTGCGCGCCCGGTACGCCGGGACGCTCATCGAGACCGGACGCCTCGCCGAGGGCGAGGCGATCCTGCGCGACATCCTCGACGGCCCCGCGGGACGCGTCCACGAAGCCCAGCTCGGCACCCGGATGTTCCTCGGGCTCGCGCTCGGCCGCAGCGGCCGCACCGCCGAGGCGCGCGAACACCTCCTCGCGCTGCGGCGGGACTTCGACACCGTCTCCCTCTCCCTCTTCGAGGGCTTCACCCTGGGCTGCCTCGGCTGGCTCGACGCCCTGGACGGCTCGTACGACACCGCGCTCGGCCTCGCCGTACAGGGGTACGAGCGGTCGCTCGAAACCCTGTCGATGACGGTCGCCCCGCAGATGCCCGCGAACCACCTGGTCGTCGCAGCCTGGGCGCTCGGCGGGCTCGGCGGGCCGTGGGCGCGGACCGGCGCGGTGCTGCTCGGGGCCAGGGGCGGGCTGCTCCCGCAGGGCTACCTGCTGCCGCCCGCCGAGGTGGAGAACCTGCGACGGGCCACCGGGACCGTCCGGTCCGCCCTCGGCGACGAGGACTTCGCGGCGGCACGCGCCGAGGGCGGCGGCCTCTCTCTCGAAGAGGCCGCCGCCCTGCTCGGTCGCGCCGCCGACGCGATCAGTGGGCGCGCCGAGTCCTGATCCCCCGCTCACCCCCGTGACGGACTCAGGTCTTCTTGCGGAACTTGGCCACCGCGAGCGGCGCCGTGATCACCGTGATCGCCAGGGACCAGCCGAGGGTCATCCACACGGAGTGGGCGACCGGGCCGCCGTTGACCAGGTTGCGGGCGGCGTCGGCGAGGTTCGACAGCGGGTTGTACTCGGTGAACGCCTCCAGCCAGCCGGGCATCGAGGTCGGCGGGGCGAAGATCGACGAGCCGAACTGGAGCGGCATCAGGACCAGCATCGCCATGCCCTGGACCGCCTGGGCGGTCTTCACGGTGAGACCCAGCAGGATGAAGATCCACATCAGCGACGCTCCGAAGACCATCGACAGGGCGATGGCGGCGAAGAGGTGCAGGACCGAGGTGTGGATGGTCAGACCGAGGAGGAAGCCCATGCCGAGCAGGATCGCGGTGGCGATCAGCATCCGGCCGACCTCGACGACGATCTTCGCGATCAGGACGGAGGACCGGGCGATCGGCATCGTCCGGAACCGGTCCATGACCCCCTTCTTGAAGTCGTCGTTGATGCCGACGCCGACGGCCATCGCGATGTTCATGCCCATCATCGCCATCAGGCCCGGGGTCACGTAGTTGACGTAGGCGTCGTTGTTGCCCTTGCCCGCGATCGCCCCGCCGAAGACGTACACGAACAGCAGGATGAAGATGATCGGCATCAGGACGGCGTCGAACATCGACTCGGGGTCCTGCTTGATCTGGAGCGCGTTGCGCCGGGCCAGGGCCCCGATGTGGCGCAGGTTCCCGCGCAGGCCTATCCGGCCCTCCGCGACGGGCGCGCGCCGCGCCGGGGCCGGGGCCGGAGTCCGGGCCGGGGAGCCGCCGGGGGACTTGGTGACCGTGGTCGTGCTCATGCGGCGACCTCCTCGTGGATCTCGTCGGAATCGGCGGTCTTCTGGCCGGTGATCGCGAGGAACACCTCGTCCAGGCTGGGCAGATGGGTACCGATGTGGGCGATGCCGAAACCGCGCGCGCCGAGCAGCGCCACCACGGCCGTCAGCTGCTCGTCGGCGAGGATCGGCACGTACAGCGCGCCCTCGTCGGCGACGATCGTCGAACCGGCGACGCCGTCGAGACCGGTCTCGCGGAGCGCGGCGGCCATCGCGGGCAGCTGCCCCGGGTCGATCGGCCGCACCTTCAGGGTCCGGCCGCCGACCTTGGCCTTCAGCTCGTCCACCCCGCCCCGGGCGATGACCTTGCCCCGGTCGACGACGGTCAGCTCGCTCGCGAGCTGCTCCGCCTCCTCCATGTACTGGGTGGTGAGCAGGACGGTGACGCCCTCGGCGACCATCCGCTGGACCTCGTCCCACACCTCGTTGCGGGTGCGGGGGTCGAGGCCGGTGGTCGGCTCGTCCAGGTAGAGCACGGCCGGGCTGCCGATCATCGAGGCGGCGAGGTCGAGACGGCGCCGCATCCCGCCGGAGTAGTTCATCACGGGCCGCTTGGCGGCCTCGGTGAGGGAGAAGCGCTCCAGCATCTCGTCGGCCCGGCGGCGGGCGGCGGGGCGGGAGAGGTCGAGCAGCCGCCCGATCATGTAGAGGTTCTCCCAGCCGGACAGCTTCTCGTCGACCGAGGCGTACTGCCCGGTCAGACCTATCGTGCGGCGCAGCTGGCGGGGGTGCTTCACCACGTCGTACCCGGCGACGACGGCGGTCCCGGAGTCCGGGACGAGGAGGGTGGACAGACAGCGGACGAGGGTGGTCTTCCCGGCGCCGTTCGGCCCGAGCACGCCGAGGACGGTGCCCTCCCGGACGTCCAGGTCGACCCCGTCGAGGGCCTTGGTGGCGCCGAAGTGCTTCACGAGGCCCCGGACCTCGACGGCGTTGGTGTGTGATCGCGTCATGTCCCCCATGGAACACGGCGCCACCGACAACGCCCCGACAGACGGCCGACAGCCCCGCCGACACCGGCCGCCGGGGCTGTCGGCGGGCTGTCGGCGGGGAGTCACGGCCGCGCTCCGGGGCCGGGACGGCGGACGGCCGGGGCCCGCGCGTGCGGGCCCCGGCCGTGGCCGAGGGCCCGCCGATGGGGGATGTCGGCGGGCCTCCGGGTGGTGCCGCGGTGGTCAGTGGCACCGGTGGTGCCGCGGTGGTCAGTGGAAGGTGTGCTCCTCGGCGGGGAACGCCCCGCCGCCGACGTCCTCGGCGAAGGCGCGGGCGGCGTCGCCGAGCGTCCCGCGGAGGTCGGCGTACTGCTTGGTGAAGCGCGGGACCCTGCCACCGGTGAGCCCGGCCATGTCGGTCCAGACGAGGACCTGGGCGTCGGTGTCGGGGCCCGCGCCGATGCCGACGGTCGGGATGTGCAGCGAGCGGGTGACCTCGGCGGCCAGTTCGGCCGGTACGAGTTCCAGGACGACGGCGAACGCGCCCGCGTCCTGGGCCGCCTTGGCGTCGCGGAGCAGCTGGTGCGCGGCCTCGTCGGAGCGGCCCTGCACCCGGTAGCCCATGGTGTTCACGGACTGCGGGGTGAGGCCCAGGTGGGACATGACGGGGATGCCCGCCTGGACGAGCAGTTCGGTCTGCGGCAGCGAGCGCTCGCCGCCCTCCAGCTTGATCGCGCCGACCCCGGCGTCCTTCACGAGCCGGGTGGCGTTGCGCAGGGCCTGGACGGGCCCCTCCTGGTACGAGCCGAAGGGCAGGTCGCCGACGACGAGGGCCCGCCGGGTGCCCCGGACGACGGCGGCGGAGAGCAGGGCCATCTCGTCCATCGTGACGGGCACGGTGGTCTCGTAGCCGAGGTGACAGTTGCCCATGGAGTCGCCGACGAGGAGGACGGGGATGCCCGCCTCGTCGAAGACGGAGGCGGTCATCGCGTCGTAGGCGGTGAGCATGGGCCACTTCTCGCCGCGGGTCTTGGCGGCGGCGATGTCGTGGACGGTGATGCGGCGCGTGCCCTTGCCGCCGTACAGTGCCCCGCTGCTGTCGGCGGGTGGTTTCTGGGCAGCCTGAAGCGTCATGGCGAACGGCTCCTTGTGTCATCTCGAGGCGCCCTGACGGCGTCCCCGGACCACATCCATGGTGGCACCTCGCCCGGCGGCCGGGGAAGTGGGCCGTAGTGGCGCTGTTCACACCGGCGGGTCGCGGGGTGCCCTCCGACCGGGTCACGGGCCGTACGGCCCCGACGCCGACGGGTCGTACGGCTCCGACGTCGACGTGCCGTACGGTCCCGGCGCCGTACGGCCCCCGCCCCGGTCGGGGCCCGGCGCCGGGCCCGGCTCCGGTCTCGCGCGGTGCGGGAGTGGCGCGGGAGGCGCCCCACGTAAAACCTCGGTCAGCTTTTTCGATACGAGACGGTCTCGTATCGAAATGGATCTTAGAGTGATGCTCATGTCACAACCGTCCACCGCACCCGCCGCACCGGCGGGGCCGCACGTCCCCGAGACCGTCCACCGGCGCCGCTGGGCCGTCCTCGGCGTCCTGATGCTCAGCCTGCTGATCGTCGTCCTCGACAACTCGATCCTCAACGTGGCCGTCAGGACGATCGCCGCGCCCGCGCCCACCGGCATCGGCGCCACCCAGAGCGAGCTGGAGTGGTCGATCAACTCCTACACGCTCGTCTTCGCCGGTCTCCTCTTCACCTCCGGCCTGCTCGGCGACCGCCTCGGCCGCAAGAAGGTCCTCCTCTTCGGCATCACCGTCTTCGGCATCGGTTCCGCCCTCGCCGCCCTCTCCGGCTCCCCGGGCGAGCTGATCGCCTACCGGGCCGTCATGGGCCTCGGCGCCGCCTTCGTGATGCCCGCCACCCTCGCCGTCCTGATGAACGTCTTCGAGCGCGACGAGCAGCCCAAGGCCATCGGCATCTGGGCGGGCAGCGTCGGCCTGGCCATCGCGATCGGCCCGATCACCGGCGGCATCCTGCTCGAACACTTCTGGTGGGGATCGATCTTCCTCATCAACGTGCCCGTCGTGCTCCTGGCCCTCGCCCTGATGGCCTGGCTCGTCCCCGACTCCCGGGACCCGAACCCCGGCAAGGTCGACATACCGGGCGTGCTCCTCTCCGTCGTCGGCCTCGTCCTCCTCGTGTACGGGATCATCCGGGGCGGCGAACTGGCCGACTTCACCGACGCCACCGCCCTCGCCCCGGCCCTCGGCGGCCTCGCGGTCCTCGCCCTCTTCGTCCTCCACGAGCGGCGCAGCGACCACCCCGCCATCGACATGACGTACTTCAGGCGGCCCGCGTTCTCCGCCGCCGTCGCCGCCATCGCGCTGGTCTTCTTCGCGCTGATGGGCGTCACGTTCTTCTCCGCCTTCTACCTCCAGAGCGTGCGCGGCTACAGCGCGCTCCAGTCGGGCCTGCTCATCCTGCCGCTGGCCGTCGCGCAGATGGTGTTCGCGCCCCGCGCCCGGCTCGTCGTCGAGCGCTTCGGCGCCCGGGTCGTCTGCACCGGCGGAATGCTCCTGGTCGCCCTCGGCCTCGCCGCGTTCGCCTTCTTCGACGCCGACACCCCGATCTGGGTGATGGAGGTCGTCTTCTTCGTCCAGGGCACGGGCATGGCGCACATCATGCCGCCGGTCACGGTGGCGATCATGCAGGCGCTGCCCCGGGAGAAGGCGGGCTCCGGCTCGGCCGTCAACAACACCTTCCGGCAGGTCGGCGGGGCGCTCGGCGTGGCCGTCCTGGGCTCGGTCCTCTCCTCCACCTACCGGGGCGAGATCGAGGGGCACCTCGGCGCGGTACCGGCCGCCCTGCGCGGAACGGCGGGCGAGTCGATCGAGGCCACCCTCGCCGTCGCGCGGAAGCTGGGACCGGCGGGCCGCGACCTGATCGCCCCCGCGTACGACGCCTTCCTGAGCGCCATGCACGTCACGGCCGTCGCCTCCGCCCTGATCGGCCTCGTCGGCGCCGCCGTCGTCGCCGCCTTCCTGCCGGGCCGCGCCCCGGCGACCGCCGCCACCGGCCCGCAGGACGGCGCCCCGGGGGCCTCGGTGCCCGCGCCGGGCGCCGGGGCGGGAGAATCGGCCCGACGTCGGTAACCGAACGAGAGGCGGAGCGCACGTGTCGCGGCAGGACGGCGGGACCCCGGAACCCCACGACGCCGGACGACGGTCCGGGGCGCCCGGCGAGAGCCCCGGTCCGGCACCGGCCGACCCCCCGTCCGCCGCGCACGGCGCGCCGTGCGACGCCCTCCCCGAGGCGGCCGGTGCCCGACGGGGCAGGCCGCGCAGCGAGGGCGTCGAGGCGGCCGTCTTCGACGCGGTCGTCGGGCTCCTCGACGAGGGGCTGCCGCTCGCCGAGCTGTCCGTCGAGCGGATCGCCCGCACCGCCGGGGTCGGCAAGGCCACCCTCTACCGCCGCTGGGCGGGCAAGGAGGAACTCCTCGTCGACCTGCTCCGCTCCATCGAGCCCCCGGACCCGGTGCTGCCCGGCACCTCGGTCCGGGCGGACCTCGTGGCCCTCCTGGAGTCGATGCGCGAACGCGGGGTCGCCAAGCGGAACTCCGCCCTGCTCCACAACGTGTTCGCGCAGATGCAGCTCTACCCCAAGCTCTGGGACGCGTACCACCACACCGTCATCGAGCCCCGCCGCCGCCTCGCCCTGGACGCCGTCCGGCGCGGCATGGCGGGCGGCGAGATCCGCGCCGACCTCGATCCGGAGTTCGTCAACGACCTCCTCACCGGCCCGCTGCTGCTGCGCACCGTCATACGCCCCGGCGGCTCTCTGGAACCGGGCCTGGCCGAACGGGTCGTCGACACCGTCCTGGAAGGACTCCGTCCGCGCCGCTGACCCGGCGGCACCCCGGTACGGACCCGGACGAATGTGCGCGTTCTGTCACAGCCCCGCTGTTCATGTCACCTGCAGGAACTCGCCACGCGCCCGTGTCGTCCCTGGGGGAGTACGACGGACCCGTCATCGCCTAGTGTCGACACCGGGTCACGGGGCAAGACAGCACGGCGGCAAGGCAGTGAGGACAGTGCGATGGCACGGGTGGACATGACGGAGACCGAGCACGGCGGCACCGGGAACGGCCCGGCCGCCTCCCGATTCCGGACCACCCTCGAACGGCTCCGGGGCAGCCGGGGCATCTGGCGCCGGGGCATCCTGCTCGCCCTCTGCTCGGTGGCCCTCACGGTGCTGATGGTCTTCCACTCCGACATCCCCAACCGGATCGGCAACCTCGGCAGCCTCACCGAGACCTTCCTGCCCTGGCTCGGCGTCTTCGTGCCGCTGCTGCTGGTCCTCGCGCTGGTCCGCCGCTCCGCCACCGCCCTCATCGCCCTGCTCCTCCCGGCCGTGGTGTGGCTGAACCTCTTCGGCGGACTCGCCGCCGACAAGTCCGTCCCCGGCGGTGACCTGACCGTGGCCACCCACAACGTCAACGCGGACAACCCGGACCCCGAGGGCACCGCCCGGCTGCTCGCCGACTCCGGCGCCGACGTCCTGGCCCTGGAGGAACTGAAGGGCGACATGGTCCCCACGTACCGCAAGGGACTCGCGGAGGCGTACCCGTACCACTCCGTCCAGGGCACCGTCGGCCTGTGGAGCAAGCTGCCGCTGCGCGCCGCGCAGCCCGTCGACATCCGGCTCGGCTGGACCCGCGCCATGCGCGCCACCGTCGTCACCCCCAAGGGCGACATCGCCGTGTACGTCGCCCACCTGCCGTCCGTACGGGTCAAGCTCAACGCGGGCTTCACCGCCAACCAGCGCGACACCAGCGCCAACGCCCTCGGCGAGGCCATCTCCCACGACCCGAACGAGCGGATCGTCCTCCTCGGCGACCTCAACGGCACCATGAACGACCGCGCGCTGAACGCCGTCACCTCCCAGCTCCGCTCCACCCAGGGCGCGGCGGGCGACGGCTTCGGCTTCAGCTGGCCCGCCTCCTCCCCGCTGGCCCGCATCGACCAGATCATGGTCAAGGGCGTCGAGCCGATGTCCTCCTGGGCCCTCCCCGCGACGAAGAGCGACCACCTCCCGATCGCCGCCCGCGTCCGGCTCTGAAGCGGAGCCGCCGCGCACCGGCCCGCCGCCGAGTCCGCCCCCACCCCCGTCTCCCGGGGGAAACCCGCCCTTCATCCCCCCGAAGCCACCGGGAGGGAACCGTCTGAGAGCCTTTGTTCCGACGAAGAACTATCTTCAGGAAAGGCTCCCCCCATGCCCCTGGCGCTGCTCGCGCTCGCCGTCTCCGCCTTCGGCATCGGCACCACCGAATTCGTGATGATGGGCCTGCTGCCCCAGGTCGCCGACGACCTCGGCACCTCCGTCCCCACCGCCGGACACCTCGTCTCGGCGTACGCGATCGGGGTCGTCGTCGGCGCCCCGCTGCTCACCGCCCTCGGCTCCCGCATCCCCCGCAAGCGGATGCTGCTCCTGCTCATGGCCCTCTTCACGGTCGGCAACCTGGCCTCCGCGCTCGCCCCCGACTTCGGCTGGCTCCTCGCGGGCCGGGTCCTCGCCGGACTCCCGCACGGCGCCTTCTTCGGCCTCGGCGCGGTCGTCGCCACCCGGCTCGTCCGCGAGGACCGGCAGGCCCGCGCGGTCGCCACGATGTTCCTCGGCCTCACCGTCGCCAACATCCTCGGCGTCCCCGCCGCCACCCTGCTCGGGCAGCGCCTCGGCTGGCGCGCCACCTTCCTCGTCGTCGCCGTCATCGGCCTGCTCGCCGTCGCCGCGCTCGCCCGCCTCGTCCCCCGGCTCCCCGCCGACGAACGCGGGGGACTGGGCCGCGAGGTGCGCGCCCTCGGCCGCCCCCAGGTCCTGCTCGGCCTGCTCACCGCCGTCTTCGGCTTCGCGGGCGTCTTCGCCGTCTACTCCTACCTGGCCTCGATGACCACCGAGGTGATGGGCTTCGGGGACTCCACCGTCACGCTCGTCCTCGCCCTCTTCGGCCTCGGCATGACCGGCGGGGCGCTCGCCGCCGGACCCCTGACCGACCGGGCCCCGCGCCCCACCCTGTACGGCTCGCTGGCCGCCCTCCTCCTCGCGCTGCTCGCCTTCCGCTTCACCGTCCACGTGCCCTGGCTGGCCCTGGTCACCGTCGTGGTCCTCGGCGCGGTCGGCTTCATGACGACCACCCCGCTCCAGATGCTGGTGATGCGCAAGGCCGAGGACGCCCCGACCCTCGCCTCCGCCTCCCAGCACTCCGCCTTCAACCTCGCCAACGCGGGCGGCGCCTGGGCGGGCGGCGCCGCCGTCGCCGCCGGATGGGGCTGGACCTCCCCGGCCCTGGTCGGCGCGGGCCTCACCGCCGCCGGTCTGGTGATCGCCGTCACGGCGGGCCTCCTCGACCGCCGTACGCCGGAGGGGGCCTCCCGCGTCGTGGCGGGAAGCCCCCTCAAGGCGGCAGGACCGGCGGTCAGCCGGCCGGGCTCTCCCGCCAGCGGTTCGTGATCGGCAGCCGCCGGTCCTTGCCGAAGCCCTTCGCGGAGATCTTGGTGCCCGGCGGGTACTGGCGCCGCTTGTACTCCGCCGCGTCCACCATCCGCAGCGTCCGGGTCACCAGCTCCTCGTCGAAACCGGCGGCCACGATCTCGTCCCGCCCCCGGTCCCGGTCCACGTACAGGGCGAGGACCGCGTCCAGGACCGCGTAGTCCGGCAGCGAGTCCGTGTCCAGCTGCCCCGGGCGCAGCTCCGCGCTCGGCGGCTTCGTGAGCGAGTTCTCCGGGATCGGCGGGGTCCGGCCGCGCTCCGCCGCCGCCCGGTTCCGCCAGCGCGCCAGCCGGAACACGTCCGACTTGTAGACGTCCTTGATGGGCCCGAACGCGCCGACGGAGTCGCCGTACAGCGTCGAGTAACCCACCGCCAGCTCGGACTTGTTGCCCGGCGCGAGGACGATGTGGCCCTCCTGGTTGGAGATCGCCATCAGCGTCGTGCCGCGCAGCCGCGACTGGAGGTTCTCCTCCGCGAGCCCCGTCAGGCCCAGCGTCGCCATGTACGCGTCGAACATCGGCTCGATCGACACCGTGCGGTAGTGCAGCCCGGTGCGCCGGGCCAGCTCGGCGGCGTCGTCGCGCGAGTGGGCCGAGGAGTACGCGGACGGCATCGACACCCCGTGGACGTTCTCCGCGCCGAGCGCGTCACAGGCGACGGCCGCGACCAGCGCCGAGTCGATGCCGCCGGACAGCCCGACCAGCACCGAACGGAAACCGTTCTTCGCCACGTAGGCGCGCACCCCGATGACCAGCGCGGAGTACACCTCCTCCTCGTCGTCGAGCCGGTGCGCCAGGCCGCCCGTCAGCTCCGGCTCGTACGGCGCCAGGGGCTCCTCCGAGAGCACCACCCGGTCGATCCGCAGCCCGTCGTCGACCACGCCCTCCGGCGCGTCCGGGTCGGCGGCCGGAAGCTCCAGGTCCAGGATCACGCTGCCCTCCGCGAACTGCGGGGCCCGCGCGACCACCTCGCCCGCCGCGTCCACCACGATCGAGTCGCCGTCGAAGACCAGCTCGTCCTGGCCGCCGGTGCTCGCCAGGTACGCGGTCACGCACCCCGCCTCCCGGGCCCGCCCCCGGACCAGTTCGAGCCGGGTGTCGTCCTTGTCCCGCTCGTACGGCGAGGCGTTCACCGACAGCAGCAGTCCGGCCCGCGCCGCCCGCGCCGCCGGGACCCGGCCGCCGTCCTGCCACAGGTCCTCGCAGATCGCCAGGGCCACGTCGACCCCGTGCACCCGGACGACCGGCAGGGTGTCGCCCGGCACGAAGTAGCGGTACTCGTCGAAGACGCCGTAGTTGGGCAGGTGGTGCTTGGCGAAGCGCAGCACCACCGCGCCGCCGTACAGCACGGCGGCGGCGTTCTCCGGCGAACCGGCCGGACGGCCGAGCCGGGGCACGGCCCGCTCGGACCGGTCCAGATAGCCGACGACGACCGGCACCTCCCCGAAGCCCTCGTCCGCGAGGCGGCGGGCCAGCGCGCGCAGCGCCGTCCGGGACGCCTCGACGAACGAGGGCCGCAGCGCGAGGTCCTCGACGGGATACCCGGTCAGCGCCATCTCGGGGAACGCGACGAGGTGCGCGCCCTGCCCGGCGGCGTGCCGGGTCCAGTGCACGATCGCCTCGGCGTTCCCGGTGACGTCTCCGACGGTCGAGTCGATCTGATTCAGCGCGAGGCGTAGTTGAGGCACACGGCCAGTCTAATCGTCAGACCGACGCGATGTCCTGGGAAAGCGGGGGTGCGCGACCGGCGGCTACTTCACCGGGCCGCTCCAGATCACCGTGTCGTACCGCAGCATCTCCGGCTCCAGCTCCACCTGGATCTCCTTGTCCGCGCCGGCCGGCAGGGCGAAGGCGAAGTCGCTGGTGGCCCGCTTGCCCGGCAGCACCGTGCCCCGGAACATCTCGGTCGCCCGGCTCCCGTCGAAGATCGCCCCCGCCTCGGCGCCCTTCGCGTCCTTCGCCGTCGGCAGCGCCGAGGCGACGTTCAGGGCCCGGTCGCCGCCGTTGACGATGGTGATGGTGAACTGGACCGCCGTCTGGCCCTTCTCGTACCCGGCGGCGAAGGCGTCGGGGCGGTAGTGGCGGGGCGCGGAGACGGTGACCTTCACCCCGTCGTCGTAGGTGTGGGTCTTCCCGAACGCCAGCACGGCGGGGCCGGTCGGCTCGGGCTCGGGCGTGGGCTTCGTGGCGGAGCCGGGGGCGGCGGACGCCCCGCCGGGGGTCTCGGACGCCTCGATCTGGAGGATCCCGCCCTCGTCCTCGATCGTGTTCACCGCCAGGGCGATGACGACCAGCCAGACCGCCGAGACGAGGAGGCTCACGGAACCGAGGACGATGCCCGCGACGGACTGGGCCCGGTCGTTCGTCTCGCCCCGCTTGGCGCGGCCGAGACCGACGATGCCGAGGACGAGGGCGACGACGCCCATGATCCCGCCGAGCCAGAAGAGGAACGGGACGATCGCGAAGACCAGTCCCACGATGCCGACGACCAGGGCGCCGACCCCGAGCGCCGTACGGGCGGGCGGCGCCTGGAACGGCGGCGGCGGACCCCAGGCGGGCGGTCCGGGGGTGTGCGTGGGCGTGGTCATACGAGTCCTCCGAGCTGGTCAGAAGATCCGACGTTAGACGGTTCGCACAGGGCCTGGCCAGCGGATTCGTCGCCGATGCGGCATTGTGACCCGCTGCTGGGAGGGGTCGAGGCGCCCGCCCGCCCCCGAATGCCGGTCCCAGCCCCGTACCGGGGCGTATCCGACATCCCGTCAGCTTCCGCTTCCGCCGCACCCGGCCATCCGCCCCGGTCCGCCCCGGTCCGCCCCCGCCCGCCCGACTGCCCGATCCAGCCCGCCCTACCCAGCCAGCCAGCCCGCCCGACCGACCGCCCGACCCAGCCCGACCGCGCACCGGGTGCCGACCGGGCGCCGACCGGCACCCCGCCCCGCCCCGAGGGCCACCGCACGCCCCGCCCCCGCCTCCCCGCCGCTCGACATGCGGGCCCGGCGCGACCCGCCGATCATGGCCCCATGACGACCACTGACGGTCCGGCGGAGTCGGAGCGGGCCGCCGGGGACGGTCCGGCGGCCCTTCAGGACGAGGGCACCAAGAGGCAGTTCATCTCCTGGCTGACCCTCGCGTTCATGACCACCGCGTCCGTCGCCAGCCTCCGGCCCTCGCCGACCATGGCCATCTACGGCCTCGCCGCGATCTTCCTCTATCTGCTGCCCGCCGTCGTCTTCCTGCTCCCCACCGCCCTTGTCGGCGCCGAGCTGGCCTCCGGCTGGAGCGGCGGCATCTACCGCTGGGTGAGCGAGGCGCTCGGCAAACCGCTCGGCTTCCTCGCGGTCTGGTGCCAGTTCGCCATGACCATCGCGTACTACCCGAGCCTCCTCGCGTACGTCGCCTCCACCTTCGCGTACGTCATCGACCCCTCCCTCGCCGAGAACGGCCCCTACGTCGCGATCGTCATCGTCGTCGTCTACTGGTCCGGGGTCCTGATCTCCTCACGCGGCACCCGGACGATCGCCGGACTGTCCTCCTTCGGCCTGATCATCGGCACCCTCGTCCCCGGGGTGCTCCTCGTCGTCCTCGGCATCGTCTTCCTCGGCCAGGGCAACCCCTCCGCGCAGCCCATGAGCCCCGACCACTGGCTGCCCCCGTGGACCGGCCTCGCGAGCCTGGTCCTCATCGTCAACAACTTCCTGTCCTACGCGGGCATGGAGATGAACGGCGTCCACGTCTCCTCGCTGCGCGACCCCGGGCGCGAGTACCCGAGGTCCATGTTCCTCGCCACCGGCCTGGTCCTGCTGATCTTCATCCTCCCGGCCCTGGCCATCGCCTGGGTCATGCCGTCCTCGCAGCTCAGCCTGACCGCCGGTCTGATGCAGGCGTTCCAGGCGTTCTTCGACCACTTCTCCATCGGCTGGATGACGAAGGTCGTCGGCGTCATGCTGGTCTGCGCGGCCCTCGGCGGGATGCTCACCTGGCTCTCCGGACCCGCCAGGGGACTCGTCCTGCTCTCCCGGCAGGAGGGCTATCTGCCGCCCCCGCTCCAGAAGTTCAACAAGGACGGCGCACCCCGGAACATCATGGTCGCGCAGGGCGTCGTCACCACCCTGATCGGCGTCCTCTACGCCTTCAGCGACGACGTCTCCAGCGCGTACTGGATGTTCTCCGTCGTCACGGTGCAGATCTACCTCATCGCGTACCTGCTGATGTTCGTCGCCGTGGTCAAGCTCCGCGGGACCCGGCCCGAGGTCGAACGGGGCTTCCGCGTGCCCGCCGTCGCCTGGGTCGCGGGCACCGGCTTCGTCGCCTCGGTCGCCGCGCTCGCCATCGGCTTCGTCCCGCCGGAGCAGTTCGGCGACCAGCCGCTCTGGCGCTATCTGCTGATCGTCGGCGGCGGACTGCTGGTCCTCGGCCTCGTCATCCCGGCGGCCCTCCTCAAGTACCGCAAGCCCAGCTGGATCCACCCGGATCACAGGCAACCTTCCGACGCGATCTGACGTCCCACCCGATATGCCCGCAAAGGTCACCCGCGCCGCCGCCGTCCTGCTCGCCCTCGGCGCACTCGCGTACACCACCTGGGTCGTCGAAGTCGTCGTCCGGACCGGCCTCGACCCGATCCGGACGTACGTCTCCGAGCTCGCGGCCCAGGACCAGCCGCTCGGCGGCCTCTTCCGCGCCACCGACCTCGCGGCCGGCACCCTCGTCCTGGCGGGCGCGCTCGCGGGCCTCCTCACCACGACACGGCGGTACGGGACCGGGGCAGGGGCCGGGACGACCGCAGACGGCTCCCCGCCCGGAGCCGGAACGGCCGCACCCGGGTCCGCACCCGGGTCCGGGACGGGCTCCGGCGGCTCCTCGTCCCGACGCCGACGGCCCTGGGAGGTCGTCGGCTGGGCCGCCCTCGCGCTCTTCGGCGCCGCCACCGTCGCCGACTCGCGCCTCCCGCTCAGCTGCGCCCCGACCGTGGACCCCGCGTGCGCCGCCCGCGAGACCGCCGGGCTCGTGCCCGCCACCCATACGGCCCACGCCGTCAGCTCCAGTCTCGCCATGACCGGCGCGCTGGTCGCCATAGTCGCCCTGACCGTCGCCGCCCGCCGCCACGGACGTCTGCGGCCCCTCGCCAGGACCGGCCCCGTCCTCGTCGTCCTGGAGTTCGCCGCCACCGCCTGGACCCTCGTCGCCGTCGCCGCCTTCGAGGCGGGGAAGGGCATCTGGTCGCTGGGCGCGGGCCAGCGGCTCCAGGTCCTCCTGGTCGCCGTCTGGATCGGGGTCCTCGCGTACGCGCTGGCCACCGAGGACCGCCGGGAGCGCCCGTGACCTTCGTCCGGATCGCCGGAACCGTCCACCACGTCACCGTCGAGGGCGCGGGACCCGTCTGCGTCCTCGCCGCGGGCCTCGGCCTCAGCTGGTTCGACTGGGACCCCGTCGTGCCGCTCCTCGCCCCGCACCGCACCGTCGTCCGCTTCGACCGGCCCGGACACGGCCTCTCCGCCCCCGCCGCCTCGCCGCCCACCGCAGAGGGCGAGGCCGACCGCATCGCCGCCCTCCTCGACGCGCTCGGCCACCCCGGACCCGTCACCGTCGTCGGGCACTCGATCGCCGGGTTCCACGTGGAGGGCTTCGCCCGGCTCCACCCCGGCCGGACCGCCGCCCTCGTGCTCGTCGACTCCTCCGTGGAGGAGCACCCCCGCCCCGCCCGCCTGCCGGGGGCCGTCCCGCGCGCCCTCGGAGCCGTACTCGCCGCCGCCGGCATCCCCGCCGCCCTCGGCCCCGCGCTCCGCCGCGCGGCCGTCCGCCACGACCCGGCCCCCGCCGAGCTCGTCCGCCGCGTCTACCGCACCTCACGGGTCTTCCGGGGCACCCTCCTGGAGAACTCGCGCTACGGAGCCGTCGCCGCCGGACTCGACGCCCTGCGGGCCGCCCACCCGCTCCCGCCCGGCCTGCCCGTCACCGTCCTCGCCGCGCCCGACGGCTCCGCCCGCTGGGAGGCCCGCCAGCGCGCGCTGGCCCGACGGCTCGGCGCCCGCTACGAGGCGGCCGTGCCGTCGGGCCATCTGGTCATGCTGGACCGCCCGGACGCGGTGGCGGACGCGGTCCTGCGCACCGGCGGGACCGGGGGGCCCGGAAGGGCCGGGTGACTCCGGGTCCGGCTCCGGACCCGGACCCGGACCCGGACCAGGGGAATCCCGCCGGTCCGGTCAGGAAGCCGCGTAGACGCTCGCGCAGAACCCCTTGATCTGCTCGTCCGACAGGTGCTGCGCCAGATCGGCCTCGCTGATCATGCCGACGAGCCGCTTCTCCTCGATCACCGGCAGCCGCCGGATCTGATGGCTCTGCATCTCCTCCAGGACGGCGCCGACGTCCGCGTCCGCCTCCACCCAGCGCGGGGTGCCCTTCGCCATCTCCCCGCAGGTCACCTTCGCCGGATCGTGCCCCATGGCCACACAGCCGACGACGATGTCCCGGTCCGTGAGGATGCCGCAGAGGCGTTGGTTCTCGTCGGCGATGGGCAGCGCGCCCACGTCCAGGTTCCGCATCAGCTGGGCGGCGCGGTCGAGCGTCTCGTGTGCCGGGATCCACTGGGCCCCGGGGTGCATGATGTCCTTCGCCGTGGTCATGGGGGGAACACCTTTCGTCGGACGCGGTCAGGCGTACGTCCCCGAGCACCCCCATTCTCGGCGCGCGACGGGGCCCCCGCGACCGCAGTGGTCACGGGGGCCCCGTCGTACGCGGACCGGCGCGGGGCCTCAGGCGCCGCGCTTCCTCAGCATGTCCGCCATCAGCGCCATCTCGGACCGCTGCCCGTCGACCATGCCCTGCGCGAGGTTCCGCTCGACGTCCACCGAGCACTTCTGGACGCAGCCCTCGGCCATGTGGACCCCGCCCCTGTGGTGCTCGGTCATCAGCTTCAGGTAGAGCACCTCGGCCTCGCGCCCGTCGGCCTTCCGCAGCTCGTCCAGCTGCGCGTCGGTCGCCATCCCCGGCATGAGGGCCCCGTCGAGCGGGCCCGTGTCACCGGAGGCGCCCATGCCCATCCAGGCCATCGGCTCGGTCCCGGACTCGGTCTTGGGCAGCCCCCACAGATCCAGCCAGCCGAGCATCATGCCCCGCTGGTTGGCCTGGGTGTTGGCGATGTCGTACGCGAGACGGCGCACCTCCTCGTTCCGGGTGCGGTCCCGGACGATGAACGACATCTCGACGGCCTGCTGGTGGTGGACGGACATGTCCCGGGCGAACCCGGCGTCCGCCGACAGGGAGACGGGGGTACGGGGCGCCTCCTCACCGCCCGTGGCGACGGTGACCGCGCCCCCGGCGAAGAGCAGCGCGAGGGCGACGGCGGTGACCGCCGCGCCCTGCGTGCGGTTCAGCCTCACTGGCCCATCCCGGCGCCGCCCATGCCGTCCTCACCGACGCCACCGGTGCAGGCGGCCCCGGGCTCGGGGGTCTGCGCGCCCTGGACGTACTTGGTGAAGAAGGCGTCGATCCGGGGGTCGCTCGCGTTGTCCACGGTGACCTGCTTGCCCCACGCGGTGAGCATGAGCGCCCCGGCCTGGTCGTCCACCGGGCTGATCATCGTGTACTTGGTCTTGCCGACCTTCTCCTCCAGCTTCTTCACGTCGTCGGGGGAGGCCTTCTTGTTGTACGTCACCCAGACGGCGCCGTGCTCCAGGGAGTGCACCGCGTTCACCTCGGCGATCGTCTTCTTGTAGACGACGCCGTCGCAGTTCGCCCAGACCGGGTGGTGGTCGCCGCCGACCGCGGGCTTCATGTCGTACTTCACGGCCGTCTCGACGTGGTTGCGGCCGAGCTTCTTCGCGTCCCAGGACTTCTCGGCGGCGATCGGCGCCTTCGCGGCGGCGTCCTTCGCGTCCTGCTCGTCGGACTTCTTCATCAGCACGACGGTGCCGAAGCCGACGAGGCCCAGCACGACGACACCGGAGATGCCGATCGTGATCAGTCGGTTGCGGCGCTCGCGGGCCTGCTCGGCGCGGCGCATCTCCTCTATTCGGGCGCGGCGGTCGGCGGTGGCGGAGCGGTTGGCGGCCATGGTGGTGTCGTCCTTCTTCGGGGGTGGGGTGGAGTTCGGTGCGGGACGTGCGGGGCGGGAGCCCGCCGCCGTCACGTCCGGAGAACTTGAAGGACGTACGGGTCGGGTGCGCGGGGCTGGGCGGCCGAACGCACCGCCCGGCCCCCGTCCACCGACGGTGCGGAGCGCGGCGGCCCGTCCGCCGCGTGCGGCGGGGGATCGAGCGGGGGCGCGCTGAGCACCGCGGGGGAGAGGGACGGGAAGAGGGAGCAGCCGCCGCGGTCGTACGGACAGACGTACTCGGCGGCGGAGACCCCGGCGAAGGCCCCGGCCGGGGCGGTGGCCGCCCGGGAGGCCCGTTCGGCGGGGGTGCCGTGGTGGCGTTCCGCGCCCGGTCCCGCGCCCAGACAGAAGAAGAGCGCGGCGAGGAGCGTCGCCACGGCACTCATCAGTGCCACGGGACGCGCGTGCCGGGACGGGCGTTCGAGCCGTGGGGCCCCCATGTGCGCAGATCGTAGTGGGCGCGGACGCTCTGTGGGCCGAACGGGGTACCTCTCGGTACCGGCGGGACGATGGCGGGACGGCGTACGGCACCGGGGCACGGGTGTTCTCCCGTTACCTGAGTCACACCCGAGCGGGCACTATGGGTGTGCAACGTGCGCGAAACCATGTGGTGGGATGCTCAGGTGCCCCCCGACGTTGCCCGAGGCGGTGGGAGCAGGCGGCCTGACCAGCGAGGATGGGTGTGGAAATGGACAAGCAGCAGGAATTCGTGCTCCGTACGCTCGAAGAGCGCGACATCCGCTTCGTACGTCTGTGGTTCACCGACGTGCTCGGTTTCCTCAAGTCGGTCGCCGTGGCACCGGCCGAACTGGAGCAGGCGTTCGACGAGGGCATCGGTTTCGACGGCTCCGCGATCGAGGGCTTCGCCCGGGTCTACGAGTCCGACATGATCGCCAAGCCGGACCCGGGCACCTTCCAGATCCTGCCCTGGCGCGCCGAGGCACCCGGCACGGCCCGGATGTTCTGCGACATCCTCATGCCGGACGGCTCGCCGTCCTTCGCGGACCCGCGCTACGTCCTGAAGCGGGCCCTCGCCAAGACCTCGGACCTCGGCTTCACCTTCTACACCCACCCCGAGATCGAGTTCTTCCTCCTCAAGGACAAGCCCCTCGACGGCACCCGGCCCACCCCGGCCGACAACTCGGGCTACTTCGACCACACCCCGCAGAACGTCGGCATGGACTTCCGCCGCCAGGCCATCACGATGCTCGAATCGATGGGCATCTCGGTGGAGTTCAGCCACCACGAGGGCGCCCCCGGGCAGCAGGAGATCGACCTCCGCTACGCCGACGCGCTCTCCACCGCCGACAACATCATGACCTTCCGCCTGGTCATGAAGCAGGTCGCGCTGGAGCAGGGCGTCCAGGCCACGTTCATGCCCAAGCCGTTCTCCGACTACCCCGGTTCGGGGATGCACACCCACCTGTCCCTCTTCGAGGGCGACCGGAACGCGTTCTACGAGTCGGGCGCCGAGTACCAGCTCTCCAAGGTGGGCCGCTCGTTCATCGCGGGTCTGCTGCGGCACGCGGGCGAGATCTCCGCCGTCACCAACCAGTGGGTGAACTCGTACAAGCGCATCTGGGGCGGCTCGTCCCGCACGGCGGGCTCGGGCGGCGAGGCCCCCTCGTACATCTGCTGGGGCCACAACAACCGCTCCGCCCTGATCCGCGTCCCCATGTACAAGCCGGGCAAGACCGGTTCGTCCCGGGTGGAGGTCCGCTCCATCGACTCGGGCGCCAACCCGTACCTGACCTACGCGGTCCTCCTCGCCGCGGGCCTCAAGGGCATCGAGGAGGGCTACGAGCTCCCGCCGGGCGCCGACGACGACGTCTGGGCCCTCTCCGACGCGGAGCGCCGGGCGATGGGCATCGAACCGCTCCCGCAGAACCTGGGCGAGGCGATCTCCCTGATGGAGAAGAGCGAACTGGTCGCGGAGACCCTCGGCGAGCACGTCTTCGACTTCTTCCTCCGCAACAAGAAGCAGGAGTGGGAGGAGTACCGGAGCGAGGTCACCGCCTTCGAACTCCGCAAGAACCTGCCGGTGCTGTAGCGGTTCCGCCGGGGTCCCGGGGGCCGCGGAAACCGCGTTGCCCCGGGCCCCCGGAGCCGTCCACACTGCGGCCGTGAGGAACGAGAGCGTCACCACCGCGCGGCTCCTGCTGGACCCGCTGAGCGTCGCCGAGGCCGGGCGGATCGTCACCCGGGCCGCCGGGGACGGGGACCTGTGGGCCGAGGGATATCCCGGGGACGGGGACGTACGGTCGTGCACCGGGTTCCTGCGGGGGGTCGCCGAGCGCGGCGACCCGGGCGCGTTCCGGCCGTACGCGATACGGCTCCGGGACGGCGGGGCGACCGTCGGCGGGATCGGGTTCCACGGGCCGCCCGACGAGCGGGGCGTCGTCACCGTCGGATACGGGCTGGTCCCGGGCGCGCGCGGCCGGGGCTACGCCTCCGAGGCCCTGCGCGGGCTCGTCGGCCTGGCCCGCCGGGCCGGTGCCTCCGGGGTGAAGGGGGACGCCGACCTCGACAACGTGGCCTCGCACCGGGTCATGGAGGCCGCGGGCCTCCTGCGCGTCGCGGAGGCCGACGGACTGCGCCACTACCACCTGGCGCTCTGACGGCCGGGCCTTGCGGGCTCTCCCTAACGCTCCGACAGTTCCGCCGGGACCTCCTGGACCACCCAGCTGTTGCCGTCCGGGTCCTCGAAGGACAGGAACGAGTTCCAGGTGTCGCCCCTGCCCTCCTCCCAGCCCGTCGCGCCCACGTGCAGCACGGGGGACACCTCGACGCCCCGGTCGGCGAGTTCGGCCCGTGCCGCCTCGATGTCCGTGACGCAGAGCTGGAGGCCGCTCAGCGCGCCCGGGGCCATCTCCGCCGCCCGGGGCATCCTCGGCATCCCGGTCTGCATCGAGATGGAGCAGCGCGAGCCCGGCGGGGTCGCCTGGATGACGCGCAGGCCCGGTGCCACCTCCCGGTCCACGTCGATGGTGAAGCCGCACTTCTCGGCGTAGAACTTCTTGGCGCGGTCCAGGTCGGTCACCGGGACGGTGACGACTTCCAGGGTCCAGTTCATGGGGGGTCTCCTCAGCGACGCCGACGGCTGTGCCCGTACGGCTGCGCCCCGGGCGGAGCCGTACGCCGGACGCGGCGCGGCCGTGGACACCGGGGCCGTACCACCATCCCCCAGGACCGCCCTGTCCCGCACTTCGGGCCGCAACGCGCGCCCGCACCCCACCACGCGCGCCCCCGCGCGCGCCGCCGGGCGCCCCTGCCCCAGGTCCGCCCCAGGTCCCGCCCCCGGGGGCTACGGCGCGGTACTCGTCGGTCCCGCCGGGGTCCAGTGCAGCCGGCCGTCCAGACCGATCGCCGCGACCCCGTCCGGGCCCGCGTCCGGCGCCCCCGAGAACAGGAACCGCTCCAGCGTCCACACCGGGCCCGACGCCGTCCTGCCGTGCGGGGCCGTCGCCAGGAAACCGGTCCTCGACCGGACGGCGAGGATGCCGTCACCGCCGCTCACCGGGCCGAAGCCCGCGACCCCGCCGGGCAGCTCGGTGAACGGGGAGACCGGGGCCGCGCCCGAGAAGTCGGCGCTGCGCAGATCACCGGAGGAGGGCTTGCGGAACCAGAGCCGTACGCCCTCGCCGTCCGGTGCCGGGCCCGCGCTCAGGGCGAGCGTCGTCGCCGGGAGCCCGGTCCTGACCGGGCCCCTCAGCGGGGCGCCGGGCTCCGGCCGGGCCCAGACCAGGACCGTGCGGGGGGTGCTGGCGAAGACGTAGCTCCGGCCCTCGCCGTCCGTCGCCGCGACCGGGTCGCCGTACACGTCGGTGCCGCCGAGCACCGCCCACGGCCCCCAGCCGCCGTCCGCGCGCTGCTCGCGCGCGGTCAGCCGGTGGTGGCTGTCCCGCAGCAGCACGGTCGCGAGGCCCGCGCCGTCCACGGTCACGGCGGGCGCGCTGATGTCCGAGGTGCCGCTCGCGTCGTCCCGTTCCGGGGTGCCGAGCGGACGCCAGGGCCCGAACGGGCCGCCGGGGGACGTCTGCGCGGTGGTCACGACCTCCCGGCGGTAGCCGCCGGTGCCCGTCCCGGTGAGCCCGGTCTGTGTCGTCCGGGTGCCGTAGACCGCGATCCGGCCGTCGGGCAGCGCCACCGAGGTGACCCCGCTGTCCATTCCGCCGCCGGGCAGCAGCGCCGGGCCCTGCCAGCCGCCGCGCGCGGGCATCCGCCAGGCCGCGAGCTGCCCGTCGAGCACGGAGAAGGCGTTCAGCCCGCCCCTCCCGTCGCGCTGCACCCAGGAGGTGGAGGTGCCCCGGGCGTAGCGCACGGTCTGCGCCCAGCCCCGTCCGGCGGGCCGGGCGGCCACCTTCAGGTCCCCGCAGCCCGCGATCGTGCCGCAGTCCCGGACGCCGTCCAGCCAGGCGTACGTCTTGAGGGTCTTCAGCTTCGCCCCGGCCGTCTCGGGGTCGAGGGTGTGCGGCAGGGCGCTGGTGGGGTAGCCCAGGTAGTTCTGCACGCCGACGCGCGGACGTCCGGGCAGCTCCGCGTACCGGGCCAGCGCCGCCTGGGCGAACCGGGCCCCGTACAGATGGTCCTGGTGGTCCTTCGCCCGGCCCGTCCTCGGGTCCGTGCCCGGCGACGGGTCCTGCATCCGGACGAAGGTCGGCCGGAACCGGTCGAGCAGCCCGGTGATCGTCGCCACGACCTGGTCCTTCGTGTACCCGAAGTCCGCCGCGACCGGCGTCCCGGCGGACCGCTGGGACTCCAGCGTCCCGATCCGGCCGTGCCAGAGGCCGTTCATGCTGTGCGGGCGGTCGCCGCTGGTCGAACCGGCCTCGCGGAGCTGCACCCACACCAGTCCGATCCGGGGCAGGGCGCGCAGGGTGTCCAGCTCGGCGGCGGCGCCGCCCGCCGTGGGGATCGAGACCCGGTCCCAGGGGCTGGTCCGGTCGCCGGTCGCCATCTCGGCGTACGCGGCCCGGATGCCGTTCTGCCGGGCCTCGGCGTAGCCCGCCTTGTCGGGCGTGGTCGCGGCGACGTCCCGGGGGCGCGCGTTGACCCCGTCGGACTCGCCCGCGGTGAGGTACACGGAGGTCAGCGGGTTGCCGGAGCGCAGCGACTGGGAGATGTCCGGGTTCATGAAGAACAGGTCGTCGTCGGGGTGCGCCACGATCTGGAGGACGGAGGTGCCGCCCTTCCCCGGCTGCTCCGGCGTCACCGTCCAGGGGCCCGTCCGCCGCCCGGGACCGGCGTCCGTGCCCGCCTCCACACCCGCCGCCCGGACCCCCGGACCCTTCGCCTCCGGCGCCGCGTGCGCCGACGGCGTCCTCGACGCGCCCGTCACCGAGAGCAGTCCGGCGAAGGCGCCCCCCGCCACGACGGCCGTCACGACGACGGACACGGTCGCGCGGCGGGACGGGAGGCGGAGGCGGCGGCGGAGTCGTACGGGCATGGTCGATGGCGCTTTCGACGGGGACCGGGGTCGGACGGGGGGCGCCGGTCGGGCGGTCAGGAGGCGGTTCGGCGGGGTGAGGAGCCGAGGGGCCGGTTCTTCGGATCGGTCGGGCTCGGCGGACGGGGACTTCCGCCCCGAGCAAGACGAACTTTCAAGGGATACGGTTCATCCGACACGAAAAGCCACCTTTGTGCCGGACATCACCCGTGACGCGCGGTGACCCCCACCCCCGACCCGTACGGGCCCGCTCCTCGACGTGCCGAACCCCGCCGCCGGACCGAGCCCGTGGCGCGGGGGAAGCCCACCCCTTCGATGTGCCGCAGGCCCCGGCGGTGGTGCGGTGCGGAGCGGTCCTCCCCAGCTAAGCGCGCCCTGCCGGGCGGTGGTGCGGCGGGTGCCCCGGTGATGTGCGGGCGGGTGCCCCGGCGGTGGTGCGGCGCGGCCCACCCCGCTCCTGACGCCCCAGGGCCCCTCCCGCCTGCCCCCCACGGCCCCTGCCCTTGAGGCCCGTTCGGTGACACGCCGTGAGGGTCGTCCGTGGCCCGCCACAGGCCCATTCGTGTCAGCGCCGGGCATCCGCACGGGGAGACCCGACCCCGGAGACCTGACCGCGAAGACCCGACCCCGACCCCGAAGCCCCGGGCTCCGACACCGGGCTCCGACACCGAGCCCCGACCGCGATGCTCCGGGAACCCCTCCCGGGCCCGCACCCCGGGGCCCGCACCCCGGGGCCCGCACCCCGGGGCCCGGCCGCGCCCGGGGCCACCCCCCCCGCATCCCGGCCGGGTCCTCGGCCTGCCCGGCCGCACCGAGCCGCCCCCGTGACGCGCTGTGAAGCCACGGCCCGCACCCTCCGGCGGCCCGCTCCGGATAGGCTCGCTCCACCCCGGGGCCACCCCGGGGCGGACCTGCTCGGAGGGAGCGGCGGAATGACGGTTCCGGGACGCAGGAGCAGCACGTTCTCACGGCTGCTGCGGCACGGGTTCACCGACCCGTCCGGGGCCGAACGGCTCCTGGACGTGCCCGAGCTGTCCGCGCTGCGCGGCGACTCCGTCCTCCTCGACGCGCTCGGTGCCACCGCCGACCCCGATCTCGCCCTGCGCGGTCTGGTCCGGCTGGTCGAGGCGCAGCCGGAGACCGAACGGCAGACCTTCACGGCCACCCTGCTCTCCGCGAAGCCGTTCCGCGACCGGCTCCTCGGGGTGCTCGGCGCCTCCGAGGCGCTCGGCGACCATCTGACCCGGCACCCGCGCGACTGGGAGTCCCTGGTCACCTACGAGGCGGCCGACCTGCACCCGGGGGTCCCCGAGTTCGAGCACGAGCTCGCGGCGGCCGACGACCCGGTGGCCCTGCGGATCGCCTACCGCCGCTGCCTCCTGGCCATAGCGGCCCGGGACGTGTGCGGCACCACCGACGTGTCGGAGACCGCCGCCGAGCTGGCCGACCTGGCGACGGCGACCCTGCGCGCGGCCCTCGCCATCGCCCGTACGGCCGCGCCCGCCGACGCCGCCCAGTGCCGTCTCGCGGTGATCGCGATGGGCAAGTGCGGCGGCCATGAGCTGAACTACGTCTCCGACGTGGACGTGATCTTCGTCGGGGAGCCGGTCGAGGGCGCCGACGAGGGCAAGGCGATCCAGGCCGCGACCCGGCTCGCCGCGCACCTGATGCGGATCTGCTCGGAGACCACCGTCGAGGGCACCATCTGGCCGGTCGACGCCAATCTCCGCCCCGAGGGCCGCAACGGCCCCCTCGTCCGCACGCTCTCCTCCCACCTCGCGTACTACCAGCGCTGGGCGAAGACCTGGGAGTTCCAGGCGCTCCTGAAGGCGCGCCCGGTGGCGGGCGACCCGGAGCTCGGCGCCCAGTACATCGCCGCCGTCTCCCCGCTCGTCTGGCACGCCGCCGAGCGGGAGAACTTCGTCACCGACGTGCAGCGGATGCGCCGCCGGGTCGTCGACAACATCCCGGCCGCCCAGGTCGACCGGGAGCTGAAGCTGGGCCCCGGCGGACTGCGGGACGTCGAGTTCGCCGTGCAGATGCTCCAGCTGGTGCACGGCCGCAGCGACCCGAGCCTGCACAGCGGCACCACCCTCGACGCGCTGGCCGCCCTCGCCGCGGGCGGGTACGTGGGCCGGGCCGACGCCTCCCAGCTCGACGAGGCGTACCGCTTCCTGCGGGCCATGGAGCACCGCATCCAGCTGTACCGGCTGCGCCGCACCCACCTCGTCCCCGAGGACGAGGCCGATCTGCGGCGGCTGGGCCGCTCGATGGGCCTGCGCACCGACCCGGTCGCCGAGCTGAACAAGGAGTGGAAGCGGCACGCGGCCGTCGTCCGGCGACTGCACGAGAAGCTCTTCTACCGTCCGCTGCTCGACGCGGTCGCCCAGCTCGCCCCCGGCGAGATCCGGCTCAGCCCGAAGGCGGCCGGACAGCGCCTCGAAGCGCTGGGGTACGCGGACCCGGCCGCCGCCCTGCGGCACCTGGAGGCGCTGTCCTCCGGGGTGAGCAGGAAGGCCGCCATCCAGCGGACGCTGCTGCCGGTGCTGCTGGGCTGGTTCGCGGACTCGGCCGACCCGGACTCCGGGCTCCTCGGCTTCCGCAAGGTCTCCGACGCCCTCGGCAAGACCCCCTGGTACCTGCGGCTGCTCCGGGACGAGGGCGCCGCCGCCGAGAACCTGGCCCGGGTGCTGTCCGCCGGGCGGTTCGCCCCCGACCTGCTGCTGCGCGCCCCCGAGGCGGTCGCGCTGCTCGGCGACCCGGGCGGTCTGACGCCGCGCGGCCGGGAGCACCTGGAGCAGGAGGTCCTGGCGGCGGTGGGCCGCGCGGACGACGCCGAACAGGCCGTCGCGGCGGCGCGCGGGGTGCGGCGGCGGGAGCTGTTCCGGACCGCGGCGGCCGACCTCATCGGCTCGTACGGCACGGAGGAGAGCCCCCGGGAGCCCGATCCCGGGGCGCTGGTGGACCGGGTGGGCGAGGCCGTCACCGATCTGAACGCGGCGACGATCGCGGGCGCGCTGCGGGCCGCCGTGCGCGCCGAGTGGGGCGACGAGCTGCCGACCCGGTTCGCGGTCATCGGCATGGGCCGCTTCGGCGGGCACGAGCTGGCGTACGGCTCCGACGCGGACGTCCTGTTCGTGCACGAGCCCCGCGAGGGCGTCGACGAGCAGGAGGCGGCGCGGGCCGCGAACCGGGTGGTCGCGGAGATGCGCCGGCTGCTCCAGCTGCCCACCGCCGATCCGCCGCTGCTGATCGACGCGGACCTCAGGCCGGAGGGCAAGAGCGGTCCGCTGGTCCGCACCCTGAAGTCGTACGAGGCCTACTACCGGCGCTGGTCGCTGGTCTGGGAGAGCCAGGCGCTGCTGCGCGCCGAGCCGATGGCCGGTGACCGGGATCTCGGGGAGCGGTTCGTCGAGCTGGTCGACCCGCTGCGCTATCCGGCGGAGGGCCTCGGCGAGGACGCGATCCGCGAGATCCGGCGGCTGAAGGCCCGGATGGAGTCGGAGCGGCTGCCGCGCGGCGCCGATCCGACGCTCCACGCCAAACTGGGGCGCGGTGGCCTCAGCGACGTCGAGTGGACGGTCCAGCTGCTGCAGATGCGGCACGGCTGGGCGGAGCCGGGGCTGCGGACGACCCGTACCCGGCGGGCGCTGGCCGCCGCGCACGCGGCCGGGCTGATCCCGACGGAGGAGGCGGCGACGCTGGACGAGGCGTGGGTGCTGGCGAGCCGGGTCCGCAACGCGGTGATGCTGGTGCGCGGCCGGGCCGGGGACACCTTCCCCACGGCTCCGAGGGAGCTGGCGGCGGTGGGCCGTTACCTGGGGTACGAGGCCGGGCACGTGGGGGAGATGGTCGACGACTACCGGCGGATCACCCGCCGGGCGAGGGCCGTCGTCGAGGAGCTGTTCTACGGGGCGTAGCCCTCGGGGCCGCGGCCCCGAGCGACGGTGGCCCGCCGTCCCTGTGGAGCCGGGCCCGTCCTCGGGCGCCCGGCCCGATCCCCCGTACGCCGGGCCCGGTCCTCAGGGGCCGGTCCCCGCGCGGGTCAGCGCCCGGAGCCGACCGAGGACGGGGCGGAGCCGGACTTCTCCGGAGCGCCGAGGGCGTCCTCCCCGTCGTCCGCGCGTGCCGGGGCGGGACCGCCGCGCGCCACCGGGCCCGCCGGGGGATCCACCAGCTTGGGCAGGCGGTGCGGCCGGGAGCCGTACCAGCAGTAGGAGACGAGGAAGCCGAAGGCCAGGCAGATCATGCCGCCGACCGCGTCCAGCCAGAAGTGGTTGGCGGTGGCGACGATGACGACCAGGGTGGCCGTCGGGTAGAGCAGGCCGAGGATCTTCGCCCAGGGCGCCTTGGCGAGCAGGAAGATCGTGACGCCGCACCAGAGGGACCAGCCGATGTGCATCGACGGCATCGCCGCGTACTGGTTCGACACCTGCTTGAGGTTGCCGGAGGCCATCGAGCCCCAGGTGTGGTGGACCAGGACGGTGTCGATGAAGTCCTGGCCGTTCATGAGCCGGGGCGGCGCGAGCGGGTACAGGTAGTAACCGACCAGGGCCACACCGGTGGTGGCGAACAGGACGGTGCGGAACGCCGCGTAACGGCCCGGCTGCCACCGGTAGAGCCACACCAGCACACCGATCGTCACGATGAAGTGCAGGGTGGCGTAGTAGTAGTTCATCGACACGATCAGCCATGTCACCGAGTTCACGGCGTGGTTGACGGTGTGCTCGAAGGCCAGGCCGAGGGACTCCTCGGCCTGCCAGATCCAGTCCGCGTTCTTCAGCGCCTGGGCCTTCTGCTCCGGCACCGCGTTGCGGATCAGGGAGTAGACCCAGTAGCTCACCGCGATGAGCAGGATCTCGAACCAGATCGTGGGGCGCCGGGGCACCCGCGCACGCAGGCGTGCCAGCCGCCCGTCGCCCACCATGGATGGCGACGGGGTCGTCCGGTCGTCCACACTCTTCACGGTCGCTTCACCCATAGGGAGAGAGTTTGCCAGATCTCTTCCCCCCGACCGATCATCCCCCGGACGGGTTCGGGGCGCACCCGGGTCCGTCTCAGGAAGGAGTCCTGGAGGATGACGGGGCCGAAGCGGTCGAGCCGCGCACGACCAGTTCGGGCATGAAGACGAACTCGGAGTGCGGGGTCGGGGTGCCCCCGACCTCCTCCAGGAGCGCCCGGACGGCGGCCTGCCCCATCGCCTGCACCGGCTGCCGGATGGTGGTCAGCGGCGGATCGGTGAACGCTATGAGGGGGGAGTCGTCGAAGCCGACGACCGAGACGTCCCTCGGCACGTCGAGTCCCTGCTGCCGGGCCGCGCGGATCGCGCCGAGCGCCATCATGTCGCTGGCGCACACGACCGCCGTGCAGCCCAGGGAGATCAGCGCCCCGGCGGCGGCCTGGCCGCCCTCCAGGGTGTACAGGGAGTGCTGGATCAGTGCCTCGGACTCGTCGGAGGAGAGGCCGAACCGCTCCGCCATGCCCTGCCGGAAGCCCTCGATCTTGCGGAGCACCGGCACGAAGCGCTTGGGCCCCACGGCGAGCCCGATCCGGGTGTGGCCGAGCGCCGCCAGATGCGTCACCGCGAGCCGCATCGCGGCCCGGTCGTCGGGGGAGACGAAGGGCGCCCGCACCTTGGGGGAGAAACCGTTGAGCAGGACGTACGGGACGCCCTTGCCGCGCAGCTGGTCGTAGCGGGTCATGTCGGCGGTGGTGTCCGCGTGCAGCCCGGACACGAAGATGATCCCGGCGACGCCCCGTTCCACCAGCATGTCGGTGAGCTCGTCCTCGGTGGACCCGCCGGGGGTCTGGGTGGCGAGGACCGGGGTGTACCCCTGCCGGGTCAGGGCCTGCCCGATGACCTGCGCGAGCGCGGGGAAGATCGGGTTGTCGAGTTCGGGGGTGATGAGGCCGACGAGCCCCGCGCTGCGCTGCCTCAGCCGGACGGGACGCTCGTAGCCGAGCACGTCGAGGGCGGCGAGGACGGATTCGCGGGTGCCGGTGGCCACACCGGGCTTGCCGTTGAGCACGCGGCTGACTGTGGCCTCACTGACCCCCGCCTGGGCTGCGATGTCGGAGAGCCGCGCGGTCATGTGGATGGACTGTACCGGTCACCGCGCGTATTGCCCACTGGACAGCTGGTGCAAGCCACTCCGCAAGGTCTTGCAGTTCTTGCGGAGTGCCCGTGAGGCCCGTGAGGCGCGCGCAAGTGGCCGGAACGCACCCGGAACCCCCCTCCCAGCTGCTGTCAAGCGATGCGTCGGCAACCTTCGGGACACGTGGATGTAACGATCGCCGGTCCTTGCAGAAAATTCCCGCAAGGTCTTTCGGCTCGTTTTCATCCCTGTTACGTTCCTGGCAACCCGGAGCGCCGCAAGGGAGCGGTCGCATGAGGAAGGTCCAAGGCCCTCGTCTCCCGGGATCAGTTGAAGGAGTTCACATGCGGCGTGGCATAGCGGCCACCGCGCTGGTCGCGGCCCTCGGCGTGACCCTGGCGGCGTGCGGGAGCGACAGCGGTTCGAACGGCGGCGGCTCCAAGGGGTCGGGCGAGCTCTCCGGCACCGTGACCTGGTGGGACACCTCCACGGTCGGCTCCGAGGACAAGGTCTTCAAGAAGGTCGCCGAGGACTTCGGGAAGAAGTACCCCAAGGTCACCGTCAAGTACGTGAACGTCCCGTTCGGCGAGGCGCAGAACAAGTTCAAGAACGCCGCGCAGTCCGGCTCCGGCGCCCCCGACGTCATCCGCTCCGAGGTCGCCTGGACCCCCGAGTTCGCCGACCTCGGCTACCTCGCCCCGCTCGACGGCACCCCCGCGCTCAAGGGGGCCGACGACTTCCTGGAGCAGGCCGCGGCCTCGACGAAGTACAACGGCAAGACGTACGCCGTCCCGCAGGTCATCGACTCCATGGGCATCTTCTACAACAAGAAGATCTTCAAGGACGCGGGCGTCGCGGTCCCCAAGACCATCGACGAGCTCAAGACCGTCTCCGCGAAGATCAAGGAGAAGACCGGCAAGACCGGTCTGTACCTGCGCGGCGACGACCCGTACTGGTTCCTCTCCTTCCTGTACGGCGAGGGCGGCGACCTGGTCGACGCCGAGCAGAAGAAGATCGTCATCGACGACGAGAAGGGCGTGAAGGCGCTCAGGACCGTCAAGGACCTCGTCGACTCGAAGGCCGCGATCACCGACGCGACCAACGGCTGGGACAACATGCAGTCGTCCTTCAAGGACGGCAAGGTCGCCATGATGATCAACGGTCCGTGGGCCGTCGCCGACACCTACGCGGGCAAGGAGTTCGCCGACAAGGCGAACCTCGGCATCGCCCCGGTCCCGGCCGGATCGGCCGGTCAGGGCGCCCCGCAGGGCGGCCACAACCTCGCCGTCTACGCGGGCTCCAAGAACCTCGACGCCTCCTACGCCTTCGCCGAGTACATGACCTCGGCCGAGACCCAGGCCACGGTCGCCAAGGAGCTCAGCCTCCTCCCGACCCGTCAGTCCGTCTACATCAAGCCGGACGTCGCGACCAACGAGATGATCACCTTCTTCAAGCCCGTCGTGGACAAGGCCGTCCAGCGCCCGTGGATCCCCGAGGGCGGCAGCCTCTTCGAGCCGGTCAAGGTCGAGTACACCAAGGTGCTCACCGGCCAGGCCACCCCGGAGGCCGGTGCCAAGGCGATCGGTGACTCCTACCGCAAGCTCCTGAAGGACTGGAAGTAAGAAAGAAGGCAGGCCGGCTCATGGCTGTGGACACTCCCAGCCAGTCGGTGGCGAAGGCCGCGGGCGACAGCGTCGCCCGCGGCCGGAGCCGCGGAACTGGTACGCCGCGCCGCGCGGCGAAGCGCTCCTTCTCCACCTACTGGTACGCCTGGGCGATGGTCCTGCCGGTGGTGGTCGTACTCGGCGTGATCATCGGCTACCCGCTGGTCCGTGGCGTCTACCTGTCGTTCACCGACGCCAACGAGCGGAACGTGGCGCGGTCGATCGGCGTCAACGAGATCCCGGCCACCTACGAGTTCGTCGGTCTGGACAACTACACCGACGCGCTCACCGGGAGCCAGTTCCTCGGCACGCTGCTCTGGACGGTCGTCTGGACCGTCTCCTGCGTGGCGGTCACCTTCGCCCTGGGCCTGGCCCTCGCCAACGTCCTCAACCGCAGGATCGCGGGCCGCTCCGTCTACCGGATGCTGCTGATCCTGCCCTGGGCCGTCCCCGGCTTCGTCTCCGTCTTCGCCTGGCGCTTCCTCTACGACGAGCGCCGCGGGATGCTCAACCAGATCCTCACGGGCGGCGGCATCGACGGCGTCCCGTGGCTCAACGACCCGACCTGGGCCAAGTTCTCCGTCATCCTCGTGAACGTCTGGCTCGGCGTCCCCTTCATGATGGTCGCCCTCCTCGGCGGGCTCCAGTCCATCCCCGGCGAGCTGTACGAGGCCGCCGAGATGGACGGCGCGAACGCCTGGCAGCGCTTCCGGAACATCACGATGCCCGGCCTCAGTTCGGTGTCGACCACGGTGATCCTGCTCTCCACCATCTGGACCTTCAACATGTTCCCGGTGATCTTCCTGCTCACCCGGGGCGGACCCGGCGAGGCCACCCAGATCCTCGTCACCCAGGCGTACAAGTTCTCCTTCGAGATCAGCCCGCGCGACTTCGCGCAGTCCTCGACCTGGGGCGTCCTGATCCTGATCCTCCTGATGGTCTTCGCCGCGATCTACCGGCGCGTCCTCCGCAAGCAGGGAGAAGTCTGGTGACCACCACGACCCCCACCCCCACGAGCCCCACCGCTCGGGCCGTGACCGCCCCGGCCGCGAACACCCCCGTACGGGGCCGCCGTTCGCCGCTGGCCTCGGCCGGACTGCACCTCACCCTGATCACCGCCTCGGTGATCGCCGTCTTCCCGGTGCTGTGGGTCCTGCTGACCTCGCTGAAGCCCGCGAAGTACGCGACGACCTCGGACTTCGTCAAGGAGACGACGTTCGAGAACTACACGAACCTGCTGCGGGACACCCCGTTCCTCACCTGGTTCGGCAACTCGCTCCTCGTCGCCGGTCTCACCACGGTCATCGGCGTCTTCATCGCCGCCACCACGGGATACGCCGTCAGCCGCTTCCGCTTCCCCGGCAAGCGCGGTCTGATGTGGACCCTGCTCATCACCCAGATGTTCCCGGTCGCCGTCCTCATCGTGCCGATCTACAACATCATGGCGGCGATGGGCCTGCTCAACCGGCCGGTCGGCCTGGTCGTCACGTACCTGACCATCGCCGTCCCGTTCTGCGCGTGGATGATGAAGGGCTTCTTCGACAGCATCCCGCGCGAGATCGACGAGTCCGGCCACGTCGACGGCCTCACCCCGTTCGGCACGTTCTGGCGGCTGATCCTGCCGCTCGCCAAGCCCGGCATCGCGGTCACCGCCTTCTACTCCTTCATCACCGCCTGGGGCGAGGTCGCCTACGCCTCCGCCTTCATGGTCGGCGACGAGAACCTCACCCTGGCCGGCGGACTGCAGAAGTTCGTCAACCAGTACGGCGCCCAGTGGGGCCCGATGTCCGCGGCCTCCGTGCTCATCGCCATCCCCGCCGCCCTGGTGTTCCTCTTCGCCCAGCGGCACCTGGTCACCGGCATGTCCGCCGGTGCCGTCAAGGGCTGACGGCCCGATCACGCCTTCCGTACGCACCTCCTTACCCCCAGGGAAGACATGACCCAGCATCTCGCCACCCCGGCCGACGCCCCGACCACCGGCACGCACACGGGCTGGTGGAGAGACGCGGTGATCTACCAGGTCTACCCGCGCAGCTTCGCCGACGGCAACGGCGACGGCATGGGCGACCTGGAGGGCGTCCGCGGTCGGCTGCCGTACCTGAAGGCGCTCGGCGTCGACGCCGTCTGGCTCTCCCCGTTCTACGCCTCGCCGCAGGCCGACGCGGGCTACGACGTCGCCGACTACCGTTCCATCGACCCCATGTTCGGCTCGCTCCTCGACGCCGACGCCGTGATCCGCGAGGCCCACGACCTGGGCCTGCGCATCATCGTCGACCTCGTCCCCAACCACTCGTCCGACCGGCACGAGTGGTTCCAGCGGGCCCTGCGCGAGGGCCCCGGATCGCCGCTGCGCGAGCGCTACCACTTCCGCCCCGGCCAGGGCGCGGACGGCGAACTGCCGCCCAACGACTGGGAGTCCATCTTCGGCGGCCCGGCCTGGACCCGCACCGAGAACCCGGACGGCACCCCCGGCGACTGGTACCTGCACCTCTTCGCCCCGGAGCAGCCCGACTTCAACTGGGAACACCCCGCCGTACGCGACGAGTTCCGCTCCATCCTGCGCTTCTGGCTCGACATGGGCGTCGACGGCTTCCGCGTCGACGTCGCCCACGGCCTGGTCAAGGCCGCCGGGCTGCCCGACATCGGCGACCACGACCAGCTGAAGCTGCTCGGCAACGACGTCATGCCCTTCTTCGACCAGGACGGCGTCCACGAGATCTACCGCTCCTGGCGCACGATCCTCGCCGAGTACGACGACGAGCGCGTCCTCGTCGCCGAGGCGTGGACCCCCACCGTCGACCGCACCGCGAACTACGTGCGCCCCGACGAGATGCACCAGGCCTTCAACTTCCAGTACCTCGGCACCCACTGGGACGCCGCCGAACTGCGCCGGGTCATCGACGAGTCGCTGGACGCCATGCGCCCGGTCGGCGCCCCCACCACCTGGGTGCTCTCCAACCACGACGTCACCCGGCACGCCACCCGCTTCGCCAACCCGGCGGGCCTCGGCACCCAGCTGCGCGAGCCGGGCGACCGCGCGCTGGGCCTGCGCCGGGCCCGCGCGGCGACCCTGCTGATGCTGGCGCTGCCCGGCTCGGCCTACGTCTACCAGGGCGAGGAGCTGGGCCTGCCCGACGTCACCGACCTGCCCGACGAGGTCCGGCAGGACCCCTCCTTCTGGCGGGCCAGCGGCCAGGACGGCTTCCGCGACGGCTGCCGGGTGCCGATCCCGTGGACCGTCGCGGGCGGCTCGTACGGCTTCGGCGCGGGCGGCTCCTGGCTGCCGCAGCCCGAGGGCTGGGGCGCGCTGAGCGTCGAGGCGCAGACCGGCGACCCCGGCTCCACCCTGGAGCTCTACCGTGCCGCGCTCGCCGTGCGGCGGGAGCGGCGCGGTCTCGGCGCGGGCGACGCCGTCGAGTGGCAGGACGCCCCCGAGGGGCTCCTCGTCTTCCGGCGCGACGGCTTCGTCTGCACCGCCAACACCACCGGCCGGGCCATCTCCGTCCCGCTGCCCGGCCGGTTCCTCCTTGCCAACGAGGAGGTCGGGACCGTCGACGGCACGGCGGTCCTGCCCGCCGACACCACCGCCTGGTGGGCGGTGTGACGGTTCCCCCGCCGCGGGGGGGCGGGGGCGGCCCCCCCCCGCCCGCCGCCCACCCGGCCCCCCCCCCGGGGGGCGCGGCCCCCCCCCCCCCGGGGCGCCCCCGCCCCCCGGG
>NZ_JBIUZD010000002.1:577549-685282 GCF_044744885.1 Streptomyces sp. NPDC087215
CACGGTGGTGGTGGGCCCGGGGGGGGCCCGGGGGGCCCGCCCCCCCCCCCCCCCCGCGGGGGGGGGGGGGGGCGGGTCCCCCCGCGGGGGGGGGCGGGGCCCGCCCCCCCGCGGCTCGCGGACATCGCGGCCCAGTCCGGGGTCAGCGAGGCCACCGTCAGCCGGGTCCTCAACGGCAAGGCGGGGGTCGCGGGCGCGACCCGGCACAAGGTCCTCGCGGCCCTGGACGTACTCGGCTACGAGCGTCCCGTACGGCTGAAACGGCGCAGCGCGGGCCTGGTCGGACTGGTGATCCCGGAACTGACCAACCCGATCTTCCCCGCCTTCGCGCAGGTCGTGGAGCAGGTCCTCGCCGGGCACGGCTACACCCCGGTGCTCTGCACCCAGATGCCCGGCGGCGCCACCGAGGACGAGCTGGTCGAGCAGCTGGTGGAGCGCGGGGTGGCCGGGATCGTGTTCCTGTCCGGGCTGCACGCGGACGCCTCCGCCGATCCCTCGCGGTACGCCCGGCTGACCGCCCGGGGCGTCCCGTACGTCCTCATCAACGGCTACAACGAACGGATCGACGCCAACTTCGTCTCCCCCGACGACCGGGCGGCGGCCAGGATGGCCGTGCGGCACCTGGTCGAGCTGGGCCACGAGCGCATCGGGCTCGCCGTCGGACCCACCCGGTACGTGCCCTCGCGGCGCAAGGCCGAGGGCTTCACCGCCGAGCTGTACGAGTCGCTCGGCGTCGAGCGGGCGGAGGCCGAACGGTTCATCAGGCCCACCCTGTTCGGGGTGGAGGGCGGGCACGCCGCCGCCGAGATCCTGCTCGCCGAGGGCTGCACCGGCATCGTCTGCGGCTCCGACCTGATGGCGCTCGGGGTGGTCCGGGCGGTCCGGGCCCGTGGCCTCGACGTGCCCCGGGACGTCTCCGTGGTCGGCTTCGACGACTCGCCGCTGATCGCCTTCACCAGCCCGCCGCTGTCCACCGTGCGCCAGCCCGTGCAGGCCATGGCGACGGCGGCGGTGGGCGCGCTCCTGGAGGAGATCGAGGGGAACCCGGTGCAGCGCACGGAGTTCGTCTTCCAGCCGGAGCTGGTGGTCCGGGGATCGACCGCGCAGCCTCCCGTGCCCGCTTCCGCCGGGGCGCCGCAAGTCCTCCCGTAACAAGTCGCGTTCGGGCGTCCGGAGTATTGACCGGGCGCCGGGGCGCTCGTACGGTCACGGCTGAAAACAGTTGCTGATTCTTTCGGCAACTTCTTGCGACACCGACGTCGTACAGGAGGAACCATGGCCAGAAGAACCGTGGCAGCCGCACTCGCCCTCGTGGCGGGAGCCGCCGCCGTGACCGTCACGGGAAACGTTCCCGCGCAGGCCGTCCCGCCCGGCGAGAAGGACGTCACCGCGGTGATGTTCGAATGGAAGTTCGCCTCGGTCGCCCGTGAGTGCACCGAACGCCTCGGCCCCGCCGGATACGGATACGTCCAGGTCTCCCCGCCGCAGGAACACCTCCAGGGCCCCCAGTGGTGGACCTCGTACCAGCCGGTCAGCTACAAGATCGCCGGACGCCTCGGCGACCGCGCCGCCTTCAAGAACATGATCGACACCTGCCACGCGGCGGGCGTCAAGGTCGTCGCCGACGCCGTCGTCAACCACATGGCGAACGGCTCCGGCACGGGAACGGGCGGGACCCCGTTCTCCAAGTACGACTACCCGGGCCTCTACTCCGGCGCCGACATGGACGACTGCCGCGCCTCCATCACCAACTACCAGGACCGGGGCAACGTCCAGAACTGCGAACTGGTCCAGCTCCCCGACCTCGACACCGGCGAGCCCTACGTCCGCGCGAAGATAGCCGGCTACCTCGACGACCTGCTCTCCCTCGGCGTGGACGGCCTGCGCATCGACGCGGCCAAGCACATGCCCGCCGCCGACCTCGCCGACATCAAGGCACGGCTGGGCAACCCGAACGCCTACTGGAAGCAGGAGGCGATATTCGGCGCCGGAGAGGCCGTCTCCCCGAGCGAGTACCTCGGCACCGGCGACGTCCAGGAGTTCCGCTACGCCCGCGACCTCAAGCGCGTGTTCCAGAACGAGAAGCTCGCCCACCTCAAGAACTTCGGCGAGGCCTGGGGCTACATGTCCTCCGGCCGCTCCGGCGTCTTCGTCGACAACCACGACACCGAGCGCGGCGGCGACACCCTCTCCTACAAGGACGGCGCGAACTACACCCTCGCCTCCGTCTTCATGCTCGCCTGGCCCTACGGCTCCCCGGACGTCCACTCCGGCTACGAGTGGACCGACAAGGACGCGGGCCCGCCCAACGGCGGCCAGGTCAACGCCTGTTACACCGACGGCTGGAAGTGCCAGCACGCCTGGCGCGAGATCTCCTCCATGGTCGCCCTCCGCAACACCGCGCGCGGCCAGGCCGTCACCGGCTGGTGGGACAACGGCAACAACGCCATCGCGTTCGGCCGCGGCTCCAAGGCGTACGTGGCGATCAACCACGAGTCCTCGGCGCTCACCCGCTCCTTCCAGACCTCGCTGCCCGCGGGCACCTACTGCGACGTGCAGTCGAACAGGCCCGTGACGGTCGACGGCTCCGGCCAGTTCACCGCCACCCTCGGCGCGAACACCGCCCTCGCCCTGCACGTCGGCGCGGCCGGCTGCGGCGGCACCACACCCACGACCCCGCCGTCCGCCCCGGGCGCCTCCTTCAGCGCCACCGCCACCACCGTGCCCGGCCAGGACATCTACGTCACCGGCGACCGCGCCGAACTCGGCAACTGGTCCCCGGCCGCCGCCCTGAAGCTCGACCCCGCGACGTACCCCGTCTGGAAGCTGACCGTCGGCCTCCCCGCCGGCACCGCCTTCGCGTACAAGTACCTCCGCAAGGACGCCGCCGGGAACGTCACCTGGGAGTCCGGCGCCAACCGCACCGCGACCGTCCCCGCCACCGGCCGCGTCGACCTGAACGACACCTTCCGCGGCTGAACCCCCGCGCCCCCAGGGGCCGCCCCGGCCGGGGCGGCCCTCACTTTCCCGTACCTCCAGGGAGCACCCCCGTGACACGCAAGAGAACGGCGGTCGTACTCGCCGCCGCCCTGTGCGCCGCCCTCGTGCCCGCGATGCCCGCGACCGCCGCGCCCCGGCCCCCCGCCCCGCCCTCCGACCGGACCCTGGCCGCCGAACCGGCCCGCCAGGAACTCACCCGCGAACAGTTCTACTTCGTGCTGCCCGACCGCTTCGCCAACGGCGACCCCTCCAACGACCGGGGCGGACTCACCGGCAGCCGGACGCGGACCGGCTTCGACCCCGCCGACAAGGGCTTCTACCAGGGCGGCGACCTCAAGGGCCTGACCCGGCGCCTCGACTACATCAAGGGCCTCGGCACCACCGCCATCTGGATGGCGCCGATCTTCAAGAACCGGCCCGTGCAGGGCGAGGGCAAGGACGCCTCCGCCGGGTACCACGGCTACTGGATCACCGACTTCACCCAGGTCGACCCGCACTTCGGCACCAACGACGACCTGAAGAAGCTGATAGCCGCCGCCCACGCCAAGGGCATGAAGGTCTTCTTCGACGTCATCACCAACCACACCGCCGACACCGTCGACTACGCCGAGAAGGAGTACGGCTACCGCCCCAAGGGCGCCTACCCCTACCTCGACAAGGACGGCCGCCCCTTCGACGACCGCGCCACCGCCGGAAAGGTCGACGCGGACTCCTTCCCGTACACCCCCGTCGAGAAGGCGAACACCAAGGTCCCCGCCTGGCTCAACGACCCCACCATGTACCACAACCGGGGCGACTCCACCTGGGCCGGGGAGTCCACCGAGTACGGCGACTTCGTCGGCCTCGACGACCTGTGGACCGAACGCCCCGAGGTCGTCGAGGGCATGAAGCGGATCTACGAGAAGTGGGTCCGCGACTTCGAGATCGACGGCTTCCGCGTCGACACCGTCAAACACGTCGACCTGGACTTCTGGACCCAGTGGGCCACCGCCCTCGACGCCTACGCGAAGAAGCGGGGCCGCGAGGACTTCTTCATGTTCGGCGAGGTCTACTCCGCCGACACCGCCGTCACCGCGCCCTACGTCACCCGGGGCCGCCTCGACGCCACCCTCGACTTCCCCTTCCAGGACGCCGCCCGCGCCTTCGCCTCCCAGGGCGCCGGAGCCGACCGCCTCGCCAAGGTCTTCGCCGAGGACTACCGGTACACCACCGACAAGGCCAACGCCTACGAACAGGTCACCTTCCTCGGCAACCACGACATGGGCCGCTTCGGGAGCTTCCTCAAGCAGGACAACCCAGACGCCTCCGACGCCGAACTCCTCGACCGCGACCGCCTCGCCAACGAGCTGATGTTCCTCTCCCGGGGCAACCCGGTGATCTACTCCGGCGACGAACAGGGCTACACCGGCGCGGGCGGCGACAAGGACGCCCGCCAGCCCCTCTTCGCCTCCCGGGCCGCCGACTACCTCGACGACGACCAGATCGGCACCGACCGCACCCACGCCACCGACGCCTACGACACCGGCCACCCGCTCTACCGCTCGATCGCCGCCCTGTCGAAGCTCACCCGCGAACACCCCGCCCTCCGCGACGGCATCCAGCGCGAACGGTACGCCGAGGGCTCCGTCTACGCCTTCTCCCGTACGGACGCCGGGGACAGGACCGAATACCTCGTCGCCGCCAACGGCGGCACCACCCCCAGGACCGTCACCGTCCCCGTCGACTCCACCGCCTTCCGCACCCTCTACGGCGGCCGGGGCACGGTCACCGCGACCGGCGGCGAAGTCACCCTCACCGTCCCCGCCCTCTCCTCCGTCGTCCTGAAGGCCGACAAGCCCCTGCCCGCCCCCGCGACCGCGCCCACCGTCACCCTCAGGGCGCCCGCCGCCGGAGCCACCGGCACCGTCGAACTCACCGCCGACGTCACCGGCGGACAGCTCAACCGGGTCGTCTTCGCCGCCCAGACCGGCAACGGCCGCTGGCAGACCCTCGGCACCGCCGACCACGCCCCCTACAAGGTCACCCAGCACCTCACCGCCCCCGCCGGCACCGCCCTGCGCTACAAGGCCGTCGTCGTCGACACCAAGGGCCGCACGGCGAGCGCCACCGCCACCGGCACCGCGGGCGCGCCCCCGGCCCCCGAGAAGCCGGTCGCCGTCCAGCGCCCCTACGCCGTCGTCCACTACCAGCGCGAGGACGGGAACTACGACGGCTGGAAGCTGAAGGCGGCGGGCCAGGAGACCGCCTTCACCGGCCGCGACTCCTACGGCGCCTTCGCCTGGGTCAAGGTCCCCGAGGGCGCCTCCACCGTCCCGTACACCGTCGAGAAGGACGGCGCCGCCGACGGCCCCCGCCGCACCGTCCTCCTCGGCCGCACCGGCGAGGTCTGGATCGCCCGGGGCAAGGACGGCCAGTCCGACACCCACCCCGCCCCGACCGCACCGGACCGCACCAAGGCCGTCCTGCACTACCAGCGCGCCGACGGCGACCACGAAGGCTGGGGCCTCCACACCTGGACCGGCGCCGCCCAGCCCACCGACTGGTCCAAGCCCCTCATGCCCGTGCGCTTCGACGCCTACGGCGCCGTCTACGAGGTCCCCCTCGCCGAAGGCGCCCGCTCCCTGTCGTACATCCTCCACAAGGGCGACCAGAAGGACCTGCCCACCGACCAGTCCCTCGACCTCGCCACCCACGGCAACGAGGTCTGGCTGCTCTCCGGACAGCCCGCCTACCTGCTGCCCACCTCCGGCGCCGCCCCCGAACTCGACCTCGGCAAGGCCGAGGCCCAGTGGATCGACCGGAACACCGTCGTCTGGAAGGTCAGGGCCACCGACGCCACCAGCCAGCAACTGGTGTACGCCCCGGACGGCGGGATCACCGTCACCGACGGCGCCCTGAACACCGAGGGCCAGTGGCTCCGGCTCAACCGGAGCACCCTCACCGACGCCCAGAAGGCCGCGTTCCCGCACCTCGGGGAGTACCCCGCCTTCACCGTCGACCCGCGCGACACCGACCGCGTCCGCGACTCCCTGCGCGGCCAGCTCATCGCCACCCAGCGCGCCGCCAACGGGGCCCTGCTCGCCGCCACCGGCGTCCAGACCGCCGGAGTCCTCGACGACCTCTACGCGAAGAAGGCCACCGGCGCCGCCCTCGGCCCCGTCTTCCACAAGGGCGGAGTCACCCTCTCCGTCTGGGCCCCCACCGCCCGGACCGTCGCCCTCGAACTCGACGGCCGGACCGTGCCCATGCGCCGCGACGACACCTCCGGCGTCTGGTCCGCCACCGGCCCGAGGTCCTGGACCGGCAAGCCCTACCGCTACGCCGTCGAGGTCTGGGCCCCCACCGTCCAGAAGACCGTCACCAACAAGGTCACCGACCCCTACTCCACCGCCCTCACCACCGACTCCGCCCGCAGCCTCGCCGTCGACCTCACCGACCCGAAGCTCGCCCCCCGGGGCTGGAACACCCTGCGCAAGCCCGCCGCCGTACCGCTGCGGGACGCCCAGATCCAGGAACTCCACATCCGTGACTTCTCCGTCGCGGACACCACCGCCCGCGCCGACCACCGGGGCACCTACCTCGCCTTCACCGACAAGGACAGCGAGGGCTCGAAGCACCTGCGCGCCCTCGCCGCCTCCGGCACCTCCTACGTCCACCTCCTGCCCGCCTTCGACCTCGGGACCGTCCCCGAGAAGAAGTCCGCGCAGACCACCCCCGCCTGCGACCTGAAGGCGTACGCCCCCGACTCCGGGGAACAGCAGGCCTGCGTCGCCGCCGCCGCGGCCACCGACGCCTACAACTGGGGCTACGACCCCCTGCACTACACCGTCCCCGAGGGCTCCTACGCCACCGACCCCGAAGGCACCCGCCGCACGGTCGAGTTCCGGCGGATGGTCCAGTCCCTCAACGGCGACGGACTGCGCACCGTCATGGACGTCGTCTACAACCACACCGTCGCCGCCGGACAGTCCGACAAGTCGGTCCTCGACCGCATCGTGCCCGGCTACTACCAGCGGCTCCAGGCCGACGGCACCGTCGCCACCTCCACCTGCTGCGCCAACACCGCGCCGGAGAACGCGATGATGGGCAAGCTCGTCGTCGACTCCGTCGTCACCTGGGCCAGGGAGTACAAGGTCGACGGCTTCCGCTTCGACCTCATGGGCCACCACCCGAAGGCGAACATCCTCGCCGTCCGCAAGGCCCTCGACGCCCTCACCGTCGCCGAGGACGGCGTCGACGGCAAGGCGATCGTCCTCTACGGCGAGGGCTGGAACTTCGGCGAGATCGCCGACGACGCCCGGTTCGTCCAGGCCACCCAGAAGAACATGGCCGGAACCGGCATCGCCACCTTCTCCGACCGGGCCCGCGACGCCGTCCGGGGCGGCGGCCCCTTCGACGAGGACCCCGGCGTCCAGGGCTTCGCCTCCGGCCTCTACACCGACCCCAACGCCTCCGCCGCCAACGGCACCCCCGAACAGCAGAAGGCCCGCCTCCTCCACTACCAGGACCTCATCAAGGTCGGCCTGACCGGCAACCTCGCCTCCTACACCTTCACCGACACCTCGGGCCGTACGGTCAAGGGCTCCGAGGTCGACTACAACGGCGCCCCCGCCGGATACGCCGCCGCCCCCGGCGACGCCCTCGCCTACGCCGACGCCCACGACAACGAGACCCTGTACGACGCGCTCGCCTTCAAGCTCCCGGCGGACACCACCCCCGCCGACCGGGCCCGCGCACAGGTCCTCGCCATGGCCACCGCCACCCTCTCCCAGGGCCCGGCGCTCTCCCAGGCGGGCTCCGACCTGCTCCGCTCCAAGTCCCTCGACCGCAACTCCTACGACAGCGGCGACTGGTTCAACGCCATCCACTGGGACTGCCGCGACGGCAACGGCTTCGGCCGGGGCCTGCCGCCCGCCGCCGACAACAAGGACAAGTGGTCCCACGGCAGGCCGCTCCTGGTGAACCCGGCCCTCACCGTCGGCTGCGCCCAGATCGACGGCGCCTCCGCCGCCTACCGGGACCTCCAGAAGATCCGCACCACCGAGCCGGTGTTCTCCCTCGCCACCACCGAGCGGGTCCAGAACACCCTGTCCTTCCCGCTCTCCGGCCGCGACGAGACCCCCGGCGTCCTCACCATGCGCCTCGGTGACCTGGTCGTCGTCCTCAACGCCACCCCGGGCGCCACCACCCAGAAGGTCGCCGCCCTGACGGGCCGGGGATACGCCCTCCACCCCGTCCAGGCGAAGGGCGCGGACACCGTCGTGAAGTCCGCCTCCTACGCGGCCGGTTCGGGCACCTTCACGGTCCCGGCCCGCACGGTCGCCGTCTTCAAGGCCACCGGCTGACCCACCCGCACCCCACACGGGGGCGCCCCGGCACCGGACTTCCGGTGCCGGGGCGCCCGTCGTTCCCGGTGCCCACGCCGCTACGGCACGGACGGCTCCACGGTCCCCGCCGACGGCACCAGCGCCACGAGCCGCGCCACCAGTTCCCCGAAGGGCCCGTCGGCGGGCTCGTCCGCGAGCAGGCCCACCAGGATGCCCGCCATCTCGCCGTCGTACGCGGCGCTCACCGCCGCGAGGGCCGCGAAGTCGTGCACCAGCTGCAGCTCCAGCTCCGCGCGCGGCACCCGCCGCCCGTCCAGCCAGATCAGCGCCGTCGACTCCGCGAGCGACACCCAGGAACGGACGACCAGTTCGAGCCGCGCCGAGGGCTTCTCGACCCCCAGATGCGCCAGGATCTGCACGTACGCGGCCTGCCGCACCTCGTCGATCATCGCGTTCGTCGTGGAGGAACCCACGGCGGGACCGCCCCGCATCAGCGCCGCGAACCCCGGCCCGTGATCGTCCACGAAGTCGAAGAAGCGGCCCATCACCCGCAGCAGCCGCGCCCCGAGGGGGCCCTGCGGAGGCTCCACGAACCGGGCCGCCAGCTCGTCGGCGGCCCGCCGCAGCGCCGCCTCGTAGAGGCTCTGCTTGCCGGGGAAGTAGTGGTAGACCAGCGGGCGGGAGATGCCCGCGGCGGCGGCGATCTCGTCGATGGAGACCTCGTCGGGAGAGCGGTGGCTGAAGAGTTCGAGGGCGACCCCGATCAGCTGCTGCTTGCGCTCCTCGACGCCCATCCTGCGGCGTACCCCGGTCGTCATACGAACAGCCTAACGGGGTCCGTTACGCTCCTGCCCCATGAGCGCTTCCGACCAGGACACCCAGGCCGCCGAGCCCCCGGAGGCCGATGAGGCCCCCGCGAGCGACGGGACCGGCGAGAAGACCGCCCCGGGAACCCCCCGGAAGTCTCCGGAGCCCACCGGCGCCCCCCGCTCCGAACGGGCCGAAGGGGCGGCGGAGTCGGAGAAGCCGCAGCAGTCGCGGCAGTCGGAGGGGTCGCAGAAGCCCGAGCGGCCCGAGCGGCCCGAGAAGCGCGAAGAGGCCGCCGGAGTGCACGAGCCCGCGCGGGAACACATGGACGATCTCCGGGCGGGGGCCGCGGAGTCCGACGCGGAGGAGGAGCCCGAGGAGGCGCCCGAGGAGGCGCCGGTCCCGGCGGCCGGGCTCACCCCGAAGCAGGCGCGGCGGCTGCGCGTCGCCGTCGCCTCCGTGCTCCTGGTGGCGACGGCCGTGGTCCTGGTGATCCGCCTGGCGAGCCGTACGTCCGTGCTGGTCGTCGGCGTGTACGGACTCGCCATGATCCTCTGCGGCGTCGTGATCGAACTGTCCCGCAACGGCCGCACCCGGCTCGGCACCTGGCTCCTGGTCGGCGGCCTCCTCGGCGCCCTCGCCCTGGACTGGCTGGTCCTGCCGTAGCGGGCGGGCCGGGTGCCGGGCGCGGGTCGGGGCGGGCACCGGCCAGGGACCGGGCACGGCTCGGGCGCCGGGCGCCGGTCCAGGGGCGGGCCCCGGTGAGTCAGAGGTCCAGGACCAGTCGTCCCCCCGCGCAGCGCGAGACGCAGATCAGTATCTGGTCGGTCCGTTCGGCGTCGGTGAGCAGGTCGTCCCGGTGGTCGACCTCCCCCTCCAGGACCCGCTGCCGGCAGGTGCCGCAGAACCCCTGCCGACAGGAGTACAGGAGCCCCGGCAGTTCCGCGTGGACCGCCGAGAGCAGCGACTGGTCGGCCGCGACCTCCAGGACGCGCCCGGAGCGCCGCAGTTCGACCTCGAAGGGCGCGCCACCGGCCGGTGCCGCCGCCGAGAAGCGTTCCAGGCGCGGCGCCCTGCCCTCCGGCAGCGCGGCCGTCACGGCGTCCATGAGGCCCTCGGGACCGCAGCAGTACACCGGTGTCCCGGCGGGCACCTCCGCGAGGAAGCCCAGGTCGGGGCGGCCCGACTCGTCCTCGGCGACCACGGTCGACCGGTCGGCCCCGCCCAGTCGTCCGAGCTCCGCGAGATACGGCATGGAGGCCCGGTCGCGCCCGCAGTAGACGAGCCGCCAGTCCGCACCGGCCGCCTCGGCGGCGCGGACCATCGGCAGGACGGGGGTGATGCCGATGCCGCCCGCGACGAAGACGTACGACGGGGCCGCCACCAGCGGGAAGCGGTTGCGGGGCCCCCGGATCTCGATCTCGACGCCCTCGTGGAGCCGTTCGTGGACCTCGCGGGAGCCGCCGCGCCCGCCCCGCTCCTCCTCGATCAGCCGGGTCGCCACGGTGTACGCGGCGGTGTCGGCCGGGTCGCCGCAGAGCGAGTAGGGGCGGACGAGCCCCGAGGGCAGGACGAGGTCGATGTGGGCGCCCGGCCGCCAGGCGGGCAACCCGGCCCCCTCCAGGCGCAGTTCGACGACGCCCTCGGCGGGTTCGGTACGACGGGCGACACGGACCCTGCGGGTGACGGTGCGGCCCCGGCCGCGTCCGGAGACGGGCTCGTCGAGCGCGGGCATCGGCCAGAGCGGGGCGGTGGACATCCGGCCGCGGACCGCGCGGCGGACCAGCAGCGCGGCCCCCGCGACCACGGCGACGGTGACGAACCGGGCCATCAGCGGCCTCCGTCGGCGCCGGGGGAGGCGGCCAGATAGGCCACGGCCTGTGCGGTGTCGCCCTCCTGGGAGGGGTGGTAGGCGCGGCTGAGGTAGCGGGGGACGGAGCGGAGGATGTCGGGGGTGGCGGGCAGCACGCCCTGACGGCCCTTGCGCATGAACTGGCCGAGGGACGCCTTCCCGTCGACGAGGGTGGGGTCGTTCTCCATGAAGAAGCGGATGCCGCGCTGCCAGAGGAAGACGAGCGTGGAGAAGGCGAGGGCCCAGGTGCGGGCGCGCCGCCGGTAGCCGCCGTCGAGGTGCATGAACAGTTCGAAGGCGACCGCACGGTGCTCGACCTCCTCGGCGCCGTGCCAGCGCAGCAGGTCGAGCATGGTGGGGTCGGCTCCGGCGCGGTCGAGCGCGTCCGCGTTGAGGACCCAGTCGCCGAGGAAGGCGGTGTAGTGCTCGATGGCGGCGATCATCGCGACCCGCTCCATCAGCCACCAGCGGCGCGCGCGGCCCGGCGGCAGCGTCCGGTCGCCGAGCAGCTTCTCGAAGAACCAGTCGACCTGCGCGGTGTACGGGGTGGGGTCGAGGCCCTGCGCGCGCAGATGGGGCAGGACGTCGTCATGGGCCTGGGAGTGGACGGCCTCCTGCCCGATGAAGCCGATGACGTCCTCGCGCAGCCGGTCGTCGGTGACGAACGGCAGGGCCTGCCGGTAGACGTGCACGAACCAGCGTTCGCCGGCCGGGAGCAGCAGGTGCAGCACATTGATGGTGTGCGTGGTGAAGGGGTCGCCGGGCACCCAGTGGAGCGGGGTCGCCTCCCAGTCGAAGGAGACCTTGCGGGCCTTGAGTTCGACGTGCTCCGACGCCACCGGCGCGGGCTGCTTATTAGACATACCGTCAATGTACTGAGGGGTATGACGGCGCGACAGGCTTGTGCGGCGTCTTTCTGCCGTACGGGAGGAGGCCCCGCCCGCCGGGGCCCGCCCCCGGTGGGTCACCGGAGCGCGCCCACCCGCCTCCCGTCCTCCAACGTACCGCGCAGTTCCGCCCGCGCCCCGGCCGAGGCCCGTACCGCGAGGACCGGACCGTCCGCACGGCCCGTCACCCCGCCCGAGCTCTCCAGGGACGCGAAGCCCCCGCCGCCCGCCGCCAGGACGTACCAGTCGCCGCCGGGTGCCTGCCACAGCACGCCCGCGAGCACCCGGGGGTCCCGCACCCCGCAGGCGGGCGAGCCCTCCGCCCGTGCCGCGAGCGCCGCGGGCACCCGGGGCGACGGCACCAGGAACTGGGCGAGGACCCTGCTCCCCGTGCCCCGCCAGGTCTCCGCGCGCGTACAGATCCAGGTGCCGCGCCCGGCGCCCTCCGGCAGCGCCTGCCGGGCGAACCGCCAGGCGTTCACCGACCGGACCCCGTGCGCCCGTACCGCCGCCAGCTGGCAGGCGGTCCGCGCCCACGCGGTCCGGGCCTCCGGGCCCGTCGCGTCCACCGGCGCGGCGGGCGGGCCCCACAGCAGCCGGACGGGGGCCAGTTCGCCCAGGTCGGTGAGGAGCCGGGACCCCGAACCGTCCCGCAGCTGGAGGGCGTTCCAGCGGACGCAGTCCCGCGCGAGGGCGGGGCTCGTCATCGGATCGGTCACCCCGTCGGCGTCCCGCGCCAGCGGGCGCGCCTCGGTCAGGGGCCTCAGGAGGTCCCGGGCGCCGGTCTCCTTCACCCAGGGGGCCGTCAGATAGCGGACGTTGCCCGCCGCGCGGGACACCACGAGCGCGGCGGCACCGGGTGTGTCGGCGCCGTCGGTCCTGGCGAAGTCGAGTGCCGTGCCCGCCGCGCCCTCGGCCGGTTCGGCGTACCGCACCGCCCGCAGCCCGTCGTGGAGGAGGACCACCCGGGCCCCGTCGACCAGCCCCGCGAAGAGGAGCTGCGGCGGTCCCATCGGCGGGCCCACCGGGGTGCCGGGCGTCGCGGACGACCGTACGGACGGCCCGGGGCGGGCCCAGACGGCGAGCGCCCGCCGCAGCAGCGCGCGGTCCCGCACGAGCCCGCCGCGCGCGGGCCACACGGAGAAGTCCTGCCGGGTCGAACCGGGCCAGACGGCCGGGTCCACCCGCTTGAGCGCCCCCGGGTCGAGGGCCGCCTCGGCGGCGGGGTTACGGGCGTACGAGGGAGCGGCGGCACCGTTCCTGCCCCAGCCGTCCCCGGGCAGCCCCAGCAGCGCGCCGCACACCAGCAGCGCGACGAGGGCGACGAGCGAGGCCCGCAGGTGCTGGCGCCGCCGCAGGAGGTCCGTGGGCCGCGCCTGGAGCGCGCAGGGGTCGAACTCGTCGGACTCCAGCAGGGCGCCGCCGCTGCGGCGCGGCCCGGGAACGAAGCCGCGGGGGCCGCCGCCGTCGGCGGGCACGGACCTGGGCACGGACCCCGGCGCGCCGGGGTGGTGGGCGGTGCGGTCGGCACCGACCGGCCCTCCGGGCTGCCCGTTCCCCGGGGCCGTACCCGGGCCGCCCGGACCGTCCGCGCCCGCCCGGCCCGGACCGTCCGCGCCCGCCCGGCCCGGACCGCCCTGCCCGCCGATCCGTTCCGCGCGACCGGGGGAGCGGGAGCCCGGCGGATCGGGGAACCCCGGCCCTGTCGCCCCCACCAGCCCCACGGGTTCCACAGGCCCCACCAGTTCAGGCCCCACCGGCCCTGAGCGTCCCACCGGCCCTGAGCGTCCCACCGGCCCCGGCTCCGACAGCCCCGAGCGTCCCGGCTGCCCCAAGTCGCTGGCAGGGGAGGCCCGTCGCCCCTCCAGCCCCTGCTCGGCCGCGTCCACCGCGTCCACCGCGTCCACCGCGTCCACCGCGTCCGCCTCCACCAGTGCCGCCGCCGGGTCCGGCACTCCGGCCGCCGCCAGGACCCGCAGGACCTCCGGGTCTCCCTGGCGTTCGAGGCCGCGCAGCACATAGGCCGCGCGGCCGGGCCCGGAGAGGCGGGACAGGCGCTGGTCCAGGGCGAGTTCGTCCGCGCCGCCCACCCGGGGGAAGAGCCGCAGCCCCCACACGTGCGGGAGCAGCGGCGGGAACTGCGCCCGGCGCGGCAGCGCGAACCGCCGCAGCGGGAGCCCGGCGACCAGCGCCTGCCGCAGCACCTCGCCCCGTACGTACGCGTATCCGGGATCGACCGCGTCCTCGGCGGGCCGGGGCGCGGGCACGGTGGGCCCGGGGACCCGGCGGCGGGGCAGCGAACGCTGCACGAGCGCGTGCGCGGTCAGCACCCGGCGGTTGCGGCCGAGCGACGGCGGCAGTACGAGGTAGGCGATGCGGACCAGACGCGGATAGCGCTCGACGAGCGCGGCCTCGGCCTGCTCGACGTCGACCGGGCCCACGGGCGAGGGAACGAGATCCTGGGTGCTCACGTTCAGCAGAACGAGCGATTCTTCCGATGGTCACCCCGGCCGGGCCCCGCCCGGACCGCGCCGGACCGTCAAGTCCCTCTCGTACGAGCGCAGTTCAGGCGCCCGGGGCGGTCAGGCGCTCACGGATGCGTGCCGTCGTCCCGTCGGGGACGCCGAGCCCCTCCCGTACGTACGCCTCCATCGACCCGTGCCGGACCGCCACCTCGTCCAGCGCCGCCTCCAGGTACTCCGGGAGGACACCGATCAGGTCCAGGGCCAGCTGCGGGTCACCGCCCTGCGCGGTGAACCCCTCGATCATCGGCGCGAACGCCTGTCGCACCGCCGGGTTGACGGCGAGGTACTCCGTCCGCACGGTCCGCTCGTCCGCGCCGAGCAGCGACAGCACGACCGTCGCGCCCCAGCCCGTCCGGTCCTTGCCCGCCGTGCAGTGGAAGAGCACGGGCCCCGCGTCCGGCCCGCCCAGCGCGGTGAGCAGCGTGCGGTACGCGGTGCGCGCGGCCTCGCCGGAGACGAAGGTCCGGTAGGTGCGGGCGAACGCCTCCCTGACCCGGCCCCCGCCGAGGTGCTCCTCGGCGAGCGCCGGGTTCGAGAGCAGCGTTCTCAGCTGGGCGGCGGGCGGCAGCCCGCTGATCGACAGCTGGTCGGCGAGCACGTCCGCGAGGACCGCCCGCGCCCCGGCGGGCAGCCGGTCGGGCCGTGCGGTGCGCTCGCTCTCGGTGCGCAGGTCCACGACGGTGCGGACGCCGAGGCGGGCCACCCCCGGTTCGGCCGGGTCGAGCCGGTCGAGCTGCGCGGACCGCAGGGCGAGCCCCGGACGGACGGTCCGGCCCCCGGCCAGCGGGAGACCGCCGAGGTCGCGCAGGTTGGCGACGGAGGTGGCGGGAATGGCGGGCATGGCGTCGGCTCCTCCGGCTCGTACGGGTCCGCGCCCGTGCGTACGTTCTCCTGCCGACCGTAAGGGATCACCCCGGTCCGGGCAGTCCCAGCGGACACCTGCCGTTTCGACCCGTACCGGCTCCTCAGGCCCCGGCGAGCGCGGCCAGCACCTCCGCCTCCCGCTGCGGGGTGAGGCCGGGCGCCGGGCGGTCCGGTCGCTGCGGCGCGATCCCACCGAGCGATTCCAGCCAGGCCCAGGTGTCGGCGACGGTCTCGGCGACGGGACGGCAGCGCAGCCCGGCGGCCAGCGCCTTGCCGACGTCGGCGGTGTGGATCATGTCGTACGTCTCGCCCGGCGGCAGCCACACCGGCAGCTCCGTCCAGGGCGCGGCACCGGCGGCGAGCAGCTCCTCGGGGCCGGTCCAGCGCAGCGAGGCACCGGAGCCGGTGACCCGTACACAGGCGTCGAGCAGCTCGCCCATGGTCGTCCGGCCGGGCGGGCAGACCAGGTCGTACGGGCCGTGCAGCCCGGCGGACACCGCGTCGAGGGTCCATCCGGCGAGGTCGCGGGCGTCGATGTACTGGACCGGCAGCGTCCGGGGGCCGGGGGCGAGGACCGGGCCGCCGCGCGCGATCCGGCCGAGCCACCAGGGCAGACGGCCCACGTTCTCGTACGGGCCGAGGACGAGCCCCGCCCGGACGGACAGCGTCCGGTCCGCGCCGAACGCCCCCTCGGCCGCCAGTTCGCCGCCCCGCTTGGCCTCCGCGTACGGCACGTCCCCGGCGTCCGGGGAGCCGTCCACGACCGGGTCCTCCTCGGCCCGCCCGGCGGGCTCCGGTCCCGCGTACACGGACCGGCTCGACACATACGCGTACCGGCCCGCCCGCCCGGCGAGCAGCCGGGCCGCGTCCCGCACCGCCGAGGGCGCGGCCGACCAGGTGTCCACGACGGCGTCCCAGGTCCCGTCGGCCAGCGCGGCCAGCCCCTCCGGCCCGGTCGTGCGGTCGCCGAGCAGGGCGGTCACCCCGGCGGGGGGCTCGTGCCGCCCGCGGTGGAAGACGGTCACGTCCCAGCCCCGGGCGAGCGCGGTCTCCACGACCGCGCGGCCCACGAACTCCGTGCCTCCGAGCATCAGCAGTCTCATGGGCCGAGCCTGCCGCGCCGCCCGGCCGGAGGCCAGGGGGTTCCGCTCGGGGAGGATTCCGCCACGGGAGGAACGGGCGAAGCGGAACGAACGAGGCGCCCGGGGAGAGGTGCCGGACGCCGGGCGGACGTCACAACCACATGAACGCCGTCACCAGAAGCGGAGGGGGACTCGTGCCACACCCGTTCGGGTGACAACATGTCCGGCGATGACGGATGCCCGGTCGCCCCTGCGCGCCTTGAGAGCCGCCTTGTTCGCGGTGGTCTGCGTGGCCTTGGCCGCCGCGGGGCATTCGTCCATGTCTGCGCATCGGCTCCCGGCCGTGACCCTGCTCGCCGCGTTCGCCGCGACGGCGGCCCTCGCCTGGGCCGCGGCGGGCCGCCGCCGGAGCGCGCCGACGGTCGCCGCCGCCATGGGCGTGCTCCAGGGCGCGCTCCACCTGACGTTCTCGACGGCGGGCGCCCACACGGGGCACACCGGCCGCCCGGCGACGGCGACCCCCGGCCCCACCGCGCCCGGCGCCCACGACATGACCGGCATGACCGGCCACCCCCTCGCGTCCCCCGCCGATCCCATGGACCTGGGCGTCGGCGCGGACACGGCCATGGGCGCCGCCACCGACCTGGTCTCCACCGGCGGTCTCGGCATGGCCGCCGTCCACCTCCTCGCCGCGCTCCTCTGCGGGCTCTGGCTCGCCCACGGCGAGGCCGCGTTCCTCACGCTGGCCGGCGCCGCCCTCGCGTACGCCTTCACCCCGGTCCGGCTGGCCCTCGCCCGGGTACGGGTCCCCGGACCTCCGTGCCGCACCCCCCGGCGGGCCCGCCGCGACGCCCGGCCGCCGGTCGCCGTCGTCCTCGCCCACAGCCTCTCCCGGCGCGGCCCGCCCCGGCCGCCCGCACCCCGCGCCACGACCCTCGGAGCACACGTCTGACCCGGGGGTCCCTTCCCCCTGTCCGTACCGTCCCCGAGGACACCCATGAGCATCGACGATCCCGCACGCCCGGAAACGCCCGAGGCGCCACCGTCGAAGACCCGCCGACCCACCACGACCGACCCCACGACCAACCCCACGACCGCATCCACCACGGCGACCGCCACCGACCCCACGGCCGCACCCGAGCCCGCCCCCACCGGACCGCCCGCCCGGCCCGGCACCTGGAGCGCGCTGCGCCCCCTCGTCCTCCGCGTCCACTTCTACGCGGGCGTCCTCGTCGCCCCGTTCCTCCTCGTCGCCGCCCTCAGCGGTCTGCTGTACGCGCTCTCCTTCCAGGCGGAGAAGATCGTGTACGCGCACGAACTGGAGGTCCCGGTCGGCGACACCGTCCTGCCGCTCTCCCAGCAGGTCGGCATCGCCCGCAAGGTCAACCCGAACGGCACCGTCACCGCCGTCTGGCCCGGCGCCGAACCCGGGGCGACCACCCGTGTCCTGATGGCCGACCCCGACGTCCCCGAAGGCACCTCGCTCGCCGTCTTCGTCGACCCGTACACCGGTGACGTACGCGGTCAGCTGCCCAGCTACGGCAGCTCCGGCGCCCTCCCGCTGCGCACCTGGACCGACGAGCTCCACCGCGACCTGCACCTCGGCGAGTTCGGCCGCAACTACAGCGAACTCGCCGCGAGCTGGCTGTGGGTCGTCGCGCTCGGCGGGCTGCTCCTCTGGCTCGGCAGGCGCCGCCGCACCCGCCGTGCCCTGTTCCTCCCCGAGGGCGGCCCCGCCTCCCGCCGCCGCACCCTGTCCTGGCACGGCTCGGTCGGCCTGTGGGCGGTGACCGGACTCGTCCTGCTGTCCGCGACCGGACTGACCTGGTCCCGGTACGCGGGCGAGAACATCGGCGTCGTCCAGGACGGTCTCGGCGGCGCGACCCCCACCCTCACCGCGACCCTCGGCGGCGCGCCCGGCGGCTCCTCGGAGCACGAGGGCCACGGCGGCGGCCACACCGGCACCGCCCCCACCGCCCAGGGCCCGGACATCGGCATCGACCGGGCCCTCGAAGCGGCCCGCGCGGCGGGCATCGACAGCCCCCGCCTGTCGGTGGCGCCGCCCGCCGACGGCAAGGGATACGTGATCAAGGAGACCGACACCCAGTTCCCGCTCCAGCTGGACTCGGTGGCGGTGGACCCGGCGGACGGCACGGTCCTCGACCGGCTGGCCTTCGCCGACTACCCGCTGCTCGCCAAGCTCACCCGGATCGGCATCGACGCGCACAGCGGCGTGTTCCTCGGCCTGTTCAACCAACTGGCCCTGGCCGCCCTGGCCCTCGCCCTGGTCCTGCTGATCCTCTGGGGCTACCGCATGTGGTGGCTGCGCCGTCCGGGCCGCCCGGCGGCGCGCGGGGCGTGGCGCAGGATCCCGGCGCAGCTGCTGCTCCCGCTGCTCGCGGGTACGGTCCTGGTGGCGTGGTTCGTCCCGCTGCTCGGCCTGAGCCTGCTGCTGTTCCTGGCGGTGGACCTCGCCCTGGCGCTGGTCGCCAGGATCAGGGCGAGGTCCACCCGGACCGGCTGATCAGGGGGTGTACTTGTAGCCGACCCGCCGCACGGTCTGGATCGTGTGGCGGTGCTCGGCGCCCAGCTTGCGGCGCAGCCGGGCCACGTGCACGTCGACCGTGCGTCCGTCGCCGACGTGCCCGTAGCCCCACACCGTGGTGACCAACTGGTCGCGGGTGTGGACCCGGTGGGGGTGCGCCACCAGATGGGCGAGGAGTTCGAACTCCAAGTACGTCAGGTCCAGGGCCTGTCCGTCGACGACGGCGAGCCGCTGGACCCCGTCGATCGTCACCGGACCCTGCTCCTCCGCCGGTGCGGACACCGGCGCGGGGGCCGGTGCGGGTGCGGCGACGGGCGGCCGCTGCTGGTCGGCCGGTACGAGGACGAGGTACCCGACCATCGGCGGGCGGCCCGGCAGCGTCGGCAGGGTGTGCGGCGGGGCGGGCAGCAGGGTCGCGCCGGGCGGCAGGAAGTCCGCGACCTGGGCGAGGTCCACGACCTCGTTGGGGTCGACGGCGCGGAGCCGGTGCCGTCCGGGACGGACGGCGGTGAGGGGGATACTCGGGGAGTGGGCCTGGGGATGCGCCATGGAAGTCAGCTCTTTCGCGCGGAGAAACGGACGGACAGGAGTCGTACGTCGTGCGCGTGGGCCGAAGGCCGGGGACCGGACCGTGCCGATCGGGGCTTTAGAGGGCCGACGCGTTCCTCGCGCGGCAACACACCCGGTCGAAGTCGTGGTGCTGCCGGGAAGGCCAGAACGGCTCCAGGTCGTGACGACCCTTCGCGGTGTCGTTCTCTGTGATGGCCATATCCCTATTGAAGCAGAAGGGAATGGCCCCGACGAGCCCCGGACCGGCCAAACCCCGTGTAGTCCTTCCCACATGCCGGGAGGGACCCCGCCGCGCGGGGCACACGGGACCGGCCCCCGTCACACCGGGAGGCGCCCACCGCGAACGGTGGACGCCTCCCGTGGGAAACCTTCGAAGCGGCCCAGAAGCGGCTCAGAAGCGGCTCCGTAGCGGCGCGGATCAGACCTGGCCGGCCTTCTCCAGGGCCTCGCAGCAGGTGTCCACGATGAGCCGGGTCACCACGTACGGGTCGACGTTCGCGTTCGGACGCCGGTCCTCGATGTAGCCCTTCCGGTCCTGCTCGACCTGCCACGGGATGCGGACCGAGGCGCCGCGGTCCGAGACGCCGTAGGAGTACTCGTCCCACGGGGCCGTCTCGTGCAGACCCGTCAGGCGCTCGTCGATGCCCGCGCCGTAGTTCTTGACGTGGTCCAGCGGCTTCGAGCCCTCGCCGAGGGACTCGCAGGCGGTGATGATCGCGTCGTAGCCCTCGCGCATCGCCCGGGTGGAGAAGTTGGTGTGCGCGCCCGCGCCGTTCCAGTCGCCCTTCACCGGCTTCGGTTCCAGCGTCGCCGTGACGTCGAAGTCCTCGGCCGTGCGGTACAGCAGCCAGCGGGCGATCCACAGCTGGTCCGAGACCTCCAGCGGGGCCAGCGGGCCGACCTGGAACTCCCACTGGCCGGGCATGACCTCGGCGTTGATGCCGGAGATGCCGAGACCGGCCGTGAGGCAGTTGTCCAGGTGCGCCTCGACGATCGGGCGGCCGTGGATCTCGTCCGCGCCGACACCGCAGTAGTAGCCGCCCTGCGGGGCGGGGAAGCCGTTGGCCGGGAAGCCCAGCGGACGGGTGCCCTCGAAGAAGGTGTACTCCTGCTCGATGCCGAAGATCGACTCCTGGGAGGCGTACCGGCCGGAGACCTCCGCCAACGCGGCGCGGGTGTTCGACTCGTGCGGCGTCATGTCCGTGTTGAGGACCTCGCACAGCACCAGGATGTCGTTGTCGCCGCCGCGGATCGGGTCCGGGCAGGAGAACACCGGGCGCAGCACGCGGTCCGAGGCGTGCCCCTTGGCCTGGTTCGTGCTGGAACCGTCGAAGCCCCAGAGCGGCAGTTCGTCGAGGGGGAGGACGTCACCCGCGATGATCTTCGTCTTGGAACGGAGCTTCGCGGTCGGCGCGGTGCCGTCGATCCAGATGTACTCAGCCTTGAAGGTCACGGGTCTCATCCTTTGGGCGTGCTGCTGCGGGTTCACGGCGGCTCGCGGCGCTGCGTGCTGCTGCGGTGTTCGGTTTCGCTGTCGCAGCTTCGCAACACGGGATTTCCCGTCCGTGACCCTCGTGTGAACCCCGTGTTACGCGCCCGGCCCTGGGCGGAGGGGCCGTGCACGGGGCGGTGAGCGGCCCCGTAAGGAGAGGTGAGTGGCGTCACACCGGGCGGCGGGGCTCGTCCGCGCGGTCCTCCGACAGCTCCTTCAGCCGCCGCCCGACCGTCCCGGCGTCCAGGAACGGCCCCAGCCCCGCCGCCCGCACCCGTCGCACCAGCTCCGCGTACGAGGTCCCCAGCGCCTCGGCCGTCCGCTCCAGGTGCCAGTCGCAGTCCGCGAGCCGCCGGAGCAGATACCCCTTGCGGATCTGCTTCTCCGACAATCGGAAGGTCTTCAGATAGGCCGTCCGTCCCTTCCGGTCGGTGATCACCTCACCGATGTGCTGCTCGCGCCCGCCCCGTTCGAACGGGGGCAGGAACCGGTACAGACGGAACGGCCCGGCCCGGTGCACGCGCTCGAAGGCGTACGGGGTCTCCAGGAGGTCCCGCGCCATCAGACCGTCGTGCGCCACCGCCCACGCCCGCTCCTGCTCCAGGGCCGCCGCCCGCAGATCGGCCAGGGTACGGATGCCCCCGGCCCCGTCCCTGATCCGCGCGGTGAACTCGGGCACCGCGCCGCCGTAGTACGCGTACTGGTGCACCAGCTCCCCGTACAGGTCCTCCACCAGCGTCGGGTGCAGCAGCCGGTAGTCGTCCGGGTGCGGCACCACGAAGGCCGCGGCCAGCGAGTCGGCCACGTACAGCAGCAGTCCGCACTGGCCCGGATGCACCTCGAAGACCCGCAGCGCCTCCGCCAGCCCCGGCACCGCCCACCCCGCGTACGCCGCCTCCGCGCGCGGCGACAGACCGTGCCGCAGGGCCTCACGCGACCACTCGTCCCAGACGATCGACGGCCCGCCGAAGTGCAGCGCGAGATACCCCTCCAGGGCCAGGTGCAGAGGCAGGAAGCGGAGCCGCCGCTCCACCCGCCCGTCCCTGTCGCGCCGCCGCTTCGCCATCCGGTGGATGCGGCGCACCGGCAGACAGGACGACGGCCCGGCGCCGCCTTCCCCCGCCCGTTCCCGTTCCCTGTCCCGTTCCCGGTCCCGGTCTTCCGCCTCCCCGCCGAGGAGCGTGCCGTACGCGGCTGCCTCGGCGCCCCGCCCGGTACCTGACCAGTCGGCGACGAAACCGTGCGGGACGTACGAGGTGTAGGTGGTCCGGTCGGGCAGCTCCACCGAGCCGAGGCCCCCGTACAGCTCCCGGCGCAGCCGCAGCCCGGCGACGGGCTCGGCCCGCACCAACGGCACCAGCCGCACCCCGCCCCACACCTGCGCGGGCCGCACGTCGAGCCCCGTCAGATCGATCCTGGTCACGTCCGCTCCTCCACCCCGCCGACGGCGCGGCCTCCCGGCCGGTCCGCCGCCCGGTTCCCCGTCCCGCCTTCCGGGGCGAGGTCCTGCCGGTCGTCGGGGGCGCTGCCCGACCGGTCGTCGGGCCCGTTCCCCGGGGCGCTGCCAGGCCGGACACCCGGTGCGCCGTCCCGGTTCCCCGGCCCGATCCCCGGGGCGCTCCCCGACCGGTGCCCCGATCCGTCCCCCGCCCCCGCCGCCGTGAGGAACAGCTCCACCCGGCGGTCCAGATACGCCCGCAGTTCCCCGAAGCCCGTCCGGCCCTCCGCGAACTGCGCGATCTCCACCAGGGCCGCCAGGTCCTCCGCGTCCCGGATGCCCGCCACCGGCACGCCCGGGGCCAGGGCGCGCACGTCGAAACCCTCCGCGTCGTACACGGGGTTCAGATGCACCACACTGGTCCGCCGCTCCGGATCGAGCCGCGTCCGCCACACCCGCAGCACCTCGCCCGCGAGCCCCGGCGGGGCGTTGTCCCAGCCGTCCGACACGATCACCAGCCGGTCGGGACCGGTCTCCAGCGCGTCCAGGACGCGCGAGCCCAGCGGAGTCGGCCCGTACGGCCGGACGAGCAGCGCGTCGTCGCCGCCCGACGTCCACAGCGGGACGTAGCCCCCCGGACCCGCGAGGGCCTCCAGGAGGAAGTGGCAGCCCAGCGCGACGGCCAGCGGACGGCGCCGCTTCACCGCCGAACCCGACGAGGAGAAACTGTCGTCGAGGACACCGGTGACCCGGCCCCAGCTCCCGGCGTACGGCCCCGCGGCCCGCCGCGCCGCCGCCCGCAGCGCCCCCGTCAGCTCGGCCCGCCGCGCCACCCGCTCGCCGAACGGCAACGCGAGCACGTACACGGCGAGCCGGGTCAGCGGCATGACGGACAGATCGGCCGCCCGCGCCGTCCGCAGCCGCTCAAGGCGTGTCATCCGGGGCGCGATCCGCTCCATGAACACCGCGCGGGGCACCCCGTGCGCGGCGGCGAAGCCCTCCGCGACCGTGAACGGCAGCTCGTACAGGGCTCCCTGCTCGTACCTGGCCCGGCGGAACGCGTCGAGCGTCGGGTTCTCGTACCGGACCCGGCGGCGCGGCGCGAACAGGAAGTCCCCGGTCTCGGCGTCGGGCAGCCGCCCGTGGACATGGCGCAGGGCCGCCTTGAGACCGGACCGGTACTTCACCGCGTCGTGCGCGGGATCGCGCCGGGCCGCGAGCCAGCCGCGGACGATCGCGCGCGTACGCCGGTTGTTGACCCCGGCCGCACGCAGCGCGCGGAACAGCCGGTAGACCCGCTGCGGCGGCAGCAGCGCGAGCCGCGCCGCGATCAACCGCCCCTCGGCCCGCTTCTCCTCGGGACCACCGGCCTCGTCGGCGGTGCGAAGGAGCCCCTCGACGACGAGGGCGGCGTTGTGGTGGTTGATGTCGAGCGCCAGGGAAGCGGCGTACACGGGGCGGTAGTTGACCCGCACGTACTCGTGGACGAACGCCAGCGAGAAACGCTGGGCGGCGGCCGAGGAGCGGAACTCGCGCTGCCCGGTGGCGGTCACGGCGGCATTGACGAAGAGGAGCACGTCCTCGGCGGCGACGAGCTCGGACAAGGCTCCCCCTCGGTTCTTCCCCCGGCCCGGACGCCGGCCGGGGAATGAGGGCACGAACAGCGAAGACGTTGCTTCAGAGGCAGGTTCCGGAAGTCGCACCGGAGTCCCGCGGCCGGCGGGGGAACGCTAACACCCGGAGGGGGGAGGGGCGCGAGTGGATTTCCTGGCTCGACGGAGAGGGAGACGGAGACGGAGGTGCGCCGGACGGGGAGGCAGAGGTGCGCCGGACGGGGAGGCGGAGGTGCGCCGGACGGGGAGGCGGAGGTGCGCCGGACGGTCAGGGCGGGTCCGGGCCGGGACCGGAGGGCCGGGGCCACCGGGTCCCGGAGCGCCCGTGGAACGGCCGGGATCCCGGTTGTCGGTGGCGACCGGCAGACTGGTCCCATGGTGAAGCACCTGGGCGGGAAGCCCCGTATCGGACTCCTCGGCACCGGCCCCTGGGCCGGACACACGCACGCGCCCGCGCTGGCCGGGCATCCGGGGATCGAGTTCAGCGGAGTGTGGGGCAGACGCCCCGAGGCGGCGGTCGACCTCGCCACCGCCTCGGGCACGCGCGCGTACGACGACGTGGACGCCCTGTTCGCCGCCAGCGACGCGGTGGCGCTCGCGCTCCCGCCGGACGTCCAGGCGCCCCTGGCCGTGCGGGCGGCCGAGGCGGGCTGTCACGTCCTGCTCGACAAGCCGGTCGCCACGACGGTGGCGGGGGCGCGCGCGGTGGCGGAGGCGGTGGAGAGGGCCGGGGTCGCGTCCGTGGTGTTCTGCACCCTGCGCTTCGCGGAGCCGACGGCCCGCTGGATCGCGGAACGGGCGGCGGAGGACGGCTGGTTCCTGGCCGAGGGGCACTGGCTCGGCTCGCTCTACGGCCCCGGTTCGGACAGCGCGTACGCGTCCTCGCCGTGGCGCCGGGAGAAGGGCGGCCTGTGGGACGTCGGCCCGCACGTGCTCTCCGTCCTGCTGCCGGTGCTCGGTGACGTCACGGGGATCACCGCGGTCCGGGGCGCGGCGGACGGCCACCACCTGGTGCTGCGGCACGCCTCAGGCGCGAGCAGCACGGCGACCCTCACCCTGAGCGCCCCGCCGGAGGCGTCGGAGGCGGCCCTCACGCTGTACGGCACCGGCGGCCGGGCCGGACTCCCGCGCTGGGACGGGGCGGTGGACGCGTTCGGCGCGGCGGTGGACGCCCTGACCGAAGCGGCCCGCACGGGCGACCCCCACCCGTGCGACGCCCGCTTCGGCCTGCGTCTCACGGAGATCCTGGCGGAGGCGGAGGAACTGGCGGGCTGAGCCCCGCCCGGCGGGAGCGAGAGGACGGGCATCGACGTTCCGGGAGGCCCGGGTGCAGGCCGTCGAACTCCTCGACCCGGCGGACGAGGACGAGCGGGACCGTGGCTCGGGCGCTGGACGGACGCGGGCCGCGCTCCTGGAAACGATCTTGCCTCTGCGGTGCCGCCCCGGTGATGCTGGACGGATGCCAGGACAGCGGAAGAGGAAGAGCGGACAGCGGGCCGTGGGGCACACCACCCCCCGAACGGGCCGCTGGGAGGTGCTCTTCGAGACGCGGGACGAGTCGGAGTGGAACGACCACCTCAGGCGCCTGCGCGCCGGGCCGGAGCGGATCGACTGGACGTCGACCCGGGTCGACGTCCTCTGCGGACGACTGGAGCGGGCGACCACCTACCGGCTGAGCCGGTTCGTGCCCGACTTCGCGCCCGACTTCGCGCCCGGCGGGGGACCCGGTTCCGCGCACGGCCGCTCCACCGAGCCGGAACACGGTTGAGCGCCACCGCGATCGCCCCGGACGGCCCCGCGCCAAGGCCACCCGCCACGGGGCCGGATCCCACCGCGCCCTCCCCTGCGGGAGGCTAGCGGGCCCGGTCCTCTTCCAGGGCCTCCCGCAGGGCCGCGCACAGGGCGTCCAGGGCGGGGCCGTACGACCGTTCCGGCGGGGTGGCGTATCCGACGACGAGGCCGTCGGGGAGACCTTCGGGCAGGGGTTCCGCGTCGGGATGCCGGTAGGGGGCGAGGCCCTCGACGGCGACCCCGTGCCGGGCGGCGGCGGCGAGCACCGCCCGTTCCGTGCCGGGCGGCAGTTCCACCACGGCGTGCAGCCCGGCGGCGATCCCCGTCACCCGCACCTCCGGAACCCGCTCGGCGAGCACCGCCACGAGCCGGTCGCGGCGGGCCCGGTGCCGCTGCCGCATCCGCCGGACGTGCCGGTCGTACCCGCCGGAGACGAGGAACTCCGCGAGGGTCAGCTGGTCCACGGCGGAGGTGTGCGGCTCGCGCAGCCCCTTCGCGGCGACGACCGGTTCCACCAGGGAACCCGGCAGGCACATCCAGCCGATCCGCAGCGCGGGGGAGAGGCTCTTGCTGACGGACCCGAGGAGGACGGCCCGGTCGGGATCGAGCGCCTGTACCGCGCCCACCGGCCGCCGGTCGTAGCGGAACTCCCCGTCGTAGTCGTCCTCGACGACCAGCCCGCCGGAGGCCCGTGCCCACTCCAGGGCGCCGGTCCGGCGCCCGGGGTGCAGAGGTCCGCCGGTGGGGAACTGGTGGGCCGGGGTGAGGAGCACCGCGCGGGCGTGACGGGGGAGGTCGGCGGTCCGCGCCCCCTCGGCGTCGACGGCGACGGGCACGGTGGCGACCCCGGCCCCGGCGAGGAGCCCCCGGTGGAAGGGGAGCCCGTAGGCCTCGACGGCCCACGGGCCCGCGCCCAGGACCCGCGCGAGCAGCCGCAGGGCGTGCGCGGCGCCCGAGCAGATCACGATCCGCTCCGGGGAGGTCCGGACGCCCCGGACGCGCGCGAGGTACTCGGCGAGCGCCCGCCGCAACTCGATCCGGCCGTACGGGTCACCGATCCCGAAGGCCTCGTCGGGCGCGTCGGTCAGCGCCCGCCGGGCGGCCGCGAGCCAGGCGGCGCGCGGGAAGGCGGCGGGATCGGGCTTGCCCTGCACGAGGTCGTACGGGAGGGGCGGCGGCACGGCGGGCCGTACGGGCCCGGGGGAGGGCGCGGCGACCCGCTCGGCGACCCGGGTGCCGGAGCCCTGACGGGAGGTGAGCCAGCCCTCGGCGACCAGTTCGGCGTAGGCGTCGGCGACGGTGTTGCGGGCGACGCCGAGATCGGCGGCGAGCGTCCGGTAGGGCGGCAGCGGGGTGCCGGGGGCGAGCCGCCCGTGGCGCACGGCCTCGCGCAGCGCCCCGATGAGCGCGGCCCGACGGCTCCCGGCCCCGCTCAGATCGAGATGCAGATCGCCCCCGAGCCCACCGGGCGGGTCCGCCGGGGCGGGAGAGGTCACGGGAGCCGACGGGAGAGGGCGTCCCTGACGGCCTCCTCGGACCGGCCGACGACGGCGGTGCCGTCCTCGGCGGTGATGATGGGCCGCTGGATCAGCCGGGGATGGGCGGACAGGGCGTCGATCCACCGGTCGCGGTGGGCGGCGTCGCGCCCCCACTCCTCCAGCCCGAGCTCCCCGGCGACGGACTCCTGGGTCCGGGCGATGTCCCACGGTTCGAGCCCGAGCCGGTCCAGCACGCCCCGGATCTCCTCGGAGGTGGGGACGTCCTCCAGATAGCGCCGGACGGTGTAGTCGACGCCCTCGGCGTCGAGCAGCGCGAGGGCTCCACGGCACTTGGAACAGGCGGGATTGATCCAGATCTCCATGACCCGTACGGTACCCCCCAAGACCTGCTCCACCACCCCCCAAACCCTGCCTGGCCAGGGGCGATTGTCAGTGGGGGGCACTAAAATGGGGGGTGAAGGTGAGGGTCCCGGGGAGGGCCCGCACCCCGCCGTTCGCCAGGAGGTAGCCCATGGCTCTCGCCGTGATCCGGACACCGTCCCTCGAACCCTGGAAGCCCCTGCGCAGACAGCCGCTCCCGGCGGGCCGCCCCCGCGAGTGGTACGTGTCGCACAACAGGCGCCTGAAGGCCATGCGCCTGGCCATCGCCCTCCTCGACGCGGGCGTCTACATCCCGTCGAAGGCGACGAACACGAAGATACGCACCACGGCCACCACCCTGGGCATCCACCCGCCCTCCGACACCACCTGCCGCATGGTCCGCACCCTGATCCGCTACGGCCGCTGAACCCGGGGCCGGTGAACGGCGAAGGCCGCCGCCCCCGGTGAGGGGCGGCGGCCTTCGTGGAGCGTGTGCGGCCTACAGGTCGTAGTACAGCTCGAACTCGTGCGGGTGCGGGCGGAGCTGGATCGGGGCGATCTCGTTGACGCGCTTGTAGTCGATCCAGGTCTCGATCAGGTCCGAGGTGAAGACGCCGCCGGCCTGGAGGTACTCGTTGTCCTCCTCCAGGGCGGTGAGGACGGCCTCCAGGTTGGTGGGGACCTGGGGGACGTTGGCGTGCTCCTCGGGAGCCAGCTCGTAGAGGTCCTTGTCGATCGGCTCCATCGGCTCGATCTTGTTCTTGACGCCGTCGAGGCCCGCGAGGAGCAGCGCCGAGAAGGCGAGGTACGGGTTCGAGGACGGGTCCGGCGCGCGGAACTCGACGCGCTTGGCCTTCGGGTTCGAGCCCGTGATCGGGATGCGCATGGCGGCGGAGCGGTTGCGCTGCGAGTACACCATGTTGACCGGGGCCTCGAAGCCCGGCACCAGGCGGTGGTACGAGTTCACCGTCGGGTTGGTGAAGGCGAGCAGCGACGGGGCGTGCTTGAGGATGCCGCCGATGTAGTAGCGGGCGGTGTCCGAGAGGCCCGCGTAGCCCGTCTCGTCGTAGAACAGCGGGTCGCCGTTGGCCCACAGCGACTGGTGGACGTGCATCCCCGAGCCGTTGTCGCCGAAGATCGGCTTCGGCATGAAGGTCGCGGTCTTGCCGTTGCGCCAGGCGACGTTCTTGATGATGTACTTGAACAGCATCAGGTCGTCGGCCGCGGCCAGCAGCGTGTTGAACTTGTAGTTGATCTCGGCCTGACCGGCGGTGCCGACCTCGTGGTGCTGGCGCTCGACCTGGAGGCCGACCCGCTCCAGCTCCAGGGACATCTCCGCGCGCAGGTCCGCGAAGTGGTCGACCGGCGGGGCCGGGAAGTAGCCGCCCTTGTAACGGACCTTGTAGCCGCGGTTGTTCTCCTCCGAACCGGTGTTCCAGGCTCCGGCCTCGGAGTCGATGTGGTAGAAGCCCTGGTTCGCCGAGGTCTCGAAGCGGACCGAGTCGAAGACGTAGAACTCGGCCTCGGGGCCGAAGTACGCGGTGTCGGCGATGCCGGTGGAGGCGAGGTACGCCTCGGCCTTCTTCGCGATGTTGCGCGGGTCGCGGCTGTACTGCTCGCCCGTGATCGGGTCGTGGATGAAGAAGTTGATGTTGAGCGTCTTGTCGCGGCGGAAGGGGTCCACACGGGCCGTCGACAGGTCGGCGCGGAGCGACATGTCGGACTCGTGGATGGCCTGGAAGCCGCGGATCGACGAACCGTCGAACGCGAGCTCCTCCGACGGGTCGAAGGCCGTGGCCGGGATCGAGAAGTGCTGCATCACGCCCGGGAGGTCACAGAACCGGACGTCGACCATCTTGACGTCGTTGTCCTTGATGAACTTGTTGACCTCGTCGGCGTTCTGGAACCCGTGCTTCTCGGACATCCAACTCCTCCTACTCCCGGCCCGGGGAGGGGCGGGGTTGCAGCTCGGTCGTGCGGCCGGTGCGGTGGCCCACGCTGGACCCGACCATAGGCAGACGGGATTTCTCAAGCATGACCCAATTGTTTCGTCGAAGTTAACCGGGGTGGGTGTCTCCCGGGGCCGTACCGTGCTCCGGCCCGCCCGCCGTCCCCGTACCGCCCGCTCGATCCGGGCTTCGCCCACCCGGGCCCAAGTGATCGAAAACGGGCACAGTACCGTGGTCGGGTGGACAACAGGCAAGCACTCGGATCTTGGCTCTCCGGCCCCCGCGCGGCGGCCGAGGACGCAGGCGTCGACTTCGGCTACCGCGGTCAGCAGCTGGGGCTGCCCGAGGAGGGCCCCGGTTCGATCGCCCGTCCCGGGCGGCGTCTCGGCGCCCTCGCCGTCGACTGGGCCCTCTGCACGCTGATCGCATACGGCCTGATCACCAACGGCTACAACCAGGCCACCGGCAACTGGGCCCTCGTCATCCTGCTCGTCCTGAGCGTCCTGACGGTCGGCACCGTGGGCTCGACGCCCGGCAAGCGCCTCTTCGGCCTGCGGGTCGTCTCGGCGCGCGGCGGGCGCCTCGGCCTCCCGCGCGTCGCGCTGCGCTCGCTGCTCGTCTGCCTGGCGATCCCGGCGCTCATCTGGGACCGCGACGGGCGGGGCCTCCACGACCGGCTCTCCGGCGCCGTCCAGGTCCGCATCTGATCCGTCGGCCCCCCGGTACGCACGCGGGCCCGTACGCAAGGCCACGCGTGCCGTACACGGATTCGTACGTACACCTGTCGACTCGTACGTACGCGGGCTCGTGCCCATGACGAAGGGCCCCGGACCGTCTCCACGGTCCGGGGCCCCTCGTGTGTCATGCCGGGAGCGCGTCAGCCCATCTTTCCGCCCCGAGGCATTCGCATGCCCTTCGGCATAGGCCCCTTCGGCAGGGGCATGTTGCTCATCAGGTCGCCCATCGCCCGCAGTCGGTCGTTGGCCGCCGTCACCTGCGGGCCGGTGAGTACCCGGGGCAGCTTGAGCATGGTGGTGCGGAGCTTCTTCAGCGGCACCTGACCCTCGTCGTTGCCGACGATGAGGTCGTGCACCGGTACGTCGAGCACGACGCGGTTCATCCGCTTCTTCTCGGCCGCCAGGAGCGTCTTGACCCGGTTCGGGTTGCCCTCGGCCACCAGCACGATGCCCGCCCGGCCGACGGCCCGGTGGACGACGTCCTGGCTGCGGTTCATCGCGACCGCGGGGGTCGTCGTCCAGCCGCGTCCGACGTTCTGCAGCACCGCCGCCGCAGCGCCCGGCTGGCCCTCCATCTGCCCGAAGGCCGCGCGCTCGGCACGTCGTCCGAAGACGATGGCCGCCGCCAGGAGCGCCAGGACGAAGCCCAGGATGCCCAGGTAGACCGGATGCCCGATGAGGAAGCCGATTCCGAGGAGGACACCGAGTACGACGATGCCCACGCCGGCGACGACAAGTCCGACCTTCGGGTCGGCCTTCCGGGTCATCTTGTACGTGAGGGCGATCTGCTTGAGCCGCCCCTGGTTCGCAGCGTCAGCGCTGCCCGTGTTTGCCTTCCTCGCCATGCTCTGAAGTTTACGTGGCCCGGGAGGTCCGGCCCGACGCGGCCTCCATCACGTGCTGGGCCTCGACCCGGTCCTTGGCGCGGCGGCGGTCCTCCAGGACCGAGTTCCAGGCGTTCCGCCGGGCGGTGCGCTGTCCGGCGCCGAGGAACAGCGCCTCCACGGCCTTCAGGGCGTCGGTGACGGACGGGATCGCGGTGACGCGCACGTGCGTCGATGCGGCCGGCATGTCGGGGTCCTTCCTCGATGACGGGTGAGGCGAGGCGGGGGACGTGAGCGGGTGGTCGCGGTGGGGTGGAACCAGGCTCACAGATCGGTGTTACCAGCACGTGACCCGGTGGTCAAACACTGATGAAACGTTGATGGGGCGGGTCGGGGGAACGGGCGCACAACGACGCGGCCCGTACGCCCCCGCTGAGCTGCGGGGTCGTACGGGCCGCGTCCGATCCGGGCCCTACTGGCCGGTAACCGCTTGTGCTCGGATTCACACGCCCTGCGTGGACGCCCGCTTCTCCATGGCCTGCAGGTACAGCCGCCCGGCCCGGTACGAGGAACGGACGAGCGGGCCCGACATCACGCCCGAGAAGCCGATCTCGTCGGCCTCCTCCTTCAGCTCCACGAACTCCTGCGGCTTCACCCAGCGCTCCACGGGGTGGTGCCGGACCGAGGGGCGCAGGTACTGCGTGATGGTGATCAGCTCGCAGCCCGCGTCGTGCAGCTGCTGGAGCGCCTCGCTGACCTCCTCGCGGGTCTCGCCCATGCCGAGGATCAGGTTCGACTTGGTGATCAGGCCGTAGTCGCGCGCGCGCGTGATGACGTCGAGCGAACGCTCGTAGCGGAAGCCGGGGCGGATCCGCTTGAAGATCCGCGGCACCGTCTCGACGTTGTGCGCGAAGACCTCGGGGCGCGAGTCGAAGACCTGCTCCAGCAGCTCCGGCACCGCGTTGAAGTCGGGGGCCAGCAGCTCGACCTTGGTGCGCCCGTCGGCCCGCTCGGCGGTCTGCTGGTGGATCTGGCGCACGGTCTCCGCGTACAGCCAGGCGCCGCCGTCCTCCAGGTCGTCGCGGGCGACGCCGGTGATGGTGGCGTAGTTCAGGTCCATCGTGACGACCGACTCGCCCACCCGGCGCGGTTCGTCCCGGTCCAGCGCCTCGGGCTTGCCCGTGTCGATCTGGCAGAAGTCGCAGCGCCGGGTGCACTGGTCACCGCCGATGAGGAAGGTGGCCTCGCGGTCCTCCCAGCACTCGAAGATGTTGGGACAGCCCGCCTCCTGGCAGACCGTGTGCAGGCCCTCGCTCTTCACGAGGCCCTGCATCTTCGTGTACTCGGGCCCCATCTTCGCCCGGGTCTTGATCCACTCGGGCTTGCGCTCGATGGGGGTCTGGGCGTTCCGGACCTCCAGGCGCAGCATCTTGCGTCCGTCGGGTGCGACTGCGGACACATCGGCTCCTGTAGCTTCGATTCTTCGGCGCACACCAGGGTACGCCGTTGCTTCCCATGTCTTATTACGTCTGGCCAACCTCTGGCCAGGGCCACGCATTCCTCAGGCCGGGACCGGGGCCGGGACCGGGGCCGGAGCGGAGGCCGGGGCCGGCTCCGGAGCGGGGTCCTCGGCGGGAGCCGGGGCCGCCGCCGCGACCGTCCCCGCCGGGCGCTCGATCGCGCGCGGCTTCGGCTCCGCGCCCCCCAGGACCTCCCGCAGGTGCTTCTCCACCACCGGCAGGACCTCCGCGATCGGCACGTCCCGGCCCAGCTCGTTCGCCAGCGAGGCCACGCCCGCGTCCCGGATGCCGCACGGGATGATCCGGTCGAACCAGGTGTTGTCCGGATTCACGTTGAGCGCGAAGCCGTGCATCGTGACGCCCTTGGCGACCCGGATGCCGATCGCGGCCAGCTTGCGGTCCTCGCGCCGCTGGCCCGCGTTGGACGGGGCGTACTCCGGGCCGTTCAGCCGGGGGTCGAACTCCTCGTCGGTCAGACGCGGGTCGAAGTCCAGCGACAGGCCGCCCGGCGACGGGCGCAGCTCGACCGGGTCGCCGAGCACCCAGACCCCGCTGCGCCCCTCGATCCGGCTCGTCTCCAGGCCGAACTCGGCGGCGGTGCGGATCAGCGCCTCCTCCAGACGGCGCACGTGCGCGACCACGTCCACCGGCCGGGGCAGCTTCATGATCGGGTAGCCGACCAGCTGGCCGGGGCCGTGCCAGGTGATCTTGCCACCTCGGTCCACGTCCACCACGGGCGTCCCGTCGAGGGGCCGCTCGCTCTGCGTGGTGCGCCGCCCGGCGGTGTAGACCGGGAGGTGTTCGAGGAGCAGACAGGTGTCGTCGATCTCGTCGGCGAACCGTGCGGCGTGCACCTCGCGCTGCTTGTCCCAGGCCTCCTGGTATTCGACGGCTTCCCCGCCGAATCCCAGGCGGACGAATCGCAGCTCACTCACGGCCATGCCTCCTCCTGGGGCGCCGCGGACCGGGGGCCGGGGATCGTCCCGGACCGGTGCGACACCCTGCGTCGTTCGCGCCCCTGCCACTGTACGGCGGCGGTGGGAACACCCCTCCGGCAGGTGGACGGGGGCATCGCGTCAGCGATGCCCCCAATCCTCACACGATCGGATGAATGTGGGGCGAAGCTGGCAGTACGGGCCGTGAGGACCGCTAAATTCGCGCCGTTCCATGAGGGTCCGACGGGTCTGCCGCCAGGACCCGGAAGGCAGGAGACCGCACAGCTGATGACGGAACGACCCCCGCAGCGCATCCCGAACCGCCAGCTCGCCGCGCTCATCGCCGAAGCCGGGTTCTCCCACGCCGGGCTCGCGAGACGGGTGGACCAGCTCGGGCTGGAGCACGGCCTCGATCTGCGGTACGACAAGACGTCCGTGACCCGCTGGCTGCGCGGCCAGCAGCCGCGCGGCACCACACCCGCGCTCATCGCGGAGGTCTTCACCCGCCGCCTCGGCCGCCGCCTCTCCGCCCAGGACCTCGGCCTCGACGCCTGCGCACCGGTGTACGCGGGCCTGGAGTTCGCCGCCACCCCCGAGGAGGCCGTCGACATCGTCAGCGGGCTCTGGCGCAAGGACTCCGGCAGCCACGCCGAGCTGCGCAAGATCGCCTTCACCCCTGCGGGCCTGGTCGTGCCCAGCCGCGACTGGCTCATCGGCCGCGCCGACGACCGGGTCGCCCGTGGCGAGCCGCAGCCCGCCGCGGTCCGCACGGGCGCCGCCGCGGCCCGCGCCGGACACGACACCCGTCTCCCGTACGACCCCCGGTTCCCGTCGGACCCCCGCACCCCGGGCGCCGGACACGACCTCAGGACCGCCGACGGCCGCGCCCCGCAGGACGGACGGCAGCCCTACGAGGGCCGGGCGGCGCACGACGGGCGGACACCGTACGACCCCGGCCGCGCGGGCCACGAGGGGCGCGCCCCGCAGGACCCCCGGGTGCCCCAGCAGGGCCGTTTCTCGGTGCCCCGGCAGCGCGGCACCGACCGGGGCCCCGGCCAGCGGGTCTCCGGCGGGGACATCGCCGCCCTCCGCTCGGTCGGCGAACTCTTCCGCACCCTCGACCACGCCTACGGCGGCGGCCACGCCCGGCAGGCCCTCGTCCGCTATCTGGAGCACGAGGCCGAGCCGATGCTGCGCGGCACGTACGGGGAGTCCACCGGCCGCAGGCTCTTCGGCGCCGTCGCGGACCTCACCCGGCTCGCCGGGTGGACCTCGTACGACATCGCAGCCCACGGTCTCGCCCAGCGCTACTTCGTACAGGCGCTGCGCCTGGCGCAGGCCGCAGGGGACCGGGCCTACGGCTCGTACGTGCTCCTCACCATGAGCTGCCAGGCCGTCTACCTGGGCCACGGGCGCGAGGCCGTGCAGCTGGCCCGGGTCGCCCAGCAGGGCGTCGGGCCCGCCGCGCCTCCCGTCGTCCAGGCGATGCTGCACGCCGTCGAGGCGCGCGGCCACGCGGTCCTCGGTGAGGCCCGCGCGTGCAGCGCCTCCCTGGTGCGGGCCGAGCGGGCCCTCGAAGCGGCGCGGCCGGGCGACGAGGTGCCGCACTGGGCCCGGACGTTCGACGAGGCCCAGCTCGCCGACGAGCTGGGGCACTGCCACCGGGACCTCCAGCAGTACCGGACCGCCGCCCAGCACGCCGAGCGGTCGCTCCAGCTCCGCGCCCCCGGCTTCGCCCGCAGCCGGCTCTTCTGCCGGGTGGTCCTGGCCACCTCCCGGCTGGCCCTCGGGGAACTCGACCAGGCGTGCGCGCTCGGCGCGGAGGCCGCCCAGCAGGCCTCCGAGATGCGCTCGGCCCGCGCGGTCGAGTACGTCCGCGACTTCGAGCGCCGCCTGGAGCCCTACCGGGACGCGGCGGCGGCCCGCACGTACCGCGACCGGGTCGCGGCGATCGGCTGACGGGGGCGCCGCGCGGCGCCGACGGAGAGGGACCTCGCCCGCACCGGGCCCGGCCCGGCCGTCCGGGCCCGGGGCCGGATGCTCCGGGCCTGTGCGCGGGCCCGCTCCGGTTCTCGGTAGAGGACGGCCGGGCCCTCTCCCCGTGTGCACGGGCCGGGACGTGCCCCCGACCCGTGAGGCCCCGACCCGGTCGCTTCACAGGGCCTGGGGCCGGGTCTTCGCCCTCCGCCGCGCGCGGCCAGCCCCGGCCCGGTCGGGGTCGTCTCCGGTCCCGGGACCGGCTTCTCCGCCGCGCGTGGCGGAACCCCGGGTCTCGGCTCCGTGAGGCCGTGGGCCGGGTGCTCCGGGTGCTTCGGGCCCTTCGGTGCCGAGCGTGAGGAGGCGGGGATCCCGGCTCCGTACGGACCGGGCTCGGCCGACTCCCTCCCCGGGACCGGAGCGCCCGGCCCGGTCGCTCACCGTGGGTCGCGCGCTCCGGCCCTTCCGTAACCCCGGGGGCCCGGCTCCGTACCGACCCGAGCGCGGTCGATTCCCCCGTGGCCGGATGCCCCGCCCCCTCGGCTCCGTGTGCGGGCGCTCCCGGGGCTCCGCCCCGTACGCCCCGCCCGGTCGTTCCGGGCCCTTGTCCACAAGGGCCCGGAACCCCGGACCGTACGGGTCCCCCCGTACGGTCCGGGCAGCCGCCCCCGCTGTCTCAGGCGGCCGTCTCCTCCCGCAGGGGTTCTCCCGGAGGGAGGCCCAGGTCCGCCAGGAGGGCTTCGGCGGCGCGGTGGCCCGAGGCCAGGGCGCCCCGGGGGGTGCTCGTGGCCCGGTGGTCGCCGCAGGCGTACAGGCCCGCGAGGAGCCTGACCGGGCGGCGGGGGTCGTGCGGCGGCGCCATCGCGGGGACCGCGTCAGGCGTGTGGCGCAGCGCCAGCAGCTCCCACTCGTCGGTCGAGGTGCCGTACAGCGTCGACAGGTGCTTGCGGACCCGCCGTTCCATGTCGTCCGGCGCCGTCCCGAGGACCGTCGAGGTGATCAGGGCCCGGCCCTCCGGCGCCCGGCTCGGGTCCACCGCGCTCATCACGGCGGTGTGGGACACCGGCCCGCCCGGGTCGGACTCCAGGAAGAGCGTCGGGTCACCCGTGGGCGCCGCCGGAGCCGTGTGATGGAGCACCGTCACCCCGTGGAAGGCCGGGGTCCGCAGTCCCGGCAGCAGCCTGGCGGCCGTCCGCGCCCCGGTGGCGATCACCACCGCCCGGCACCGGAACACCCCGTGCTCCGCCGTCCTGACCCGCGAGACCGACGCCTCCGTGACCCGGACACCGGTCCGTACCGTGTCCGCCGGGAGCGCCGCCGCCAGCCGTTCGGGCAGCGCCGCCGAACCGCCCTCGGGGACGGCCAGCCTGCCCCGGGCGAAGGCCCGCAGCGCCAGGTCCGCGCGGCGGCTCGACACCCCGAGGTCCGGGTCGCCGAGGAGCGCGGCGAGCAGCGGACGCAGCACTCCCTGCACGGTCCTGGCGGGCAGCCGGGCGGTCAGCGCCTCGCGCGCGGTCCGCTCGGGGCGGGCGAGGATCCGGGCGGTCGGGGTCGCCGCGAGCCGGACGAGCGAGGCGCCGAGGCGCGCCTGGTCGAGCGAGGCCGCCGGATGCCGGGGGGCGCTCGCCAGGGCGCGTGCCATGCTGAACGCTCCCCCCACGCTCCGGTGGCCCGTGCCCCGGGGCCCGGCCGCCGACCGGCGCGGGTGCGGGGCGCCCCACCGTGCGTACCGGCCGTCGCTGTGCACGAGCACCCCCGGGGTGAAGGGGCGCAGCGCGAGGCCGTCGAGCCCGGGGACGGCCCGGAGTTCCTCGTACGACTGGGTCAGCAGGGGGCCGACCCGGTCGAGCCGGAAGCCGTCGACGGTCTCGGTCGCCATCCGGCCCCCGATCCGGGGTTCCGCCTCCAGGACGGCGACGGAGAGCCCGGCGCGGGTGAGCCGGTGCGCGGCGGCGAGCCCCGCTACTCCGGCCCCCACGATGACGACGTCGACGTCCGTTCGCTGTGCGGTCCTTGCGCTGTGCGCGCTGTCTGCGCTGTTGAGCACGTGCCCCTCCCCAGGTCGGCCCGGCCAGTGGGGGGCCTATGCCCCCAACGGGCCGTCGGAATGCCCGAGTACGCCGTTCTCGTCGAGCGTAGGCAGCGCTCCCACGGGTGCCATCCGCGCGCGGCGGGGTACATGCGGCACGGGGGAGCGCAGGGGCGTCGGAGGAGGGGGAGGGAGGGGCGCGGTCAGCGCGCCGCGGCCCGGATCGCGTCGTCGATCGTGGGGAACGCGAACGTGAACCCGGTCTCCAGGAGGCGCCCCGGCAGTACCCGCTGACTGCCCAGCACGTCCTGCGCGAAGTCGCCGAGCACCAGCCTGAGGGCGGGCGCGGGGACGGTGAACAGGGTGGGGCGGTGCAGCACCCGGCCCATCGCGGCGGTGACCTCGCGGTTGGTGACGGGGTCGGGGGCGGTCAGGTTCACCGGGCCGGAGAGCCCGGGGGTGTCCATGAGGTGGCGCAGGGCGGCCACCTCGTCGTGCAGGGAGATGAACGACCAGTACTGGCGGCCGTCGCCCATCCGGCCGCCGAGCCCGGCGCGGAAGAGGGGGAAGAGGCGCCCCCAGGCGCCGCCCTCACGGGCGACGACCAGCCCGGTGCGGGCGTAGGTGACGCGGATGCCGGCCTCCTCGGCGGGGGCGGCGGCGCCCTCCCACTCGACGCAGACGGAGGGCAGGAAGCCGGTCCCGGCGGGGGCGCTCTCGTCGACGGGCCGGTCGCCGGTGTCGCCGTACCAGCCGAGCGCGGTGCCGCACACCAGGGACTCCGGCGGTTCGGCGAGGGAGGCGAGGGCCTGGGCGATCGCGGTGGTGCCGAGGACCCGGCTGTCCCGGATCTCCCGCTTGTACGCCTCGTTCCAGCGGCGTTCGCCGACGCCCGCGCCCGCGAGGTGCACGACGGAGTCGACGCCGACGAGCCCGGCGGCGTCGACGTACAGCCGTCTCGGGTCCCATTCGACCTCGTCGGCGGTACGGGCCGGGCGGCGCACGAGGCGGAGGACGTCGTGGCCGTCGGCGCGCAGGGAGCGGACCAGGGCCGAGCCGATGAGACCGGAGGCGCCGGTGACGGCGACGCGCTTGCGGGAGGCGGAACGCTGCATGGGGCCATCCTGCCTCCCCGGGCGGAGGGGCGTCCCGTCCGCCGGGGTCCAGCGAGCCGTCGTCAGTCACCTTCTTCGGCGGCCGGGGCGCCTCCCGGCCCGCCCTTCTCGGGGGCCGCGTGGCACAGTGGCCCTCATGATCGTGCCGGAGACGCTGATACGGGCGGCCGCCCCCGAGGACGACGACGCTCTCGCCGGGCTCGACCGGGTCACCTGGTCGCCGCTGCACGCGGTGCTGCCCGCGCCCGTTCCGCCGTACGGGCCGTTCTTCGACGAGCGGCACCGGCCGGAGGACTATCTGGTCGCGGAGCGCGCGGGTGTCGTGGTCGGGTACGTCCGGGCGGCGCCGCCGACCCCGCTCGCGGCGACGGCGCACGTGCGCCAGATCCAGGGGCTCGTCGTCGCCGGGTCCGCCCGGGGGCAGGGGGTCGCGCGGGCGCTGCTGCGGGCGGCGATGGACAGGGCGCGGGCCGACGGCGCCGTCCGGATGACGCTCCGGGTGCTCGGGCACAACGCCCCGGCGCGCGCGCTCTACGCCTCCGAGGGCTTCGCGGTCGAGGGGGTCCTGCCGGGTGAGCTGTTCGTCGGCGGGGCGTACGTGGACGACGTCCTGATGGGGCGGTCGCTCACCGGTTCCTGAGTTCCCCGCCCGGGGCCGACAGCGGCAGCCCGCCCATGAGTTCGCGCAGACAGCGGACGGCGAGCGAGGCGGGGGAGCCCTCGCCGTGGAGGGGGGCGTCGCCCTCGGCCCAGGTCTCCAGGGCGATCCGGATGGCGCCGGTGGCCGCCGCCGCCGCGAGCCGTACCTCCAGCGGGTCGGCGTCCGGGCCCGCGAGCCCGGCGACGACCTCGCGCAGCCGTTCCTCCGACTCCTGGTTGACCCGGTACCAGACGGCCCGCAGGGCGGGGTCCTCGGCCGCGGCGCGCAGCAGTCCACGGGTCCACCGGAGCCCCTCCGCCGCCTCGTCGTCGTCGGCGGCGAGCGAGGCGACGGCGGCGCTCTCCAGGGCGCCGGGGAGGTCCGCGCCGGGATCGGCGGCGGCGAGGAGCGCGCGCCAGCGGTCGGCGCCGCCCGCGAGGAGCGGGGCGACGGCGTCCTGCTTGGAGCGGAAGTAGCGGTAGAAGGTGCGCAGGGCGACGCCCGCCCGCAGGGCGATGTCCTCGGCGGTGGTGCCGTCGGGTCCGCGCTCGGTGAAGAGTTCGGCGGCGGCGCGCGCGATGTCCAGCTGGGTGGCGGCCTTGCGGCGTTCCGTCAGCGTCCTGGTGGGGGGCGTGGCGCCCGCGGGCTTGGTGCTCACCGTACGAAGCGTACGCCCACGACCGCTGAGCGTGCACGCCGTGCATCTCTGGCAAAACGTGCCACTTGGGCGTACGGTGGCCACATTCCCCGGAAAGTCGTTCCCCGGAATCTTGATATCGAGAGGTTGCGTAATGAACCAGCTGACCCGTTACGAAGGGCGCCGCGCCCTCATCACCGGCGGCGGCTCCGGCATCGGCCAGGCCACCGTCCTGCGGGTGCTCGCCGAGGGCGGCCGGGTCGTGGCCGCCGACATCAGCGAGGACGGCCTCAAGGACACCGCCGCCAAGGCGGGCGACACCGCGGACCGCCTCACCACCGTCGTCGTGGACGTCGCCGACGAGGACTCCGTACGCGCGGGCGTCGCCACCGCCGTGGAGGCCCTCGGCGGGCTGGACGTCCTGGTCAACGCCGCCGGGGTGCTGCGCTCCTCGCACACCCACGAGACCAGCCTCGACGCCTTCGAGCAGGTGCTCCGGATCAACCTCACCGGCACCTTCCTCATGATCCGCGAGGCGATCCCCGCCCTCCTCGCGGGCAACGGCTCCGCCGTCGTGAACTTCTCCTCCACCTCCGCGATGTTCGCCCACCCCTACATGGCGGCCTACGCGGCCAGCAAGGGCGGCATCCAGTCCATGACCCACGCCCTCGCCGCCGAGTACGCCAAGCAGGGCATCCGCTTCACCGCCGTCCAGCCCGGCTCCATCTCCTCCGGCATGACCGACGGCTCCGGCGCCAGCCGCCGGTCCTCCGGACCCGGCCTGCCCGCCGACGCCGACATGTCGCTCTTCACGAAGCTCGCCCCCGCCCTCGGCCAGGGCTTCGCGGGCCCCGAGACCGTCGCCGGAGTCGTCGCCATGCTCGCCTCCGACGACGGCCGCTTCATCACCGGCACCGAGGTCCGCGTCGACGGCGGGACCCACTTCTGATGAGCGCCTCCGAGGTCTTCCACGGCCGTACGGCCGTCATCACCGGCGCCTCCTCCGGGATCGGCGCGGGACTCGCCCGGCACGCCGCCGGGCTCGGGATGCGCCTGGTCCTCGCCGACATCGCCGCCGACCGGCTCACCGCCCTCGCCGAGGAACTGCGGGCCACCGGCGCCGAGGTGGAGCCGGTGGTGACCGACGTCGCCGACCCCGCCTCCGTGACGGCCCTCGCGGACCGCGCGCACGAGCGCTTCGGCGTCGTCGACCTGCTGGTCAACAACGCCGGGATCATGTCCATGGGCTGGTCCTGGGAGATCCCCGCCGAACGCTGGGACGCCATGCTCCGGATCAACATCGGCGGCTACGTCAACGGCATCCGCGCCTTCGTGCCGCGGATGCTGGAACGCGGCGAGAAGGCCTGGGTGGTGAACGTGTCCTCCGTCGGCGGGATGCTCCCCAGCCCGCTCATGGCCCCGTACAGCGTCACCAAGTTCGGCACCCTCGCGCTGACCGAGTCGCTCCACCACGAGATGCTGATGAAGGGCGCCCCCATCCAGGTCTCCGTGGTCACCCCCGGCTCCGTCAAGAGCGAGATCTTCCGGGCCGCCCGCCCCGGCGAGAGCCTCCCGCCCGAGGTCACCGCCTTCAACGGGCACCTCCAGGCCCTCGCCGACGAGCACGGCCTCACCCCGGAGGAGCACGCCGAGCGCGTCTTCGAGATGGTCGCCGAGGGGAAGTACTGGGCGATCCCGCAGCCCGAGCAGCTCTTCCCGGCGCTCCAGCCCCGCACGGACATGATCCTGCGCCAGGAGAACCCCCGGCCGCCGCGGGGCTGACCCCCCGAACGGTACGGGCCCGGCGCGGGACGGCGCCCGGGTCCGTACCTCCCCGGTCCCGTACCGGACCTCCTCCTACACTCCCTGCGCCGTCCCGAAACGCTCCCACAGACGCGGGAACCGGGCCGCGAGCACCTCGTCGTCCGCCAGGTCGAACGGGGTCCCCGAGGGCTCCGCGCCCGGCATCGGCAGCCCCAGGTCCGGGGTCTCCGCCCCGGTCAGCCGCTCGTACGCCTCGTCCGCCGCGAAACCGATCTCCTCACCGTCCCCGTCGATCTCCGCGTCGAAGTCGCCGAGCAGCTCCGCCAGCGCGTCCGGATCGTGCACCGCGCCCTCGTACACCTCCCGGCCCTGGCCGATGAGCCAGCAGCGGAACGAGTCGAACACCTCGTCGCCCGCCCCGTCGAACAGGACCGCCGCCGCGCCCCACAGGTCCCAGAGGAACGCGCGGTTGAACCGGGCCTCGAAATGGCGCGCGTAGTCGAGCACGGAGTCCGGATCCAGCCCGGTCAGCCGCTCCACGAGCAGGTCCGCCTGCTCCTCGGGGTCTCCCTCGGCGGCCTCGCGCCCGGCGTCGATGATCTCCCAGAACTCGGTCTCGTCCATCACGGGACCAGCATCACGGCTCGCCGCGCGCGACGCACCCGGAAAGCCCGAGGAATCCGGACAGAAGGTGTCGTGCATTCCTGCCACGCTGACCCCATGGAAACGAAGACGACGGAAACCAAGCCGCTGCGCGGACGGATCTGCCTGGTCGCCGGGGCCACCCGGGGCGCGGGCCGGGCCATCGCCGTCCAGCTCGGCGCCGCCGGAGCCACCGTGTACGTCACCGGCCGCACCACCCGGGAGAGGGTCAGCGAGGTCGGCCGGACCACCGAGACCATCGAGGAGACCGCCGAACTGGTGACGGCCGCGGGCGGCGAGGGGATCGCCGTCCCCACCGACCACCTCGACCCCGCACAGGTCCGGGCGCTGGTCGAACGGATCGACCGGGAACGGGGCCGCCTCGACGTCCTCGTCAACGACATCTGGGGCGGCGAGCACCTCATCGGCGAGACCTTCGACAGCAGGACCTGGGAGATCGACCTCACCGACGGCCTGCGGATGCTGGAACTCGGCGTCCGCTCCCACGTCATCACCTCCCACCTCGCGGTCCCCCTGCTGATCCGCCACCCCGGCGGACTCGTCGTCGAGGTCACCGACGGCACCGCCGACTACAACGGCACCCGCTTCCGCGGGAACCTCTTCTACGACCTCGCCAAGAGCGCCCCGGTCCGGATGGCCTTCGGCCTCGGCGGGGAACTGGCGGACCACGGCGGCACCGCCGTCTGCGTCACCCCCGGCTGGCTCCGCTCCGAGCAGATGCTCGCGGGCTTCGGGGTCACCGAGGAGAACTGGCGGGACGCCGTCGAGAAGGTCCCCGGCTTCGCGGTCTCCGAGTCCCCCGTCTACGTGGGCCGGGCCCTCGCCGCCCTCGCCGCCGACCCCGACCGGGCCCGCTGGAACGGCCGCTCCACCTCCAGCGGCGCCCTGGCGAAGGAGTACGGCTTCACCGACGCGGACGGCTCACGGCCCGACGCCTGGGCCTTCATCGTGGCGGGCGAGACCGGCGAACCGGACGTGAACGACTACCGGTAGGGAACCCGCACCCGGCGCGGCCGACGGACGGGCACGCGGCGCCGCCCACCGGGGCCGCGCCCCCGCCGTCGGCCGGAGCCGTGCGGGAAGCACCCCGGGCCGTGCCCGAGCCACCGGTCACGTCCGGCACCCGCACCGCACCGGAGGCGCGCCCCGCTACCCGTACAGCTCGGCCGTCCTCCGCGCCGCCTCGGCGCACCGCTCGCGCAGGGAGCCGGGCGCCACCACCTCCACCTCGGGGCCGAGCCCGAAGAGCTGGGCGAAGGCCACCTCCTCGCTCTCCACCCGCAGCGTCACCGTCACCCGGCCGTCCCCGGCGGTCCCCGCCGCCAGCGCCTCCTCGGCCGCCGCCCGGTCCGTCACGTGCGGCAGCCGCCGCGCGCCCTCCTCCGTGAGCCGCAGCACCACCTCGGCCCGCAGGATCGACCGCGCGAACCCGGCCGACCGCTCCGCCCAGAAGGCGGACAGATCGAAGTCCTCCTCCCGGACGAACCGCTCCCCGCCGACCTCCACCGACACGAACCGGTCCACCCGGTACGTGCGGAACGAGGAACCGGCCCTGGCGCACACGTACCAGACGCCCGCCTTCAGGACGAGCCCGTACGGATCGAGGGCCCGCTCCACCTCGGTCTCCCCGCGCCGGTACCGGGCCCGCACCGACCGGTCGTCCCAGACGGCCTCCGCGAGCGGCGCCAGCCACTCCGGCGTCTCCGGCTCCCGGTACCAGCCCGGGGCGTCCAGATGGAACCGCCGGGCCGCCGCGGCGGGCGCGTCCCGCAGCGAGGGCAGCAGGGCCGCGCTCACCTTCAGCCGCGCCGAGGAGGCCGCGTCCGCGAGCCCCATGTCCCGCAGCGCGCCCGGCAGACCGGACAGGAACAGCGCCTCCGCCTCACCCCGCTCCAGCCCCGTCAGCCGGGTGCGGTACCCGCCGACGAGCCGGTACCCGCCGGTCCTGCCCCGGTCCGCGTACACCGGAACCCCGGCCTCCGAGAGGGCGAGCGCGTCACGGGTCACGGTCCGCTCCGACACCTCCAGCTCGGCGGCCAGTTCGGCCGCCGTCATCGCGGGACGGGACTGCAGCAGAAGGACCATCTTGATCAGCCGGGCGGCACGCATGACCCCACCCTGCCATCCCTGCCGGCCCACCGGGGTCCCGGGCGCGGAGCCCGGCGGGAGCACGGGGGAGGACCGCGCCGAAGCCGTCCGCCCGAACGACGAGGGGCCGCGCCCGTACCGGAGGTACGGACACGGCCCCTCGGACCTGTCGGGCCGACGGCCTACAGGCCGTAGCGCTCGCGCGCCTCCTTGACCGCGGTGGCCGGGACCTCGCCCCGGCGGGCCAGCTGCGCGAGGGCCGCGACGACGATCGACTGCGGGTCGACGCCGAAGTGACGACGGGCCGCGTCCCGGGTGTCCGACAGACCGAAGCCGTCCGCGCCCAGCGAGGACCAGTCCTGCTCGACCCACTGCGCGATCTGGTCCGGGACCTGGCGCATGTAGTCCGAGACGGCGAGCACCGGGGAGTCGACGCCTTCGAGAGCCCTGCGGAGGTACGGCACCCGCTCCTCGCCGCGCAGCAGCGCCGCGTCCGCCTCCAGGGCGTCGCGCCGCAGCTCCGTCCAGGAGGTCGCGGACCACACGTCGGCGCCCACGCCCCACTCGGCGGCGAGCAGCCGCTGCGCCTCCAGGGCCCAGTGGATCGCCGTGCCGGAGGAGAGCAGCTGGATGCGCGAGGCGTTCGCGGGCAGGTCGAGACCGGCCGACTCCGCCGTGTTGAAGCGGTAGAGGCCCTTGACGATGCCCTCGTCGATCCCGGCCGGCTTGGCGGGCTGCGGCATCGGCTCGTTGTAGACCGTGAGGTAGTAGAAGACGTCCTGGTCCTCGCCCTCGGCGGCCTCGCCGTACATCCGGCGCAGACCCTCCTTGACGATGGCCGCGACCTCGTAGGCGAACGCCGGGTCGTACGACAGGGCGGCCGGGTTGGTCGCCGCGATCACCGGCGAGTGCCCGTCGGCGTGCTGGAGGCCCTCGCCCGTCAGCGTCGTACGGCCCGCGGTCGCGCCGACGAGGAAGCCGCGGCCGAGCTGGTCGCCGAGCTGCCACATCTGGTCGGCGGTCCGCTGCCAGCCGAACATCGAGTAGAAGATGTAGAACGGGATCATCGCCTCACCGTGCGTGGAGTACGCGGTGGACGCGGCGATGAAATCGGCCATCGAACCGGCCTCGGTGATCCCCTCGTTGAGGATCTGGCCGTCCTTGGCCTCCTTGTAGTACATCAGCTGGTCGCGGTCGACCGGCTCGTACGTCTGCCCCTTCGGCGAGTAGATGCCGAGCGACGGGAACAGCGACTCCATGCCGAAGGTGCGGGCCTCGTCCGGGACGATCGGGACCCAGCGCCTGCCGGTCTCCTTGTCGCGGATGAGGTCCTTGACCAGCCGGACGAACGCCATCGTCGTGGCCATCGACTGCGTGCCGGAGCCCTTGTCGAAGGCGGCGAAGGACTTCTCGGCGGGGGCGGGCAGCGGGGCGAGCGCGTGGGTGCGGCGGGCCGGGGCCGGACCACCGAGGGCCGCGCGGCGCTCCTGGAGGTAGCGGACCTCGGGGGAGTCGGCGCCGGGGTGCCCGTACGGCACCTGGCCGTCGGTGAACCGGTCGTCCGAGATGGGGAGTTCGAGCAGGTCCCGCATGTTCTTGAACTCGTCCGTGGACAGCTTCTTCATCTGGTGGTTCGCGTTCTTCGACGCGAAGCCCTCACCCAGGGTGTGGCCCTTGACGGTCTGCGCGAGGATGACCGTCGGCGCGCCCTTGAACTCCACGGCCGCCTTGTACGCGGCGTACACCTTGCGGGGCTCGTGGCCACCGCGCGACAGGTGGAAGCACTCCAGGATCTTGTCGTCGGAGAGCAGCTTCGCCATCTCGGCGAGCGCCGGGTCCTTGCCGAAGAAGTCCTGGCGGATGTAGGCGGCGTCACGCGTCTGGTACGTCTGGACCTGGGCGTCCGGCACCTCGCGCAGACGGCGGACCAGGGCGCCGGTGGTGTCGAGCGCGAACAGCTCGTCCCAGGCGTTGCCCCACAGCGACTTGACGACGTTCCAGCCGGCACCGCGGAACTGGGCCTCCAGCTCCTGCACGATCTTGAAGTTGGCGCGGACCGGGCCGTCGAGGCGCTGGAGGTTGCAGTTGATGACGAAGGTCAGGTTGTCCAGACCCTCGCGGGCGGCGAGCGCCAGGGCGGCGGTCGACTCGGGCTCGTCCATCTCGCCGTCACCGAGGAACGCCCACACGTGCGAGGCGGAGACGTCCTTGATGGCGCGGTTGGTCAGATAGCGGTTGAAGCGCGCCTGGTAGATCGCGGAGAGCGGGCCCAGACCCATGGAGACGGTGGGGAACTCCCACAGCCAGGGCAGTCGGCGCGGGTGCGGGTAGGAGGGCAGGCCGTTGCCGCCGGACTCCTGCCGGAAGTTGTCGAGGTGGGCCTCGTTCAGGCGCCCGTCCAGGAACGCGCGGGCGTAGATGCCGGGGGAGGCGTGGCCCTGGATGTAGAGCTGGTCGCCGGAACCGTCGGCTTCCTTGCCCTTGAAGAAGTGGTTGAAGCCGGTCTCGTACAGCCAGGCGGCCGACGCGAAGGTGGCGATGTGACCGCCGACGCCGTACTTCGAGCCGCGGGTGACCATCGCGGCCGCGTTCCAGCGGTTCCAGGCGGTGATCCTGCGCTCCATGGCCTCGTCGCCGTCGAAGTCGGCGCCCGTCGGCTCGGCGGAGGTCGGGATGGTGTTGACGTAGTCCGTCTCCAGGAGCTTCGGCAGGGCGAGGCCCGCGCCTTCGGCGTGCTGGAGCGTGCGGCGCATCAGGTAGGCGGCCCGATGGGGGCCGGCGGCCTTGGTGACGGCGTCCAGGGAGGCCGCCCATTCGGCGGTCTCCTCGGTGTCACGGTCCGGGAGCTGGTCGAGCTCGCTCGGAATCTTGCCTACGGGATCGGTCATGATCGCCGCCTTCCGGACAGGTGGGGTGGAGATGGGGGCCGTGTCTGGCAGGACAGGGCGAAAGGCCGGGTGGGCCCGCCGAAGACTCTAAACCGACGATCGATGATCGATCAAAGGATGAAGGGGAAAATCTCTTCGAATCGAGAAAGTCGGCACAGGGTGCCGCGAAACAGGGCACCGGGTGCCTGGTTTTCGCAGGTGGGAGGGGTTCTATGAGAGCGCCCTCGCGCAGATGAGCGAAGTCCCGTCAGTGCGGGGCCAGCAGGGAAGTTCCCGAGGTTCAGGCGCGCGGGGCGCATCCCAGGACGTGCGCCTTCACCAGTGCGCCGATCTGCGGATCACCCCTGCGGAAGGCCTCCACCAGCTCCTGGTGCTCCTCCGCGTACGACTTCTGGACCGTGCCCAGCCAGCGGATCGACAGCGCCGTGAAGACCTCGATGCCGAGCGTCTCCCAGGTGTGCAGCAGCACGCTGTTCCCCGCCGCCTTGACCAGCTCCCGGTGGAAGGCCACCGTGTGCCGCACCTGCGCCGTGCCGTCGGAGGTGGCGTCCGCCTCGTAGAGGGCCGTCACGTGGGGCTCCAGGGCCGAGCAGTCCGCCGACAGGCGCCCCGCCGCCAGCTCGGCCGCGATCTGTTCGAGACCGGCCCGGACGGGATAGCTCTCCTCCAGGTCGGCGGCGGTCAGGTTGCGGACCCGGACGCCCTTGTTCGGCGCCGACTCGATCAGCCGGAGCGACTCCAGCTCGCGCAGCGCCTCCCGGACGGGGGTCTGGGAGACCTCCAGCTCGGTCGCGATCCTGCGCTCCACGATGCGCTCGCCCGGCTTCCAGCGGCCGCTGACGATCCCCTCCACGATGTGCTCGCGGATCTGCTCGCGCAGCGAGTGGACGACGGGGACGGTCATGACGCGGCTCCTCGGGGAGTGTTGACTCTCAAGACAATACGGCGGCGCCCCCGTCCGGAAACACTTCCGGACGGGGGCGCCGCAGGTGAGGCTCGTTACGTTGCCTTCCGGCCCACGTGGTTACAGCCCGAGGTCGACCTCGAACTCACCGGCCTCCAGGATCGCCTTGACCGAGGTCAGGTAGCGGGCGGCGTCGGCGCCGTCCACCAGACGGTGGTCGTAGGACAGCGCGACGTACGTCATGTCGCGGATCGCGATCGTCTCACCCAGGTCCGGGTGGTTGATGACGACCGGACGGCGCACGGTGGCGCCGATGCCCAGGATGGCGACCTGGTTCGGCGGCACGATGATCGTGTCGAAGAGCGCGCCGCGCGAGCCGGTGTTGGAGATGGTGAAGGTCGCACCGGCCAGGTCGTCCGGGGTGATCTTGCTGGCGCGCACCGCACCGGCGAGCTCCGCGGTCTTCTTGGAGATACCGGCGATGTTCAGGTCGCCCGCACCCTTGATGACCGGGGTCATCAGACCCTTCTCGGAGTCCACCGCGATACCGATGTTCTCGGTGTCGAAGTAGGTGATCGTGCCTTCGCCCTCGTTGATCCGGGCGTTGATGACCGGGTGGGCCTTCAGCGCCTGGGCCGCCGCCTTCACGAAGAACGGCATCGGGGAGAGCTTGACGCCCTCACGGGCGGCGAAGGCGTCCTTGGCGCGGGTGCGCAGCTTCATCAGCTTGGTGATGTCGACCTCGACGACCGAGGTCAGCTGGGCCTGGCCGTGCAGCGCCTTCATCATGTTGTCGCCGATGACCTTGCGCATCCGGGTCATCTTGACCGTCTGGCCACGCAGCGGGGAGACCTCCAGGGCGGGGGCCTTCGGCGCGGCGGCGGCCGGAGCGGCGGCGGGGGCCTGGGCGGCCTTCTTGGCCTCGGCGGCCGTGAGCACGTCCTGCTTGCGGATGCGACCGCCGACGCCCGAACCCTTGACGGCCGCCAGGTCGACACCGTTCTCGGTGGCGAGCTTGCGGACCAGCGGGGTCACGTAGGCGCCGTCCTCGGCCGGAGCGGCCGGGACCGGGGTGACCAGCGCCGGGGCGATGGACGGGGCCGGGGCGGCCGGAGCGGCCGGGGCCGGAGCGGCCACGGGAGCCGGAGCGGCCACCGGGGCCGGAGCCGGGGCGGCCGGAGCGGCCACCGGAGCCGGGGCCGGGGCAGCGACCGGAGCCGGAGCCGGAGCGGCGGCGGGGGCCGGAGCGGCCGGAGCCGAGGCGGCGGCCGGGGCCGCACCCGCGGCACCGATGACGGCGAGCTTGGCGCCGACCTCGGCGGTCTCGTCCTCGGCGACGACGATCTCCAGGAGCACGCCGGAGGCGGGCGCCGGGATCTCGGTGTCGACCTTGTCCGTGGAGACCTCCAGGAGCGGCTCGTCGGCCTCGACGGTCTCGCCGACCGACTTCAGCCAGCGGGTCACGGTGCCCTCGGTCACGGACTCGCCCAGCGCGGGCAGCACGACGTCGGTGCCGGTGGCACCGCCCGCCGGGGCGGCCGGAGCCTCGGCCACCGGGGCCGGGGCAGGGGCGGCGGGGGCCTCGGCGACCGGAGCCTCGGCGACCGGAGCCTCGGCGGCCGGGGCCGCCACGGGCTCGGCGGCCGGAGCCGGAGCGGCGGCCGGGGCACCCGTACCGTCGTCGATGATCGCCAGCTCGGCGCCGACCTCGACGGTCTCGTCCTCGGCGACCTTGATGGAGGCCAGGATGCCCGAGGCGGGGGCGGGGATCTCGGTGTCGACCTTGTCGGTCGAGACCTCGAGCAACGGCTCGTCGGCCTCGACGCGCTCGCCCTCGGCCTTGAGCCAGCGGGTGACGGTGCCCTCGGTGACGCTCTCGCCGAGCGCCGGCAGGGTTACGGAAACCGACATGGTTTCAGTTGCTCCTAACGAATTGCGGGAAGTGGTCGTCGCGCCCTGTGATGACGTGAGCGTCAGTCGTGGGAGTGCAGAGGCTTGCCGGCCAGGGCCAGGTGGGCCTCGCCGAGCGCCTCGTTCTGCGTCGGGTGGGCGTGGATGAGCTGCGCGACCTCGGCCGGCAGCGCCTCCCAGTTGTAGATCAGCTGCGCTTCGCCGACCTGCTCGCCCATGCGGTCACCGACCATGTGGACGCCGACCACGGCGCCGTCCTTGACCTGGACGAGCTTGATCTCGCCCGCGGTCTTGAGGATCTTGCTCTTGCCGTTGCCCGCGAGGTTGTACTTCAGGGCCACGACCTTGTCCGCGCCGTAGATCTCCTTGGCCTTGGCCTCGGTGATGCCGACGGAGGCGACCTCGGGGTGGCAGTACGTCACCCGGGGCACACCGTCGTAGTCGATCGGGACGGTCTTCAGACCGGCCAGCCGCTCCGCGACGAGGATGCCCTCGGCGAAGCCGACGTGCGCGAGCTGGAGCGTCGGGACGAGGTCGCCCACGGCCGAGATCGTCGGCACGTTGGTGCGCATGTACTCGTCGGCCAGGACATAGCCGCGGTCCATGGCGACGCCCTGCTCCTCGTAACCGAGACCGGCGGAGACCGGGCCGCGGCCGATGGCGACCAGAAGCACCTCGGCCTCGAAGGTCTTGCCGTCGGCCAGGGTGACCTTGACGCCGCTGTCGGTGTACTCGGCGGACTGGAAGAAGGTGCCGAGGTTGAACTTGATGCCGCGCTTGCGGAACGCGCGCTCAAGAAGCTTCGAGCTGTTCTCGTCCTCGACCGGGACGAGGTGCTTCATGCCCTCGATCACCGTCACGTCGGTGCCGAAGGACTTCCACGCGGAGGCGAACTCGACGCCGATGACACCGCCGCCGAGGATGATCGCGGACTCCGGCACCCGGTCCAGCGTCAGCGCGTGGTCCGAGGTGATGATCCGGTTGCCGTCGATCTCCAGACCGGGCAGCGACTTCGGCACGGAACCGGTGGCGAGCAGGACGTGACGGCCCTCGACGCGACGCCCGTCGACGTCCACGGAGGTCGGCGAGGACAGGTGACCCGTGCCCTCGATGTAGGTCACCTTGCGGGAGGCCACGAGACCCTGCAGACCCTTGTACAGGCCCGAGATCACGTCGTCCTTGTACTTGTGCACGGCCTTGATGTCGATGCCCTCGAAGGAGGCCCTGACACCGAACTGCTCCGCCTCGCGGGTCTGGTCGGCGACCTCACCGGCGTGGAGCAGGGCCTTCGTGGGGATGCAGCCGTTGTGCAGGCAGGTGCCGCCGAGCTTGTTCTTCTCGATCAGTGCGACGTCCAGGCCCAGCTGAGCTCCGCGCAGCGCCGCGGCGTAACCGCCGCTACCGCCGCCGAGGATCACTAGGTCGAAAACGGTGCTGGCGTCGTTCGCCACGTCACGTCCTCCATGCATGTGCGCTCGTCGCCGGTCCTCGATGACCAGGCGGCGGCTGGTGTGCGGCCGCTTATTTTCGGCCCTGTGGTGGGGGCCCTGTCCTGCCGAGAACCCATCTTCGCACTTGTTGACGGCGGACGGGACGCGGGGCCGGTGTGTGAGACCGGCCTCTCGTCCGTACGCAGGGGTTGTCAGGTGGTACGAATGTGCGGATTTCGTCGTGGGCGAACGGTACGGCCCCGGGGACGCCGTCCCCGGGGCCGTACCGTCAGCGGTTCACGCGGTCGCTCAGACCTCGCCGGCCGCCGTGCGCTCGGCCAGCTTCACCAGGGTGCGCACCGAGGAGCCGGTACCGCCCTTCGGGGTGTAGCCGTACGGCGCGCCCTCGTGGTAGGCCGGGCCCGCGATGTCCAGGTGCGCCCAGGTGATGCCCTCGCCCACGAACTCCTGGAGGAAGAGACCGGCGACCAGGCCGCCGCCCATCCGCTCGCCGATGTTGGCCATGTCGGCGGTGGGGGAGTCCATGCCCTTGCGCAGGTCCGCGGGGAGCGGCATCGGCCAGGACGCCTCGCCGACCTCGTCCGCGGTCTCGTGGATCGCGGTGCGGTAGTCGTCGTCGTTGGACATGATGCCGAAGGTGCGGTTGCCGAGCGCCAGGACCATGGCGCCGGTCAGGGTCGCCACGTCGACGATCGCGTCCGGGTTCTCCTCGGACGCCTTGGTCAGCGCATCGGCGAGGACGAGCCGGCCCTCGGCGTCGGTGTTCAGGACCTCGACGGTCTTGCCGCTGTACATGCGCAGCACGTCACCCGGGCGGGTGGCGGAGCCGGACGGCATGTTCTCGGCGAGGGCGAGCCAGCCGGTGACGTTGACCTCCAGGCCGAGGCGGGCGGCCGCGACGACGGAGGAGAACACGGCGGCGGCGCCGCTCATGTCGCACTTCATCGTCTCGTTGTGCCCGGCGGGCTTCAGGGAGATGCCGCCCGAGTCGTAGGTGATGCCCTTGCCGACCAGGGCCAGGGTCTTCTCCGCCTTCGGGTGGGTGTAGGCGACGCGGACCAGGCGCGGCGGGTTCTCGGAGCCCTTGCCGACGCCCAGGATGCCGCCGTAGCCGCCCTTGGCGAGGGCCTTCTCGTCGAGGACCTGGACCTTCAGGCCGTGCTCCTTGCCCGCGGCCTGGGCGGCGGCGGCGAACGCGGCCGGGGTCAGGTCGTTCGGGGGCATGTTGATCAGGTCGCGGGCGCGGTTGATCTCCTCGGCCACGGCCTGGGCGCGCTCGGCGGCGGCCTTGTGGGCCTTGTCGCGCGGCTTGGCGCCGAGCAGGGCCACCTCGCCCAGCGGCTTCTTGGAGGTCTCCTGGTACGCGGTGTAGGCGTACGCGCCGAGCAGGGCGCCCTCGGCGACGGCGCCGGCGTCCTCGGCGGCGGCGATCGGCAGCGCGAACGCGGCCTTCTTCGTGCCGGTCAGGGTGCGGGCGGCGGTGCCCGCCGCACGGCGGAGGACCTCGGTGCCGTAGGACTCGCCGTCCTCGGGGGCGGAGCCCAGACCGACGGCGAGGACGACGGGAGCCTTGAGGCCGGCGGGGGCGGGCAGCTTCGTCGCCTCTCCCTCGGCACCCGAGGCGCCCAGGGTCTCCAGGACGTCGGCGAGCCGGCCTTCGAAGGCCTTGTCGACGGCCTCGGCGCCCGGGGCGACGACCAGCGCCTTCCCGGCCTTGGCGACGCCGACGACGAGGACGTCGGCGCGCAGCGTCGCCGCACCGGCAGTGCTGAGAGTGAGAGCAGTCACGGTGGTGAAATCTCGCTTCCATTGAGTTCTGTGGCGGTCGAGGGATGGGCCGACCGTGCCCGCCGCATCGTATTTCGGCCCGGAGAGCGCCGAGAACGAGCCTACGCTCGCGCGCCCGGTTCGCTCACGGCGGCGTTGGTCCACTCATCCGCGGTGTCTCTTTCATGTGTGCCGTTCGGGCCCGGAGCGCTCCTCCGCGCTCACATCGATCGCGCGGGGACGGCACTCGTGTCTTCGCACCATCTGCGATGTCTCCAGGGGCCCTTCGCTCCCGTACCGGACGCGGAAGGTCCCGCCGGGGAGGGGCCTCCCCCGATGCACTCCGGCCGAATCCGTGCGCCCGGGAGCAGGCTCCGCGACCGCCGGGGCTCCCGCGTCGCACCCCGTACGGCCCGGACCGGCCGCGCTCGCCACCGCGCTCGTCACCACCGTGCCGTCCGGGCGTACGAAAGGACCTTCGGGATTCCGTAGGTCGACGCCCGGACCCGGGCGCACCCCGGCGTCGGGCTCGACCACACCGGCGAGGGCGGCCGGGCCGGTCTCCCCGGCGGGCACACCCCCGCCGCGCGCCCCGAACGCGTCGCCGCCTTCGCCCGCGGTCCGTACCGGCGACAGTTCCGGGCCCTCGCCCCGGACATCGTCGAACGGCCCGCCCGGGGCGTCCACTTGGGCCGGAGCCGTGACGGTCTCTCCGTCCGGGTCGACGACGTCCTCGGATCGCGGCGAAACGGTACGAAGGATCGCGGCCAAACGGTACGAAGGATCGCGGCGGAACGTACGAACCGGGGCGTGGTCCCGGACCGGCCGGGCCCGCCCGGAGCGCGGCCCCGGAAACCCGCCCGCTCGGCGTCAGCCCAGGGTCAGCGCCACCAGGGCCACCGTCGCCGCCGTCTCCTCAAGGGCGCCGAACACGTCCCCGGTGACCCCGCCGAAGCGGCGCACGCACCGGCGGAGCAGCAGCGCCGCCGCACCCATCGCGGCCCCCGCCGCCAGGACCTGGTGGACGGCGTCGTACGAGGAGAACAGCAGGCCCGTCGCCGCGCAGAGGACCAGGACCAGCGCGGTCGTGAGGGTCGCGGAGCGGACCGGGACCGTGGCGGCGACGATCGCGCCGAGGCCCTCCGGGCGGGCCGCAGGGACGCCGTGCCGGGAGGCGTGGGTGAGGGCGAGCCGGGCGACGACCGCGGCGAGGACCGTCCCGGCGGCGCCCTGTGCCCAGCCCTCCCCGTACAGCTCGAAGAGCGCGGCGACCTGGGCGAGGAGCACGAGGGCCAGGGTGATGACCCCGAACGGGCCGATGTCCGACTGCTTCATGATGCGCAGCGCGTCCTCGGCGGGCTTGGCGCTGCCGAGGCCGTCGGCGGTGTCGGCGAGCCCGTCGAGGTGGAGGCCGCGGGTGAGGGCGGCGGGTACGGCGGTGGTGACGACGGCGGCGAGCAGCGGGCCGGAGCCCAGCAGCAGGAAGGCGCTGCCGAGCGTGGCGGCGCAGACCCCGACGGCGAGCCCGGCGACCGGGGCGCAGAGCATCCCGGCGCGTGCCGCGTCCCGGTCCCAGCGGGTGATGCGGGCGGGGAACACCGTGAGGGTGCCGAAGGCGAAACGCAGGCCGTCCATCCGGGCAGGGTAATCGTCGGACCCGGACGGTAGATTGCGCATACGGCTCATTTCGGATCGGGGTGGCATGGGTCACTGGTTCGCCCGCAACATCGTCGAGCCCGGGAAACTCCCGACGCTCCTGGCGCTGACCTCGTTCGTTGTGACCTTCCTGGTCACCCGGGCGGTCACCCGGCTCATCCGGGCGGGCAGAGGACCTTTCCGAAACGTTTCTTCTGGAGGGCTCCACATCCATCACGTCGTGCCCGGCGTGGTGCTCACCGTCCTCGGCGGATTCGGCGCCGTGGGCAGTGGCCGGCACGGGGTCGGCGCCGCCGTCTTCGCCGTGCTCTTCGGGATCGGCGCGGGTCTCGTCCTGGACGAGTTCGCGCTGATCCTGCACCTCGACGACGTCTACTGGAGCGACGAGGGCCGCCAGAGCGTCGAGGTCGTGGTGCTCACCGCCGCCCTGGTGCTGCTGGCCCTCAGCGGCTTCTCGCCGCTCGGCGTCGACGACATGACCGACGCGGAGCGCACCGACCGGACCACCTTCGTCCTGACCCTGACGATCAACTTCCTCTTCGTCCTGGTCACCCTGGTGAAGGGGAAGTTCCGGATGGCCCTGATCGGGACCCTGGTCCCGTTCGTCGCGGTCGTCGGGGCCGTCCGGCTCGCCCGCCCCGGCTCCTGGTGGGCCCGCCGCCTCTACCCCCGCCGCCACCGGGCGCGGGCCCGCTCCCTCATCCGCGCGTACCGCCACGACAGACGCTGGACCAAGGTCCGGCGCCGCTTTCAGGACGTGATCGGCGGCTTCCAGGAACGGGTCCCCGGGCGGGGCTCCCCGTCCTCCTGACCCGGCCCGCGCCGACGGCGGTCCCAGCCGCGCCGGACGGCGATCAGGACCAGGACGGCGGCGATGGCCGCCAGGTGCTCCTTGCCCGCCAGGTTCGGCTTGACGATCACTTCCACGACCATCGCGAGCACCACCAGCGCGCCCGTCCAGCGGGCCCGCAGCCGCCAGCAGACGTACACCGCGAGACCCACCACCGCGGCCGAGGGACCGGTGTCCACGACCCGCGCGTCCGAGGCGGGTAGCCCGAGCGGCCCGTCGGGGCCCAGGGCGATGCCCAGCCGCGCGTACAGCGTCCCTGCGAGGGTCGCCAGATAGGCGACGGCCAGGGTCCGCCACCGGCCGAGACAGATCTCGGCGATCCCGAAGACCAGCAGGATCTGGGCGAGGGCGCCCCACACGGGCAGGTCGAGCGCCGGGACGAAGAGCGAGAACGGGGTCCGCAGCAGCGAGAGCCACAGCGGGTCCTCGGCCCGTACGGAACCGATGGCCTGGACCGGCCGGTAGCCCCAGTCCTGGTTCTGGACGAGCTGGAAGAGGGCGGTCAGACAGACGGCGGTCAGGGTCATCGGCACCGCCCGCCACCCACGGGTGACCAGGGCCGCGCGCACCGTGCCGAACAGCGGGCCCCACTCCCGGCGGGCGAAGCCCCGGACGCCGGAGCGGCTCAACGGCCGCTCTCCAGATGTCTGCGGTGCAGCCACTTCGGAAGCCCCGGGGCCTCCAGGAATCCTTCCGCGCGACCGGCCGCGAGGCCGATGCGCAGCAGGTCCGCACTCTTCTCGAAGAGCATGAATCGGGGCTCCCAGATCGGTCGGTACTTGGCGTTGGCGCGGTACAGCGACTCGATCTGCCACCAACGGGAGAAGAAACTGAGCAGGGAACGCCACATGCGCAGCACGGGTCCCGCTCCGAGCTTCGAGCCGCGTTCGAAGACGGAACGGAACATCGCGAAGTTCAGTGAGACCTGAGTGATCCCGATCTCCTTCGCGCGCTGGAGCAGCTCGATGACCATGAACTCCATCAGGCCGTTCTCGGAGTCGCGGTCGCGGCGCATGAGGTCGAGGGAGAGCCCCTTCGGGCCCCACGGCACGAAGGACAGCACGGCCCGCAGCTCGCCGGTCCCCTCCCCGGCGTCGCCCTCCCCGGCGTCCCGGCACTCCAGCATCACGCAGCGGCCGTCGTGGGGGTCGCCGAGGCGGCCGAGGGCCATCGAGAAGCCGCGCTCGGTGGCGCCGTCCCGCCAGTCGTCGGCCTTCCGGAGCAGCTCGGCCATCTCGTCGGCGGGGATGTCCTCGTGGCGCCGGACCCGGACCTCGTACCCGGCCCGCTTCACCCGGTTGTACGCCTGCCGCACGGTCCGCATGGCCCGCCCGTCCAGGGTGAACTCGTCGGTCTCCACGATCGCCTCGTCGCCCAGCTCCAGGGCGTCGAGGCCGTGCCGGGCGTAGATCGTGCCCGCCTCCTCGCTCGCCCCCATCACCGCCGGGATCCAGCCGTGCTCCCGGGCCTCGGCGAGCCAGGGCTCGATGGCCCCGGGCCAGGCCTCGGGATCGCCGATCGGATCGCCGGAGGCCAGCGACACCCCGCCGACCACCCGGTAGGTGACGGCGGCCTTCTCGCTCGGCGACCACACCACGCTCTTCTCGCGGCGCAGCGCGAAGTAGCCGAGGGAGTCCCGGTCCCCGTACCTGTCGAGCAGGGCCCGCAGCCGCTCCTCGTCCGCCTCGGTCAGCGGGTCGACGGCCCGGCGGGAGCGGAAGGCGGCGAACAGCACCGCGAAGAGCAGCAGCGTCGACAGCACGTTGATGGTGACGTCCACCCAGCCGGGGGTGTGGATGTCGGGGAAGCGGGAGTCGCCGGAGGAGGCCAGGGTGACGAGCCGCATCACGCCGTACCGCCAGCGCTCCAGGAAGCCGGGATGGGAGGCGGAGGTGTTGGTGACCGTGACGAGGAAGACGGCGGCCAGCGAGGTGACGAGCAGCCCGCCGACCGCGACGGCCGCCGCGAGGAGCGGGTTGGAACGGTCGCCCTTCGCGTAGAACTCCCTGCGGCCGAGGAGCAGCGCGAGCACGAAGGCGGCGGTCAGGGCCAGCGAGATCCAGTTCTGGGTGTGCTCCCGGATCTCCGGGAGGAACATCACCAGCGCGAACAGCAGCAGGAACAGACCGCTCAGCACGAGGTTGAGGATCCACGCGGCCCGCTTGCGCCGCCGCATGGTGATCGCCAGGAAGAGCGTGAAGACCCCCGAGGCGAAACCCGCCGTGAGCATGTACGGAGTGAAGAAGTCGGCCTCGTTGTGACGGCGCAGGTCCTGTCCGAACGACACCCAGACGGCGCTCAGGAAATTGATGAACGTGACGGCGCGCAGGTACCAGACGGCGAACGCGGCAGCGCGCCGCGACCGGGCGGTGGTGCCCCTGGGCGCTCCTTCGGCGGACAAACGGACCTCTCCCATAAAAAGCGATCATATGGGGCGCCGCTGGTCGTGCGGCGACGCCGGAGACGGCCGCGCGCGCGTCGCGCGGAGCCGTCCCCGGTGCCACCGGTCCGCCGCTCCCCGTCAGCCGCCGGAGTCGTCCCCGGCACCGTCCGCGTCGTCCGGAACGGTCGGGTCCGGACGCTCGGGCAGCTCCGCGGCGAGTGCCGCCGCGGCCCTGACGAGGGGAAGCGCGAGCAGAGCCCCGGTTCCCTCACCCACATGGACGCCGTGGTCCAGCAGGGGGTTGAGCGCCATCCGGTCCAGCGCCTTCGCCTGCGCGGGCTCCCCGCTCACCTGGCCCGCCAGCCACCAGTCCGGCGCCCGGAACGCCGCCCGCTGCGCCACCAGCGCACAGGCCGCCCCGACCACACCGTCCAGGATCACCGGCATCCGCCGCACCGAGGCCTGGAGCAGGAAACCGGTCATCGCCGCCAGGTCCGCCCCGCCGACCGCCGCGAGCAGCTCCAGCTGGTCGCCCAGGACCGGCCGGGCCCGGCGCAGCGAGTCCCGGACCGCCGCGCACTTGCGCATCCACGCCAGGTCGTCGATGTCCGCGCCGCCCCGGCCCGTCACCACGGACGCGTCCGTCCCGCACAGGGCCGCGATCAGCGTGGCCGCCGGAGTCGTCCCGCCGACGCTCAGATCACCGAGCACCACCAGATCGGTGCCCGAGTCCGCCTCCTCGTCGGCGACCGCGACACCGAGCCGGACGGCCGCCTCGGTCTCCTCGGCCGTCAGCGCGTCCTCCACGTCGATCCGGCCGCTGCCCCGCCGCACCCGGTGCCGGGTGACCTCGGCGGGCAGCAGCGCCGGATCGCAGTCCAGACCGGCGTCCACCACCCGCACCGGCACGCCCGAGACACGGGCCAGCACCGCGACCGGGCTCTCCCCGTCCAGGACGGCCCGCACCAGCTCATGGGCGGTGCCCGCCGCCCGGCCCGACACATCGAGCGAGGCGATCCCGTGGTCGCCCGCGAAGAGCACCACCTTCGGCTGCTCGACCGCCCGCACCTTGACCGAGGACTGCGCGGCCGACAGCCACTCCCCGAGCTCGTCGAGCCGCCCGAGGGCCCCCGGCGGCACGGTCAGCCGCTGGCGGCGCTCCTCGGCGTCACGCCGGACGCCGCCGTCGGCGCGCTCGATCAGATCGGAGAAGTCGTCCAGATTCACGGGTTCCGCCTTGTGACTGTCAGCCGGGGCCATCGGTGCTCGCACCCTACCCGCGCAGCACGAACGGCTGACCGGCGACCACGAGCAGCACCTCCTCGCACTCGTCGGCGAAGGCCGAGTTCAGCCGCCCCAGCTCGTCCCGGAACCGGCGCCCGGCCGCCGTCGGGGGCACCACCCCCGAGCCGACCTCGTTCGTCACCGTGACGACCGTCCTGCGGGTCGCCCGCACCGCCGCCACCAGCTCCGCCGTCCGCTCCCGCAGAGCCTCGCGCCCGCCGGACTCCCACGCCGTGTCGTCCCAGGCGTCCACCCGGTCCATGGCGTCCGTCAGCCACAGCGACAGACAGTCCACGAGCAGCGCCGGACCCTCCCCTTCGAGCAGCGGCACCAGGTCGCAGGTCTCGGCGGTCCGCCAGGACGCGGGCCGCCGCTCCCGGTGCAGACCCACCCGCTCCGCCCACTCCTGGTCGCCCTCCCGGCCGCCGCCCGTCGCCACGTACAGCACCTCGGGGAAGGTCTCCAGACGCCGCTCGGCCTCCACGGACTTCCCCGACCGGGCCCCGCCCGTCACCAGGGTCCTGCGCGGCACGTCCGGCACCTCGTGGTACTCGCCCACGTACAGCGTCGTCCCGTCCGGCACCGCCCGCGCGCCCGCCGCGGCGAGCCGCCGGTCCAGCTCGGGACCGGTCGGCCCGTCGTGGTCCAGGTGCACCGCGATCACCTCGGTCGCCGGGCCCACCGCGCCGGTCGCCCGCAGCCGGGCCAGCGCGTCCGGACGGCCCGTCACATCGGCGACGACCATGTCGTACGGCGTCCGGTGCCCGTCCGGGAGACCGGCCGGGGCGCCGCCGGGCGGCAGGTACAGCAGCCGTTCGCCGTCCGCCGACACCACCTCGTACCCGGTGCCGGGGGAGTCCATCGCGACCGCCCGCACCCGGTGGCCGGAGATCAGGGTCAGCTCCCGCCCGTCCGGCACCCGTCCCGCGACGGGCAGCCCGGCGGGCACCTCCACGGCGGGCCCGTCGTGCGGATGCGTCAACAGCACCTGCCGCACCCCCACGAGCGAGTGACCCGCGCGGGCCGCCGCGAGCGCGGCCCCCGGGGTCAGGTCCAGCAGCAGGGCCCCGTCCACGAGCAGCGACGTCGCCGCGCGGACCAGGGGGCCCCGGGAGAGCGCGCACACGGCGCAGGGACAGCCGGGACGGGGGAGTCCGAGCGGGGCGCCGGTGCCGAGCAGAGTCAGTTCCACCCTCAGATCCTCCCGCGCCACCGCGAGCGGTGCGCGCCCGGCTACGCTGCGGGCAGGAAACCGATCATCCGGTGAGCGCCAGGAGGCGTACATGGCATGGACGTGGCGGTTCGAGAAGACCGACGGCACCGAGGTCGAGCCGGTGGTGACCCCCGAGGAGTTCCCGACCCAGGGCGACGCGGAGAGCTGGATCGGGGAGAACTGGCGTGACCTGCTGGGCGGCGGCGCCGACCAGGTGACCCTGTCGGAGGACGGCACCAAGATCTACGGCCCGATGCCGCTGGACGCCGAGGGCTAGAACGGGCCGGGCGAGATCCGGAGCCCCCGCCCCGGGCGGCTCCGGCGAGCCCCGTGGAACGCGGTCCGCCCCCGGGGCTCCCGGGGGCGGCCGAAAGAGGGACGGACCCGAGCCCGGAGGCCCCCGAGGGGCACGGAATCACGGGCCCGAGCCCGTACGGCCTTCAGAGGAGGTACGGGGATACGGGCGCGGAGCCGGTGATCCCGGGGATACGGGTCCGAGCGCGGCGGTCCCCGGGGCCGCACGCGCCCGGTGCCCTCCACGTACTGCGGACGCGGCCTCCACGCGCTACGGACGCGCCCGCCCCGCTACATCTCCCCGAGCGTCACCTCGGTCTTGAGCGTCTGCGTCCCCCGGACGTACGTCGTGGACACCTTGTCGCCCGGCTTCATCGAGGCCAGGGCCTCCGACAGGGAGGTGATCGTGGTGATGTCGGTGTCCCCGAGCCGGGTGATCACATCGCCGGGCTTCAGTCCCGCCTTGCCCGCCGCGCCGTCGGCCGGAGCCTCGACCACGGCGACCCCCGCGGGTTCGTAGTCGTCGTTCACCACCGTGCGGCCGGTGATGTTCAGGGCCGCCCGGCCGGAGTCCGTCACCCGGCCGTCCTTGATGATCTGGTCCGCGACCGTCCGCACCATCGACGCGGGGATCGCGAAGCCGATGCCGGGCGCCGAACCGCCGCCCAGCTCCGGGTCGGTCGCCGCGAGCGTCGGGATGCCGATGACCTCGCTGTCCAGGTTCACCAGGGCGCCCCCGCTGTTGCCGGGGTTGATCGCCGCCGACGTCTGCACCATGTTCGGGATGGTCGCGCCCGTGCCGCCGCCGGCCCGCCCCTCGCTGACCGTGCGGCCGGTCGCCGAGACGATGCCCTGGGTCACGCTGCCGGACAGCCCGAGCGGGGAGCCCATCGCCAGGACGATCTGCCCCATGTCGACGGCGGCCGAGTTGCCGAACTTCGCCGCCTTCAGGCCCTGCGGCAGCGTGTCCAGCTTGATCACCGCGAGGTCCTGCTCGGGGTAGGAGGAGACCAGCCGGGCACTGATCGCCTGCCCGCCGGTGGCGGCGGTGACCTTGAAGGTCTTCTCCTGGCCGATCACGTGCGCGTTGGTGACGATGTGCCCCTTGTCGTCGTAGACGACACCCGAACCGAGGCTGTCTGAGGCGTCGATCTGCACCACCGACGGCAGGACGTTCTTGATGACCGCCTCGTAGTCGGACTGGAGGTCGTTGGCGACGAGCGGGGCCGCCGCCTGCGTGGCGCGCTCGGGCGCGCTCGCCCGCTCGCCGGAGGAGCAGCCGCCGACGAGCGCGGCGGCGCAGGCGGCGGCGGTCAGGGGGAGGAGACGACGAGGAGTACGGGCGTGGGCACGGGATACGTCCATGTCCGGAGTATCCGTTCCACCCCGCCCCCCGGCCCGGCGAGCGCATCCGATCAGGGGGAAAGGGCCCAGCACGTTCGCCCGGGGGACCCGGGGAAGGGCTTCGGACCGGGCAGCGGCCGACGGAGGGACCGGTACGGGCGTGCCGACCGGTGCCGGGCCCGACGCGCCGGGCTCGGGGCAAGGTCCGGGCCGTCGGGTCGGAAGGAGGGACCCGGCCGCCGGATCGGGGAGGCGGACCGGGGTCGTGCGGGGTTCAGCCCCGGACCCCGCACAGGTGCAGCAGGGACGCCATCCGCCGGTACGGGTCCGTGCGGCCCGCCCGGTCCTCGGCGGCGAGCAGCCGGTCCAGCTCCTCGGCGGCGGGCAGGCCCTCTTCGGCCGGGACGCCGTCCGTGAAGACCCGCACCCCGTACCAGGCGTGCAGCGGCGCGGCGATCCCCGCCAGCGTCGCCATCAGCGCGTCGAGCCGGTCGGCCCGCACCTTCACGCCGTTGTCGTCCGTGTAGACGTCCGAGTCGAAGCCCGCGAGCGCCCCGGACCAGTCACCGGCCAGCCCCGGCCGCATGGCCAGGGCCTCCGCGTTCCGCACGACCAGGGAGAGGAGGCCCCCGGGGGCCAGCATCCGGGCCAGGCCCGCGAGCAGCGCGTCGGGCTCGTCCGCGTACATCAGCACGCCGTGACAGAGGACCACGTCGAAGCTGCCGGGGAGGAAGTGCACCCCGGTCTCGCGTCCGTCGCCCTCGATCAGCCGGACCCGCTCACGGATTCCGGCGGGCTCGGTCGCCAGCGAGTCGCGGGCCGCCTTCAGCAGACCGGGATCGGCTTCGAGACCGGTGACGGTGTGGCCCGCGCGGGCCAGCCGCAGCGCCTGCGTGCCCTGGCCCATGCCCGCGTCGAGGACGCGCAGCCGCTGCCCCACCGGGTAGCGGCCGGATATCTGCTCGTCCACCTGACGGGCGACGATCTCCTGCCGGATGGTGTCGCGCAGCCCGCCGGTCCCGACGGGCCAGTGCGTGACCACGGGCAGGACGGGCCCGCCGGTCTCCGACGTGGCCGCACCGAAAGCGGGCACGCCGGGCTCCGTGCTGTCGGCGCTCAGGGCCGCTCTCCGCGCTTGACCTGCGGCTTCGGCAGCCGCAGTCGGCGCATCTGGAGCGTACGCATCAGGCCGTAGGCCACCGCGCCGCGCTTCGGCTGGTCCGGGAAGCGCTCGGCCAGCTGCTTGCGCAGCCGGATCCAGATGCCGACCGAGTCGATGACGATCAGGATGATCACACCGAGCCAGAGCAGCAGCGAGATGTTCTGCAGCGCCCGGTTGGCGTTGCCGAACAGCGACAGCACGAGGATCACCACGGCCATCGGCAGGAAGTACTCGGCGATCGCGAACCGCGAGTCGACGAAGTCGCGCACGAAGCGGCGGACCGGCCCCTTGTCGCGGGCGGGCAGGTAACGCTCGTCGCCGCTCGCCAGCGCTTCGCGCTGACGGGCCAGGTCCGAGCGGCGGGCCTCGCGCTGGCGCTTGTTGGCCTCCTTGCGGTCGGTCGGCACCGTCGCGGCACGTCGGCGCTGGCTCTGCGCCTCACTCCGCTTGGGCGTCGGGCGGCCCTTGGGGGCCTCGGGGTCGCGGGGCTGGCTGGTGGAGAGGTCCGCCGTCACCTTGTCGGTGGGGGCCTTCTCGTCCTTCGAACGGCTACGGAACACAAAACCCAAGGGTACGGGGTGGTGGGCATGAACCCCATGCCGGGCGGGAACGATCCGCTAACGGAGTGCGTCTTCGACGGTACGCGCGGAGGCCGGACCTGGTCTTCCCCTAGATCCGTCTACTCCTTGCGCGGGAGGCGTCCGGGGACGCAGTCGTCCTTGGGGAGGAGCGCATCCGCCTCCGAACAGTGCGGTAATGGAGCCAGGGACCGTACTGTGGAACCTGTCGAAGAGCTGGACCCGTAGTCCGTCAGAAGGGGGCGCGCGAAGCCCATGAGCGGTGTGATGAAGCGTATGGGGATGATCTTCCGCGCGAAGGCGAACAAGGCCCTGGACCGGGCCGAGGACCCGCGCGAGACACTCGACTACTCGTACCAGAAGCAGCTGGAGCTGCTCCAGAAGGTACGGCGCGGCGTCGCCGACGTCGCCACCTCCCGCAAGCGGCTCGAACTGCAGCTGAACCAGCTGCAGGGCCAGTCCGCCAAGCTGGAGGACCAGGGCCGCAAGGCGCTCGCCCTCGGCCGCGAGGACCTGGCGCGCGAGGCGCTGTCCCGCCGCGCCGCGCTCCAGCAGCAGGTCAGCGACCTGGAGGTGCAGCACAGGACGCTGCAGGGCGAGGAGGAGAAGCTCACCCTCGCCGCCCAGCGGCTCCAGGCCAAGGTGGACGCCTTCCGCACCAAGAAGGAGACCATCAAGGCGACCTACACGGCGGCCCAGGCGCAGACCCGGATCGCCGAGTCCTTCTCCGGCATCTCGGAGGAGATGAGCGACGTCGGCCTCGCGATCCAGCGGGCCGAGGACAAGACCGCCCAGCTCCAGGCCCGCGCGGGCGCGATCGACGAGCTGCTCGCCTCCGGCGCGCTCGACGACCAGTCCGGGCTCGGCAAGGACGACATCCAGGCGGAACTGGACCGGCTCTCCGGCGGTACGGACGTCGAGCTGGAGCTCCAGCGGATGAAGGCGGAGCTGGCGGGCGGCCCGTCGGCCCAGCAGCAGGCGATCGAAGGCGGCGGCACGGCCGCGCCGCAGGACAGCCCGCAGCAGTCCCGCCCGCGCTTCGAGAAGTAGCCGACCGCTCTACGGCAGAACAGGACGCGTCATGATCGTACGGATCATGGGGGAGGGCCAGTGGAAGCTGGCCGACAGCCACCTCGCCGAGCTGAACGCGCTCGACGACGAGCTGCTCGCGGAGATGGAGTCGGGGGACGAGACCGGGTTCCGGCGCACGCTGGGCGGTCTCCTGGACGCGGTGCGCCGCCTCGGGGAGCCACTCGCCGACGACGCCCTCGAACCCTCGGAGCTGATCCTCCCGTCCCCCGACGCGTCCCTGGACGAGGTCAGGCAGATGCTCTCGGACGACGGCCTCATCCCGGGCTGACGAGATCCGGGGCTGACGGACCCCGGGTCGGCGCATCCGGGACCGCCGAAATCAGGGACCGGCGAATCAGGGACCGGCGCATCCGGGCCGCCGAGCCGCGCCGACCGGAACCGAGACCCACCGGGGCCCGCCACCTTCCGAGGTGCCGGGCCCCGTCCCGTACCGCCCTCCCCGCGTCCTCCCGTCCTCCCGGACTCCCGGCCATCCTCCTCGGCCCACGGACGCCCCCGGCCGCGTCCCGGCGTGACGTCGTCGCGTCGGACCCCGGCCCCACCGGGCTGAGGGCCACCCCCGGCCGTTCCCGCTCCCGCTCTCCACCCCGCCGAGCTCAGTGTCCGTACGTCCGCCGCCCGGACCTGCCGGGCCCCCTCCCGCACCCGCCCCGCAGTACCGGTCCGCGCTCATGCGCGCCCACCGTCCGGCCCGCCCGGGGCGTCCCGACCCGTACCGTTTCCCCGTGACCCCCACCGGCACCCTTCTCGCCCGGCTCCGCGGCTGGTTCCGCGGACATCCGCTCGCCTTCGACGCCTCGCTCGCCTTCGGCGTGCTCGTCTGCATGATCGCCGGGTCGCTGACCGGGCCGCACGGTGAGCCGGGCGGCCCGACGTTCGGGCGGCAGGTGCCCGGCGCGACCAGCGTGCTGATCATGGTCGCCGGGGCCGTCGCGCTCGTGCTGCGCCGCCGCTTCCCGCTCCGGGTCCTCGCCTTCACCGTCGCCGTCACCCTCGTGGAACTGATAGGTGACAGCCGCCCCGCCCCCGTCACGATGAGCGCCGTCGTCGCCCTCTTCACGGTCGCCGCCCGCACCGACCGGCCCACCACCTGGCGGGTCGGGCTCCTCACCATGGCGGTGCTGACCGTCGGAGCCATGGCCTTCGGCCCCACCCACTGGTACGTGCAGGAGAACCTCGGTGTCTTCGCCTGGACGGGCATGGCCGCGGCGGCCGGGGACGCCGTCCGCAGCCGCCGGGCCTTCGTCGACGCCATCAGGGAACGCGCCGAACGGGCCGAGAGGACCCGCGAGGAGGAGGCGGGCCGCCGGGTCGCCGAGGAACGGCTGCGGATCGCCCGCGACCTCCACGACGTCGTCGCCCACCACATCGCCCTGGTCAACGTCCAGGCGGGCGTCGCCGCCCACGTCATGGACCGGCGCCCCGACCAGGCGAAGGAAGCCCTCGCACACGTCCGCGAGGCCAGCCGCTCCGCCCTCGACGAACTGCGCGCCACCGTCGGCCTGCTGCGCCAGTCCGGCGACCCCGAGGCCCCCACCGAACCGGCCCCCGGCCTCGCCGTCCTCGACGGGCTCCTCGACAGCTTCCGCAAGGCCGGGCTCCCCGTCGCCCTGGCCCGCGCCGACGGCGACGCCCCGCTGCCCGCGACCGTCGACCTCGCCGCGTACCGGATCGTGCAGGAAGCCCTGACCAACGTCCGCAAGCACGCGGGACCGGCCGCCGAGGCCGAGGTCAGCGTCGTACGGGTGGGCCGTACCGTCGAGATCACCGTCCTCGACAACGGCACGCCGCCCACCGCCCAGGAGCCCGCCCCCGGCGGCGGCCACGGTCTGCTCGGGATGCGCGAACGGGTCGGCGCGCTCGGCGGCACCCTCATCGCGGCCCCCCGGTACGGCGGCGGATTCCGGGTGCAGGCGATACTTCCCGTGACGTCCCGCACGGGGGAGGACACATGACGATCCGGGTAGTGCTCGCCGACGACCAGGCCCTGCTCCGCAGCGCCTTCAAGGTCCTGGTGGACTCCGAACCCGACATGCAGGTCGTCGGCGAGGCGGCGGACGGCGCCCAGGCGGTCGCCCTCGCCCGCTCCGAGCGCGCCGACATCGTCCTGATGGACATCCGGATGCCCGGCACCGACGGCCTCGCCGCCACCCGCGCGATCACCGCGGACCCCGCCCTCTCCCACGTACGGATCGTCATGCTGACGACCTTCGAGGTCGACGAGTACGTCGTGCAGTCGCTGCGCGCCGGGGCCTCCGGCTTCCTGGGCAAGGGCGCCGAGCCCGAGGAACTCCTCGGCGCGATCCGGATCGCGCACGCGGGCGAGGCACTGCTCTCCCCGGTGGCCACCAAGGGCCTCATCGCCTCGTTCCTCGCGCAGGGCACCGGCACCGGCCCCGCCGACCAGGCCGGCGGCGCCCGCGCCGGACGCCTCGGCGCCCTCACCGCCCGGGAGCGCGAGGTCCTCGTCCTGGTCGCGGGCGGTCTCTCCAACGACGAGATCGCGGACCGGCTCGACGTCAGCCCGCTCACCGTGAAGACCCACGTCAACCGCGCCATGGCCAAGCTCGGCGCCCGCGACCGGGCCCAGCTGGTGGTCACGGCGTACGAATCGGGACTGGTACGTCCGAGGGTGGAGTGACCGCGGGCCCCGGCGTACTGCGGACGCGGTATGCCCGGCATAAAGAAGTGGACCCGGGGGGCGAGGACTTCCGGCGTCCGATGGCAGATCGTATGGAAGGGGGGCACCTCCGGCGGATCCAGCGGGTCCGGGCCGGGGCCTTGGCCGCTCCCGCCCGCCGACGAGTACGCCACAGAAGAGAGACCCCATGTCCTGGCTGTCCAGATTCAGCCTCGCGCAACGGGCCCTGATCGGGCTGATCTCCATCGTCGCCCTGGTGTTCGGGGCGATCGCGATACCGCAGCTCAAGCAGCAGCTGTTCCCCTCGATCGAGCTGCCGATGGTCTCGGTCCTCGCTCCCTACCCGGGCGCCTCTCCCGATGTGGTCGAGAAGCAGGTCGTGGAGCCCCTGGAGAGCAATCTGAAGGCCGTCGACGGCCTGAAGTCGTTCACCTCCACCGCCTCCGAGGGCATGGCCGTCGTCATGGCCTCCTTCGACTACGGCGACGAGTCCACCAAGCAGCTCGTCGCGGACGTCCAGCAGGCCGTCAACCGGGCCCGCGCCCAACTGCCCGACACGGTCGACCCGCAGGTCGTGGCCGGTTCGACCGACGACATCCCGACCGTCGTCCTCGCCGCCTCCTCCGGCAAGGACCAGCAGGCCCTCGCCGCCCTCCTGGAGCGGACCGTCGTGCCCGCCCTCGAAGGCATCGACGGCGTCGCCCAGGTCGCCGTCAGCGGCGTCCAGGACCTCCAGGTCTCCGTCACCCCCGACGAGGCGAAGCTCGCCGGGGCCGGGCTCAGCTCGATGAAGCTCGCCGAGGCACTGCGCTCCGGCGGCGCGACCCTCCCGGCGGGTGCCTTCTCCGAGGCGGGCAAGAACCGTACGGTCCAGGTCGGCGGCGGCTACGCCTCGCTGCGCCAGATCGAGGACCTCCGCATCCCCGCCGCCGTGCCCGGCACGGGCAAGGCGGTCCGCCTCGGCGACGTGGCCACCGTCCGCCAGGAGGAGTCGCCGCGCGTCTCCCTCACCCGTACCAACGGCAGGCCCAGCCTCGCCGTCATGGCCACCATGGACAAGGACGGCAGCGCCGTCGCCATCTCCGACGCCGTCGAGAAGGCACTGCCCGACCTGCGCCGCGACCTCGGCGCGGGCGCCGAGCTGACCGTGGTCTCCGACCAGGGCCCGGCCGTCGCCAAGGCCGTCTCCGGTCTCACCACCGAGGGCGCCCTCGGCCTCGTCATGGCCGTCCTGGTGATCCTGGTCTTCCTGGCGTCGATCCGCTCCACCCTGGTCACCGCGGTCTCCATCCCGCTCTCCGTGGTCCTCGCCCTGATCGTGCTGTGGACCCGTGACCTCTCGCTCAACATGCTGACGCTCGGCGCGCTCACCATCGCCATCGGCCGGGTCGTCGACGACTCGATCGTGGTCCTGGAGAACATCAAGCGGCACCTGGGCTACGGCGAGGAACGGCAGAGCGCGATCCTCACGGCGGTCCGCGAGGTCGCGGGCGCGGTCACCTCCTCGACCCTCACCACCGTCGCCGTCTTCCTGCCGATCGGTCTGGCCGGCGGCATGATCGGCGAGCTGTTCGGCTCGTTCTCGCTGACGGTCACGGCGGCCCTGCTGGCCTCGCTGCTGGTCTCCCTGACCGTGGTCCCCGTCCTCTCGTACTGGTTCCTGCGCGCCCCCGGGGGCACCCCGGAGGACCTCGCTGAGGCCCGCAGGCTCGCCGAGGAGAAGGAGGAGAAGAGCCGTCTCCAGCGCCTCTACGTGCCGGTCCTGCGGTTCGCCACCCGGCGCCGGACGATGAGCCTGGCCATCGCGCTGGTCGTCCTCGTGGTCACCTTCGGCATGGCCCCGCTCCTGAAGACCAACTTCTTCGACCAGGGCGAGCAGGACGTCCTCACCATCCAGCAGGAGCTGGCGCCCGGCACCGCTCTCGACGCCTCCGACGCCGCCGCGAAGAAGGTGGAGAAGCTCCTCGCGGACACCGAGGGCGTCAAGGACTACCAGGTCAACATCGGCTCCTCCGGCTTCATGGCGGCCTTCGGCGGCGGCACCGGCACCAACCAGGCCACCTTCAAGGTCAGCCTGGCGGACTCCGGCGCGTACGAGAAGACCAAGGACGCCCTGGAGAAGGGCCTCGCCGCCCTCGACGGCATCGGCGACACCCGGCTGTCGGCCGGTGAGAGCTTCGGCAGCCAGGGTCTGAGCGTGGTCGTCAAGGCCTCCGACGCCGAGGTCCTGAAGAAGGCGTCCGAGCAGGTCCGCGCGGCGGTCGCCGGGCTCAAGGACGTCACCGACGTGCAGAGCGACCTCTCGCAGTCCGTGCCGCGGATCTCCGTCCGGCCGAACGCCAGGGCGGCCGACGCGGGCTTCGACTCCACCTCGCTCGGCATGATCGTGGCCCAGGCCGTCCGGGGCACCCCGGCCGCCAAGGCGGTCCTCGACGACACCGAGCGGGACGTCCTCATCACCACCGCCCGGCCGGTCGGCACCCTCGACGGGCTCAGGGACCTGCCGCTCGGCCCGGTGAAGCTGGGCGACGTCGCCACCGTCGAACTGGTCCCCGGCCCGGTGTCCATGACCCGGATCGACGGCGCCCGCGCCGCGACCGTCACGGCCAAGCCGCTCGGCGACAACACCGGCGCGGTCAGCAGCGCCCTCCAGTCGAAGATCAGCACCCTGGACCTGCCCGAGGGCGCCACCGCCAGCATCGGCGGTGTCTCCGAGGACCAGTCCGAGGCCTTCCTCAACCTGTTCCTGGCGATGCTCGCGGCCGTCGCGATCGTCTTCATGCTGCTCGTGGCGACCTTCCGGTCGCTGATCCAGCCGCTGATCCTGCTGGTCTCGATCCCGTTCGCGGCGACCGGCGCGATCGGTCTCCTGGTGGTCACCGACACCGCCATGGGCGTCCCGGCGATGATCGGCATGTTGATGCTCATCGGCATCGTCGTCACCAACGCCATCGTCCTGATCGACCTGATCAACCAGTACCGGGCCCAGGGCCTCGGGGTCGTCGAAGCGGTGATCGAGGGCGGCAGGCACCGGCTCCGCCCGATCCTGATGACCGCCCTGGCGACGGTCTTCGCCCTGCTGCCGATGGCGCTCGGCATCACCGGTGAGGGCGGCTTCATCGCCCAGCCGCTGGCCGTGGTGGTGATCGGCGGTCTGATCACCTCGACGCTGCTGACCCTGCTCCTCGTGCCGACGCTCTACGCGATGGTCGAGCTCCGCAAGGAGCGCCGCGCGAAGAAGAAGGCGGAGCGGAAGGCGAAGGGCGGCGCCGGTGTTCCCGCGCAGGGCACGGACACGCCCGCCGACGCACTGCTGATGGACACGGTCGATCTCTGACCGCGACATGAGGAAGGGGCGCCCCGCGTGATCGCGGGGCGCCCCTTCCGCCGTGTCCGGGGAATCGTTACGGCAGGGCGAGCATCCGCTCCAGGGCGAGCTTCGCGAAGCCCTCCGTCTCCTTGTCGACCCGGATCTGGTTGACGAGGGTGCCCTCGGCCAGCGACTCCAGGGTCCACACCAGGTGCGGCAGGTCGATGCGGTTCATCGTCGAGCAGAAGCAGACCGTCTTGTCGAGGAAGACGATCTCCTTGCCCTGGTCGGCGTAACGGTTCGCCAGCCGCCGGACGAGGTTCAGCTCGGTGCCGATGGCCCAGGTGGAACCGGCCGGGGCCGCCTCCAGGGTGTTGATGATGTACTCGGTCGAGCCGACGTGGTCGGCGGCGGCCACGACCTCGTTCCTGCACTCCGGGTGGACCAGCACGTTCACGCCGGGGATGCGCGCGCGGACGTCGTTCACCGACTCCAGCGAGAAACGCCCGTGCACCGAGCAGTGACCCCGCCACAGGATCATCTTCGCGGCGCGCAGCTCCTCGGCGGTCAGCCCGCCGCCCGGCTTGTGCGGGTTGTAGACCACGCAGTCGTCCAGGGACATGCCCATGTCGCGGACGGCCGTGTTGCGCCCCAGGTGCTGGTCCGGCAGGAAGAGGACCTGCTCACCCTGCTCGAAGGCCCACTTCAGGGCCCGCTCGGCGTTGGACGAGGTGCAGATCGTGCCCCCGTGCCTGCCGGTGAAGGCCTTGATGTCGGCCGAGGAGTTCATGTACGAGACGGGCACGACCCGGTCGGCTATGCCCGCGTCGGTCAGCACGTCCCAGCACTCGGCGACCTGCTCGGCGGTGGCCATGTCGGCCATCGAGCAGCCCGCCGCGAGGTCCGGCAGGACGACCTTCTGGTCGTCGCCGGTGAGGATGTCGGCCGACTCGGCCATGAAGTGCACACCGCAGAAGACGATGTACTCGGCGGCGGGCCGGGCGGCCGCGTCGCGCGCGAGCTTGAACGAGTCGCCGGTGACGTCGGCGAACTGGATGACCTCGTCGCGCTGGTAGTGGTGGCCGAGCACGAAGACCTTGTCCCCGAGCTTCTCCTTGGCCGCGCGGGCGCGCTCCACCAGGTCCGGGTCGGAGGGCGACGGCAGATCGCCGGGGCACTCCACGCCCCGCTCGCTCTTCGGGTCGGCCTCGCGGCCGAGGAGGAGCAGGGCGAGCGGCGAGGGCTGCACGTCGAGCTCAGTACGGGTCTGGGCCGTGGTCACGTCACGCACCCTTTCTTCGGGGAACCTTTTCGTCGAAATGACGCTATCTATCATAACCCCTTCACGTCACGCTGACGATGTCCATAGTGTCGATGTGACGAATTCGCCGTCCGGTTCCCCTCGCCCCCCGGCCGTCCTCCCCCCGGCCGCACCGTCTCCGCCGCTGGACAGGGTGTGCGAGCATGAAAGGAGCGAGGACCCCACTCGACCCGGAATGAATCCGGGGCACCGACGGTTGCAACGTCGGCAAGCAGTCTCCGTACACCATCGGGAGAGAAGCAGATGTCCGTATCGGACGAGAAGACCACTGTCAGCGACGGCATCCTCCTGTCCGACGCCGCCGCGGCCAAGGTCAAGGCCCTCCTCGACCAGGAAGGCCGCGAGGACCTGGCCCTGCGCGTCGCCGTTCAGCCCGGCGGCTGCTCCGGCCTGCGTTACCAGCTGTTCTTCGACGAGCGTTCGCTCGACGGCGACGTCCTGAAGGACTTCGACGGCGTCAAGGTCGTCACCGACCGGATGAGCGCCCCCTACCTGGGTGGCGCCTCGATCGACTTCGTCGACACCATCGAGAAGCAGGGCTTCACCATCGACAACCCGAACGCCACGGGCTCCTGCGCCTGCGGCGACTCGTTCAGCTAAGCCGTACCGAGCGGTACGCGCCTGAGGGCGGCGGCCCGGGAGACCTTCCCGGCCCGCCGCCCTCAGGCGTACCCGGGCGCCTCGCGCGCGCTTGGAAGCGCCGGGCCCGTGCCCGCGGCGCCGCCGCGCGCGTACCCGCGGAGCGTCTGCGGCGGGGGTCTGCGTCGGCGGCTCGGGCCTCGTGTCGCGCGCGTACCCGCGGAGCGTCCCGGCCCTGCCCGCCGGGTCCTTCACGCGTGTCCCGCCGGGCCTTTCCCGCCCGCGCCCGCCGGGCAGCGCGCCGGTAGCCGCCGGGCACCTCGGCGCCCGCACCCGCCGGGCACTTCGCGCCGGGTGTCCGGCAGGCACTCCGCACCAGGTGGCCGACGGGGTTCTTCGCCCGCGTCCCGCCCGGTCCTCGTCCCTCGCTCCTGTCCCGCCGGGGCTCAGCGCCGGGGCACCGCCTCACCGCTCGCGGCGTCCACCACCGGCCGGGAGCCCAGCGGGGCGTCCAGCGTCACCGTCCGCGTGAACTCCCGGGCGAGCGCGACGCACACCCGGCCCGGCTCGCTCGCCTTCTCGACGATCCGCACCGCCACCCGCTCCGGGCGCTCCTCGGCCGTCACCGTGTACGTACTGCACACCCCGCCCCAGAACGAGACCGTCAGCTTCCGGCCACCGTCCTCCGCGCGGTACGACTGGACCTGCCGGGCCGGAGCCGCACCGTCCGCGGGCGGCGGGGCGGTCGGCGGGGCCGAGGGCTTCGCCGACCGGGCGAGCAGCTCGGGGGCGACCGCCTCCCGCACCACCGTGTAGGGCGGGCCGTCCACCGGGTCCGCCGTGAACAGCCACGACGGTACGAGCAGCCGCTCACCGGCCACGTCCCGCGCGGCCAGCGCGAACACCGCGCCCGTCACCGGCACCCGCTGCGGCGGTGTCGTGCCCGCGACCTTCCGGCACGGGGGCTCCGGCGCGATCCCGCCGCCCCCGCCGGTCGTGCCGCCGACGCCGGGCTTCCCGTTGCCGTCCACCAGGTCACCGCCCCCCGGCTCCCCGGCACCGTCCGCCCCGCCGGACCCGCCCGGCTTCCCCGCGCCGTCCGCTCCCTGCGGGGCGCCCGCAGGGCAGGGGTCGGCGCCGACCGGGCCCGAGGTCCTGGTGTCCTCGTTCAGCGAGGCCAGCGCCTTCGCCGCCCCGATCACCGGGTACACGCCGTCCTTCGCCGGTTCCTTGAGCATCCCGCTCCCGGAGACCGGCCTGCCGTCCCGTCCGATGTGCAGCCCCGTCGACCAGCCGTGGGTGGGCAGCCCGTCCACCACCGGGTCGGCGTTCACCAGCCGCGACGAGCCGTCCACCACCCGGTTCGCGGTGATCTTCGCGTCGTCCTGTCCGAGGGCCTTCAGGACGGGCGCCGCCGCCGCCCGCGCCGCCGCCTCGCTCGGCGGGGCGCCACCCGTGGAGGGCTTGCCCTCGCCCGGCGGGGGGCAGGCGGGCCCCTTCAGGCAGGCGTCACCGATCGGCCCGCCGTCGAACCAGGAGTACGACCAGTTCCCCGGTGCCTTCCGGGCCACGTCGAGCCGTGGACCCGAACCGTCCTTCTCGGGGCGGATCGTCCAGACGTCCCCGACCAGGGCCGGGCTCCCGGCGAGGCCGAGCGCCGCGGCCAGCCTGGTCACCTCGGCCGAGGTGACCAGGCCCTCGGGCCGGTGGACCGCGGCCGAGGAGGGCCCCTGGGGGAGTGGGCCCTTGGCTGTGTAGACGGTCCCGCCGGGACCGCCGCCGGGATCGGGCTCACCGGGTGCGATCCCGGGACCGCTCCGGGCGTCACCGGAACCGCTGCCGCCCTCCGCCGGGCGGGCCACCGGGCCCGCCGCGACGTCCGGGGCCGCGACTCCGGGGGCCGTGGCGGCGAAGGCCAGATAGCCGCCCCCGGCGAGCAGCACCCCCGCCACCACCGAGACGGCCACCACGTTCCGCCGCCGCCGACCGTTCTCCGTACCGCTCACCGCAACGCTCCCTCGTCTCGACAACGGACGCCGGTGGGACGGAGCGGACGGGCGGACGGTTCCGTCCGTCAGCCGCCGTACTCGGCGGTGGCCGCGATCAGCCGGGCCGAGGCCGGGGAGACGACCACTCCGTGGATCGCGGCGGGGGAGACGGGCGCGGGCGCCGGAGAGACCGGAGTGACCCAGTGCGGGGCCATCCGCGCGCCCGCGCCCCGCAGCTCGGCGAGGCTGAACTCGGACTCGTGTCGCTCACGAGGAGCGGGGTACGTGGTCATGGGCGCACCGTACGCACCACACGCCCCTGGGGAAAAGACCTACTCTGGGGTAGTTTCCACTGTTCGGCAGCGAGCGCCCCAGCGGGTAGCGTGAACTGTCCTTTCCCACGTCCCGCAGGAGCACCCAGCCGTGCGTATCGCAGTCACCGGCTCCATCGCCACCGACCACCTCATGACCTTCCCCGGCCGGTTCGCCGACCAATTGGTGGCCGACCAGCTCCACACGGTGTCCCTCTCCTTCCTCGTCGACAACCTCGACGTCCGCCGCGGCGGCGTCGGCCCCAACATCTGTTTCGGCATGGGCCAGCTCGGCGGCGCCCCGATCCTGGTGGGCGCGGCCGGTTACGACTTCGACGAGTACCGCGCCTGGCTCGACCGGCACGGCGTCGACACCGGCTCGGTACGGATCTCCGAAGTCCTGCACACCGCCCGCTTCGTCTGCACCACGGACAAGGACCACAACCAGATCGGCTCCTTCTACACCGGCGCCATGAGCGAGGCCCGGCTGATCGAGCTGAAGGCCGTCGCCGACCGTGTCGGCGGGCTCGACCTGGTCCTGATCGGCGCGGACGACCCCGAGGCGATGCTCCGGCACACCGAGGAGTGCAAGACGCGGGGGATCCCCTTCGCCGCCGACTTCTCGCAGCAGATCGCGCGCATGGACGGCGAGGAGATCCGCACCCTTCTGGAAGGTGCCACCTACCTCTTCTCCAACGAGTACGAGAAGGGCCTCATCGAGTCGAAGACCGGCTGGACCGAGGAGGAGATCCTCGCCCGCGTCGGCCACCGGGTCACCACCCTCGGCTCGCGCGGAGTGCGCATCGAGCGCGTCGGCGACACCCCGATCGAGGTCGGCTGCGCCGAGGAGACCGCCAAGGTCGACCCGACCGGCGTCGGCGACGCCTTCCGCGCGGGCTTCCTCACCGGTCTGTCCTGGGGCGTCGGCCTGGAGCGCGCCGCCCAGGTCGGCTGCATGTTGGCCACCCTGGTCATCGAGACCCTCGGCACCCAGGAGTACACCCTGGCCCGCGCCAACTTCATGGAGCGCTTCACCAAGGCGTACGGCGAGGACGCCGCCGCCGAGGTCCGCACCCACCTGGTCTGACCGGCCGCCCCGGCCCCGCGGGCCCGGGGTGCTCCGGGCCGCGGAACCTCCGGGCCCGGGGCCCCTCCGGCACGGGCCCGGGGCCCGTGCCGCACCCCGGCCGACCTCGGTCCGGCCCGCCCCGGGCCCGCACGGGCCCGGGGCGCTGTCGCTCCCGCACCGGCCAGGGGACCGTGGCGCCGCCCCCGGCCGACCCGCCCAGGCCCGAGGTGCACCCGGCATCAGGGCCTGGGCGGGACCGAACCGCCCCCGTCCCCGGCCGCCCCGCAACCCGAGGGCCCCGGTCCCGGGCCTCCCGGTCCCAGTGCTTCCCCTTCCCGGGTCTCCCGGCCCCGGCCCCGTCTCAGGCCACCCGGCGCACCACGTACGCGACCCCGCCCCGCGCCGAGGGCTCCTCGCCCACGTACTCCTGGCCGCGCATCTCGCACCAGGCGGGGATGTCGAGACGGGCCGCCGCGTCGTCCGCCAGGACGGTCACCGTGGCGCCCGGCGGGACGTCACCGATCACCTTCGCCAGCTCGATCACCGGGATCGGGCAGCGCTTGCCGAGCGCGTCCACCACCAGCGCCTCCCCGTCCGCCACCAGCGGCCCCGCACCCGCCGCCGGAGCCGCCGCCCGGCCGACCGGGGCGCCCAGCCGCTCCCGTGTCCCCGCCACCACCCGGGGCAGCACGTCGAGGAACCGGTCCACGTCCTCGGCCGCCGTACCGGCCGGCAGGGACACCCGGACGTTCCCCTCGCTCAGCACGCCCATCGCGCGCAGCACATGGCTGGGCGTCAGCGTCGAGCTCGTACACGACGAACCGGACGAAACGGAGAAACCCTCCCGATCCAGCTCGTGCAGCAGTGTCTCCCCGTCGACATAGAGACAGGAGAACGTCACCAGATGGGGGAGCCGCCGCACCGGGTCGCCCACCACCTCCACCTCCGGCACCAGCTCCGCCACCCCGGCCCTGATCCGGTCCACCAGGGCCCGCAGCCGCGCCCCCTCGGCCGCCGCCTCCGCCCGTACCGCCCGCAGCGAGGCCGCCGCCGCCACGATCGCGGGCAGGTTCTCGAAGCCCGGCGCCCGGCCCGACTCGCGCTCGTCCGACGGGCCTTGCGGAGCGAACCTGACCCCCTTCCGTACGGCCAGCAGCCCCACCCCGGCGGGACCGCCCCACTTGTGCGCGCTCGCCGTGAGCAGCGACCAGCCCCCCTCCACCGGGCCCCAGCCCAGCGACTGGGCCGCGTCCACGAGCAGCGGCACGCCCGCCGCCCGGCACGCCTCGGCGACCTCCGCCACCGGCTGCTCGGTCCCTACCTCGTGGTTGGCCGACTGGAGGCACGCCAGGGCCGTCCCCGCGCCCAGCGCCGACGCGAACCCGTCCGCGTCCACCGCGCCGGACCGGCCCACCGGCACCTCGGCCACGGTCCCGCCCGCCGCCGCGTGCGCCTCCGCCGCGTGCAGCACGGAGGAGTGCTCGACGGCCGAGACCACGAGCCGGTCGCCGACCCGCCGACGCCCCGCCAGCGACCCGGAGACCCCGGCGTGAACCGCGCGCGTCCCCGAAGGAGTGAACACGAGCTCGTCCGGGCGACAGCCCACGGCCTCCGCCGCCGCCTCCCGCGCCGCGTCGAGCAGCAGCCTGGCCCGCCGCCCCTCCCGGTACAGCCGGGCGGGATCGGCCCAGCCCTCGTCCAGGGAGGCCAGCAGCGCCTGGCGGGCGACGGGGTGCAGCGGGGCGGCGGACGCGGCGTCGAAGTACGGCATCCGCCCACGGTAGGGCCTGCGGGGAACCCTCGTACGGCCGGGCGTCCCGGACCCGCCGGGCGGGGGTGAGCCCTCGTCAGAAGGGGGGTGCGGCGCGCCGTGAGACACCCGAACGGACGCGTCGGGACCCCCTGCGGAACCCCGGAGTCCACCCCTTCGGGGACTCGGACGGCGCGTTGGGCACCCTCCCCGCGCGACCCCAAATAGCGTCCAGTAGGGTTTGGTCCGCATAAACATCCAAACCCCTGCCCGCGGCACGGGGCGGCGACCGACCAGCGAGACGGACGACCGTGGCCGACCAACGCGGGCCGAGACTCTCGGGAAGGCGCTACGTGAGTCCCAACGGCTCCGACCTCCCCCGCAGCCAAGGCGCGGGTGGTACCCCCACGTCGCGGCGCCCGATGCGGCGGAAGCTGCCGCAGGTGCTGACTGCGGGCCTGATCCTGGCGACAGCCACCGGCTGCTCGTACAACTGGGAAGACTTCCCCCGCCTCGGAATGCCCACCCCCGTCACGGAAGAGGCGCCTCGGATCCTCTCCCTGTGGCAGGGCTCGTGGGCCGCCGCCCTCATTACCGGCGTCCTGGTGTGGGGCCTGATCCTCTGGTCCGTCATCTTCCACCGGCGTAGCCGGACCAAGATCGAGGTACCTCCGCAGACCCGTTACAACATGCCGATCGAGGCGCTGTACACGGTCACTCCGCTGATCATCGTCTCGGTGCTCTTCTACTTCACCGCGCGCGACGAGTCCAAGCTCCTCGAGCTCTCCGACAAGCCCGCCCACACGGTCAACGTGGTCGGCTACCAGTGGAGCTGGGGCTTCAACTACGTCGAGAACGTGCCCGGTGTGAAGGGTGACGCCAAGACGGACAAGAACCTCGCCTCGATCCCCAACAAGTTCCTCGAGGACTTCCCGGAGAACGCGGGCGGTGTCTACGACGCCGGTATCCCGGGTGACCGCAACCCCCAGACCGGCAACCCGGGCCCGACCCTGTGGCTGCCCAAGGGCGAGAAGGTCCGGTTCGTCCTGACCTCCCGTGATGTCATCCACTCCTTCTGGGTCGTCCCCTTCCTGATGAAGCAGGACGTCATCCCGGGTCACACCAACTCCTTCGAGGTGACCCCGACGCGTGAGGGCACCTTCCTCGGCAAGTGCGCCGAGCTGTGCGGTGTCGACCACTCCCGGATGCTCTTCAACGTCAAGGTGGTCTCCCCGGAGCGCTACCAGCAGCACCTGAAGGAGCTGGCCGAGAAGGGGCAGACCGGCTACATCCCGTCTGGCATCGAGCTGACGGACCCGGCCAGGAATGCGGAGAAGAACCAACTGTGAGCATCCCCAACGAAACCCAGGGTGCCGCCGCAGCTGAGGACTCGTACGAGAACGAGTTGCCCGTACGGCGCAAGCAGCCCGGCAATGTCGTGATCAAGTGGCTGACCACCACGGACCACAAGACGATCGGCACGCTCTACCTGGTCACGTCGTTCGTCTTCTTCTGCATCGGCGGACTCATGGCGCTCTTCATGCGCGCCGAGCTGGCCCGTCCGGGTACGCAGATCATGTCGAACGAGCAGTTCAACCAGGCGTTCACGATGCACGGCACGATCATGCTGCTGATGTTCGCGACGCCGCTGTTCGCCGGATTCGCGAACTGGATCATGCCGCTGCAGATCGGCGCGCCCGACGTGGCGTTCCCGCGGCTGAACATGTTCGCCTACTGGCTCTACCTGTTCGGCTCGATCATCGCGGTGGCCGGCTTCCTCACCCCGCAGGGTGCGGCCGACTTCGGCTGGTTCGCCTACTCCCCGCTGTCGGACGCGGTCCGCTCGCCGGGTGTCGGCGCCGACATGTGGATCATGGGCCTGGCCTTCTCCGGCTTCGGCACGATCCTCGGTTCGGTCAACTTCATCACCACGATCATCTGTATGCGCGCCCCCGGCATGACGATGTTCCGTATGCCGATCTTCACCTGGAACGTGCTGCTGACCGGTGTCCTGGTCCTGCTCGCCTTCCCGGTGCTGGCGGCGGCGCTGTTCGCCCTGGAGGCGGACCGCAAGTTCGGTGCGCACATCTTCGACGCGGCCAACGGCGGCGCGTTGCTGTGGCAACACCTCTTCTGGTTCTTCGGCCATCCAGAGGTGTACATCATCGCGCTGCCGTTCTTCGGCATCGTCTCGGAAGTCATCCCGGTCTTCAGCCGCAAGCCGATGTTCGGCTACATCGGTCTGGTGGCCGCGACCATCGCCATCGCCGGTCTGTCCGTGACCGTGTGGGCCCACCACATGTACGTCACCGGCGGCGTGCTCCTACCGTTCTTCTCCTTCATGACGTTCCTCATCGCCGTACCGACCGGCGTGAAGTTCTTCAACTGGATCGGAACGATGTGGAAGGGCTCACTGTCCTTCGAGACACCGATGCTCTGGACGATCGGCTTCCTGATCACCTTCACCTTCGGTGGTCTGACCGGCGTCATCCTGGCCTCGCCGCCGATGGACTTCCACGTCTCCGACTCGTACTTCGTCGTCGCGCACTTCCACTACGTCGTCTTCGGCACCGTGGTCTTCGCGATGTTCGCCGGCTTCCACTTCTGGTGGCCGAAGTTCACGGGCAAGATGCTGGACGAGCGGCTCGGCAAGATGACGTTCTGGACGCTGTTCATCGGCTTCCACGGCACCTTCCTGGTGCAGCACTGGCTCGGTGCCGAGGGTATGCCGCGTCGCTACGCGGACTACCTGGACGCCGACGGCTTCACCGCGCTGAACACGATCTCGACGATCTCCTCCTTCCTGCTCGGTCTGTCGATCCTGCCGTTCTTCTACAACGTCTGGAAGACCGCCAAGTACGGCAAGAAGGTCGAGGTCGACGACCCGTGGGGCTACGGCCGTTCGCTCGAATGGGCGACGTCCTGCCCGCCGCCGCGGCACAACTTCCTCACGCTGCCGCGCATCCGGTCGGAATCGCCCGCGTTCGACCTGCACCACCCTGAGATCGCCGCTCTCGACCAGCTCGAGAACAAGCCGCACGAGGCCGAGGCCCTGACGGGCAGCAAGGAGGCCGGCAAGTGAAGATCCAGGGCAAGATGTTCATCTGGCTGAGCGTCTTCATCCTTGCCATGGCGGTCCTGTACGGCGTCTGGTCCAAGGAGCCGGTCGGTACGACGGCGCTCTTCCTGGCCTTCGGCCTGTCCATCATGATCGGCTACTACCTGGCCTTCACGGCCAAGCGGGTCGACGCGATGGCGCAGGACGACAAGGAGGCCGACGTCGCGGACGAGGCCGGTGAGGTGGGCTTCTTCGCCCCCCACAGCTGGCAGCCGCTGGCGCTGTCCGTGGGTGGCGCGCTCGCCTTCCTCGCCGTCGCCATGGGCTGGTGGATCCTCTACTTCTCCGCCCCGCTGCTCCTGATCGGCCTCTTCGGCTGGGTCTTCGAGTTCTACCGCGGCGAGAACCAGAACCAGTAGCGGTACCCCGCTCCGCGCCGGAGCACCCCGAGGGGCCCGGACACTTCGTCACGAAGTGTCCGGGCCCCTCTTTTGCAGCACTCGGCGCGCTGTCCCACGTGATTGTTCTTACGGTGAGTGCATGAACGACACGCCGCGTATCCGGACTGTTGTGAGCTGCACCCTGCTGGCCGTCACCGTCACCGCCACCGCCACGGCGTGCGGGGGTTCTGACGGCCACCCGCTGTCGGCGAGGGCCTACGACGCGGCCGGACAGCTCGTGGTCAGCGCTCCCGCCAAGGGCGCCAAGGCGGATCCTGAGAAGCCCCTTGAGGTCACCGCCAAGGGCGAGGAGGGGCGGATCACCGACGTCAGCGCCGTCGACTCCGCGGGCCACCACCTGGCGGGCGAACTCACCGCGGACGGGCGCCGGTGGCGCTCCACGGCCTCCCTGGCGGCCGGAGCCCGCTACACGGTCCGGGTGGCCACGGAGGACGAGGACGGCGCTCCAGGGGCCCGTAGGTTCACATTCGAGACGGCTCCGGCCAAGCGGGCCCTCACGGTGACCTTCGGCCCGGAGGCGGGCACGTACGGCGTCGGGCAGCCCATCACGGCCGAGCTCAGCCTCCCGGTCAAGGACCGCAAGGCCCGCGGGATCGTCGAGCGGGCCCTCAGGGTCCGCTCGACCCCCTCGGTCGAGGGCTCCTGGTACTGGGTGGACGAGAAGACGATGCACTTCCGTCCGAAGGAGTACTGGCCCGCCGGGGCGCTCGTCACGGCCACCGGCAACCTGGACGGCCTCAAGATCGGCGACAAGCTCTACGGCGGCGCCTCCGCCCCGCTCAAGCTCACCATCGGCGACCGGATCGAGGCGATCACGGACGCCGGGGCGCACTACATGACCGTGCTGCGCAACGGAGAAGTGATCAACAGTATGCCGGTGACCACCGGCAAGGCGGGCTACTCCACCCGGAACGGCATCAAGGTGGTGCTGGGCAAGGAGTACTTCGTCCGGATGCGCGGCACCAGCATCGGCATCTCCACGGGCAGTTCCGACTCGTACGATCTGCCCGTCTACTACGCGACCCGGGTCACCTGGAGCGGCGAGTACGTGCACGCCGCCCCGTGGTCCGTCGGCTCCCAGGGCGTCGAGAACGTGAGCCACGGCTGTGTCGGCATGTCGACGGGGAACGCGGCCTGGTTCTACGAGACCGTCCGCCCCGGCGACATCGTCAAGACCGTCAACAGCTGGGGCGAGGAGATGGACACCTTCGGCAACGGCTTCGGCGACTGGAACATGCCCTGGGCCGACTGGCGCAAGGGCAGCGCGCTGGTCGAGCCGAGCGGCGACCCGACCCCCGCCACCGAGAAGGCCCGCCTCCGGCCCTCGATCTGATCAGTCCGACCGGCTCACGCGTCGATCGACAGGCGTGAGCGCAGCAGGGCCGCCAGGGACGCCGCGAACTCGACCGGTTCCACCGGAAGGGTGACCGCGGCGTCCGCGCGGCTCCAGGTGGCCAGCCAGGCGTCCTGAGGGCGCCCGATGAGCAGCAGCACCGGCGGGCACCGGAACACCTCGTCCTTGATCTGACGGCAGACGCCCATGCCTCCGGCGGGCACCGCCTCGCCGTCCAGGACGCACACGTCGACGCCGCCCTCGTCCAGGCGCTTCAGCACCGCCGGCAGCGTCGCGCACTCCACGAACTCCACCGGGGGGACGTCCGACGCGGGCCTGCGCCCCGCCGCCAGCCGTACCTGCTCGCGGGTGTTCGCGTCGTCGCTGTAGACCAGGACCGTGGCACTCGACTGCATCGTTCCTCCGGCTGGGAAGGCGGACGGTCGTCGTCGACCGATGCGCGGGATGCTACTCCGGTCCACACCCCGTCAACACCCGTTCAACATCTGTTCGAAGGGTGCCGGGAGGCCCTCGCACTGGGCCGTTCGGGCTGGACACACCCCTCGGACACTCCGAACGGCACCCCCCGGAGTGAGGGCGGGATAAGCGACCGACATAATGTCGGTCGTGGCGACAGTAACGACAGTAGAAACAGGGCACGCGCACCCGTCGGTCAATCGACCGAACCTCACCAGCGTCGGAACCATCATCTGGTTGAGCTCCGAGCTGATGTTCTTCGCGGCCCTCTTCGCGATGTACTTCACCCTGCGATCGGTGACGGGTGCCGACTTCTGGGCAGAAAAGGCTTCGGCCTTGAACTTCCCGTTCTCGGCGACCAACACCACGATCCTGGTGCTCTCCTCCCTCACCTGCCAGCTCGGCGTCTTCGCCGCCGAGCGGGGTGACGTGAAGAAGCTCAGGACGTGGTTCATCATCACGTTCGTGATGGGTTCGATCTTCGTCGGCGGACAGGTCTTCGAGTACACCGAGCTCGTCAAGGAGTACGGCCTCTCGCTGTCCTCCGACCCGTACGGCTCGGTGTTCTACCTGACCACCGGCTTCCACGGACTGCACGTGACAGGCGGACTCATCGCCTTCCTGCTGGTCCTGGGCCGGACGTACGCCGCCAAGAGGTTCACTCACGAACAGGCAACCGCCGCCATCGTCGTGTCCTACTACTGGCACTTCGTCGATGTCGTCTGGATCGGCCTCTTCGCCACGATCTACATGATCAAGTAATCGGGGCCCGCCGACCCGGCGGACCGAGACATCCAGCAAGCATCGACGCAGAAGATCCTGACACCGGGGTAATCCGTGAAAAAGCTCTCCGCACGACGACGCCATCCGCTGGCGGCGGTCGTCGTCCTACTTCTCGCGCTGGCGGCCACTGGGGGGCTGTACGCCGCGTTCGCGCCCGCGGGCACCGCGAAGGCCGATGAAACCTCCCAGTCCCTCGCCATCGAGGAGGGGAAGAAGCTCTACTCCGTCGGCTGCGCCAGCTGCCACGGAACCGGGGGCCAGGGCACCACCGACGGCCCGTCCCTCGTCGGCGTCGGCTCCGCCGCCGTCGACTTCCAGGTCGGCACGGGCCGGATGCCGGCCCAGCAGCCGGGCGCCCAGGTCCCGAAGAAGAAGGTCATCTACTCGCAGGCTGAGATCGATCAGCTCGCGGCGTACGTCGCCTCTCTCGGTGCCGGCCCGATCACGCCGGCCGAGAGCCAGTACAACCCCGCCGGTGCCGACGCGGCGAAGGGTGGCGAGCTGTTCCGCACGAACTGTGCCCAGTGCCACAACTTCACCGGTGCCGGTGGCGCGCTGACCCATGGCAAGTACGCCCCGAGCCTCGAAGGCGTGAGCCCGAAGCACCTCTACGAGGCCATGCAGACCGGCCCGCAGAACATGCCCTCCTTCCCGGACTCGGTCATGCCGGAGAAGCAGAAGAAGGACATCATCGCGTACGTCGAGGCCGTCAGCGGCGAGAAGTCGGACAATCCGGGCGGTCTCAGGCTCGGTAGTCTCGGCCCCGTCGCCGAGGGTCTGTTCGCCTGGGTCTTCGGCCTGGGTGCGCTGATCGCAGTTGCCATCTGGGTCGCGGCCCACACCGCTAAGGCCAAGAAGTCATGAGTAGCCAAGAGATTCCAGAAGAGACCCTGCCGGCAGTGCAGGACACCGCGCACGGCGCGGTGAAGGTCGCCGACAACCCGTTCGCCGACCCGGGCCTCCCGCCCCACAAGCCCCGCATCCAGGACATCGACGAGCGGGCCGCCCGCCGGTCCGAGCGCGCGGTCGCCTTCATGTTCACGCTGTCGATGCTGGCCACCGTCGGCTTCATCGCCTCGTACGTGATCTTCCCGGTCGACAAGATCGTGTACATCTGGCCCTTCGGCCGGGTGTCCGCGCTCAACTTCGCGCTCGGCTGGACCCTCGGCCTCGCCCTCTTCTTCATCGGAGCGGGCGCGGTCCACTGGGCCCGCACCCTGATGTCCGATGTGGAGATCGCGGACGAGCGGCACCCGATCCAGGCCGACGCCGAGACCAAGGCGAAGGTCATGGCGGACTTCGCGGCCGGTGCCGCCGAGTCCGGCATGGGCCGCCGCAAGCTCATCCGCAACACGATGTTCGGCGCGCTGTCGCTCGTACCGCTCTCCGGCATCGTGCTGCTGCGTGACATGGGCCCGCTGCCCGAGAAGAAGCTCCGGACCACCCGTTGGGCCAAGGGGCTTCAGCTCATCAACATGAACACCCACGAGCCGTTGCGTCCCGAGGACGTCACGGTCGGCTCGCTGACCTTCGTGATGCCGGAAGGCCTGTCGGAGCACGACGAGGACTTCCTCACCGAGATCACCAAGGCCGCCCTGATGATCGTGCGGATCGAACCGCAGGACATCAAGGACAAGCGCGAGCTCGAGTGGTCGCACGAGGGCATCGTCGCCTTCTCGAAGATCTGCACCCACGTGGGCTGCCCGATCTCCCTGTACGAGCAGCAGACGCACCACGTCCTCTGCCCGTGCCACCAGTCCACCTTCGACCTCTCCGACGGCGCCCGCGTCATCTTCGGCCCGGCCGGACACGCCCTTCCGCAGCTGCGGATCGGTGTGAACGACAAGGGCTTCCTCGAGGCGCTCGGCGACTTCGACGAGCCCGTCGGTCCTGCCTTCTGGGAGCGCGGATGAGCACCGTGACCGATACGACGAAGAAGGCGCCCGCCGGTGAGCGGGTCGCCGACTGGGCCGACGGCCGCCTGGGGATCTACACGCTGGCCAAGGCCAACATGCGGAAGATCTTCCCGGACCACTGGTCCTTCATGCTGGGCGAGATCTGCCTCTACAGCTTCCTCATCATCATCCTGACGGGCGTCTATCTGACGATGTTCTTCCACCCGTCGATGAACGAGGTGGAGTACGTCGGACCGTACGTCCCGCTCCAGGGACAGCTGATGTCCGAGGCGTTCAACTCGACCATGCACATCTCGTTCGAGGTGCGCGGTGGTCTGCTGATCCGGCAGATCCACCACTGGGCGGCGCTGATCTTCCTCGCCGGCATGTTCGTGCACATGATGCGCGTCTTCTTCACGGGCTCGTTCCGCAAGCCGCGTGAGATCAACTGGCTGTTCGGCTTCCTGCTGTTCTTCCTGGGCATGTTCACCGGCTTCACCGGTTACTCGCTCCCGGACGACCTGCTCTCCGGCACCGGTGTCCGCTTCATGCAGGGCGCGATCCTGTCCGTGCCGATCGTCGGCACGTACCTGTCGATGTTCCTGTTCGGCGGCGAGTTCCCCGGCGGCGACTTCGTGGCCCGGTTCTACTCGGCCCACGTCCTGCTGCTGCCCGGCATCATGCTCGGCCTGATGGTGGCCCACCTCATCCTGGTGTTCTTCCACAAGCACACGCAGTTCGCCGGTCCCGGCCGTACGAACAACAACGTCGTGGGTATGCCGCTGCTGCCGGTCTACATGGCCAAGGCCGGAGGCTTCTTCTTCCTGGTCTTCGGTGTCATCTCGGTCATCGCGGCCGTCGCCTCGATCAACCCGATCTGGGCCATCGGCCCGTACCGTCCCGACCAGGTCGGCACCGGAGCGCAGCCCGACTGGTACATGGGCTTCGCCGAGGGTCTGATCCGTGTCATGCCGGGCTGGGAGATCAACCTGTGGGGCCACACGCTGGTCCTCGGTGTGATGATCCCGCTGGCGATCTTCCCGGCGGTCCTCGCGGCCATCGCGGTCTACCCGTTCATCGAGTCCTGGATCACGGGCGACAAGCGCGAGCACCACATCGCGCAGCGCCCGCGCAACGCTCCGACGCGCACCGCCTTCGGCGTCGCCTGGATCACCGCGTACATGATCATGCTCGTGGGTGGTGGAAACGACATCTGGGCGACCCACTTCCACCTGTCGATCAACGCCATCACCTGGTTCGTGCGGATCTTCTTCTTCGCCGGTCCGGTCATCGCGTTCATCGTCACCAAGCGGATCTGCCTCGGCCTCCAGCGCCGGGACAAGGACAAGGTGCTGCACGGCCGCGAGTCCGGCATCATCAAGCGCCTGCCGCACGGTGAGTTCGTCGAGGTCCACGAGCCGCTCAGCCAGGGCGAGCTGTACCGCCTCACGGCGCACGAGCAGTACGAGGCCGCCGAGCTGCCGCCGGCCGTCGACGAGAACGGTGTCGCACGCAAGGTCAGCGGTCTGGAGAAGCTCCGGGTCAAGCTCAGCAAGGGCTACTACGGCGACGACAGCCAGATCGCCAAGCCCACGGCCGAGGAGTACAAGGAGATCCAGAGCGGCCACGGCCACCACTGATCACCTGAACACCTGACCATGTGAAGGTCGCCACGGTGAGAGCCCCGTCCATTCGATGGACGGGGCTCTTCGCCGTCCCCCGGGCTCGATAGGGTGACTCCGTACCCCGCACCCGTATCCGTGACGTACTGACCAGGAGCTGCCATGAGCGCTGCGACCCCCGCTGGAGGACCTACGTCGGCGGGCCGCTCCTGGCCGGCCGTGCTGAACACCCTGCTCGACGGCGGCGACCTCAGCACCGAGGACTCCGCCTGGGCCATGGACCGCATCATGAGCGGCGAGGCCACCGACGTGCAGATCGCGGGCTTCGCGGTCGCGCTGCGCGCCAAGGGCGAGACCGTCGAGGAGATCACCGGCCTCGTCCGCACGATGTACGCGCACGCCAACACCATCGAGGTGCCCGGCCGCACCGTGGACATCGTCGGCACCGGCGGCGACGGCGCGAAGACCGTCAACATCTCCACCATGTCGGCGATCGTGGTCGCGGGCACCGGAGCCAAGGTCGTCAAGCACGGCAACCGGGCGGCCTCCTCCGCCTCCGGCGCCTCCGACGTCCTGGAGAAGCTCGGCGTCAACCTGGAGCTGACCCCGCGCCGGGTGAGCGAGGTCGCCGAGGAGGCGGGCATCACCTTCTGCTTCGCGGTGAAGTTCCACCCGTCGCTGCGGCACGTCGCCACTGCCCGGGGCCAGCTCGGCGTGCGGACCGTCTTCAACTTCCTCGGCCCGCTCACCAACCCGGCCCGCGTCGGGGCCCAGGCGACCGGCGTGGCCGACGCCCGGATGGCCCCGATCATCGCCGGGGTGCTCGCCGGGCGCGGCTCCTCCGCGCTGGTCTTCCGGGGCGACGACGGACTCGACGAACTGACCACCACCGCCACCTCACGGGTCTGGGTGGTCCGGGACGGCACGGTCCGCGAGGAGTCCTTCGACCCCCGGGACGTCGGCATCGACCTGGTCCCCGTGGAGGCACTGCGCGGCGCCGACGCCTCGTACAACGCGGACGTGGCCCGCAGGCTGCTCGCGGGGGAGACCGGACCGGTGCGGGACGCCGTACTGCTCAACTCGGCGGCGGCGCTGACCGCCCTGGAGCCGGGCGGCGGCACCCTGGCGGAGCAGCTCGCGGCGGGGATGGCGAGGGCCGCCGAGGCCATCGACTCCGGCGCCGCCCGCCGGGCCCTGGAGCGCTGGGTCACCGTCAGCAACGCCTAGGCGAAACCCGCCCCAGGGCGGGCCCGGGGGTGGCCTCCCGCCCCTTCGGCCCCTCCCGGCCTCTTCCGTCGCACGGCCCCGGTCCACCATGCGGACCGGGGTCTTGCGCTTCGTCGATCATGTGGCAGGATGCTTCTCAGGTCACGAGTGACAGCGTTTTGGCCCCGGCTTGCTGTCCGGCAACCCTCCGTCCGTGGCGGGGTGCCCCGGGTGATGACCAGGCCGTAGGCAGCGAGGTCTACGGCAAGCGCGGACCCCTCGAACACCAGGGGTCCTGGTCTCTCGAGGAGCGTTTTCCGTGAGCAAGCGAATGCGATAGGGCGAGTCCGCCCCCACTTCACCCCCGGACCGGGTCACTTCCGCGTACCCACGCGCACCCCTGCCGTCCGAGGCGCACACCCGTACCCCGCCGCCGTCCGCGGCCGCTTACGGGACCACCGAAGCCATTCAGCACCGCCCGCCGGGAGATACCGCCATGTCCGCACGCCCTGACGCCGTCGCCACCGTCGAGACCGTCGCCGCCGAGACCGCCGTCGCCACCACGGCCGACGGGTCCGCCGACCCCTGCTGCGCCGCCCCGCTGCCGGTCCTCGGCCGGGACGTCACCGTCCCGCTCGTCACCGGCGGCGAGGTGACCTACGCGGCCCTCGACTACGCGGCCAGCGCCCCCGCCCTCCAGCGGGTCTGGGACGACGTAGCCGCCTACGCCCCCTACTACGGCAGCGTCCACCGGGGCGCGGGCTACCTCTCCCAGCTCTCCACCGACCTCTTCGAGAACAGCCGCGTCACCGTCGCCGAGTTCCTCGGCTGCCGCACCGACGACCAGGTCGTCTTCACCCGCTCCACCACCGACTCGCTGAACCTGCTCGCCGCCGTGCTCCCCGAGGACTGCCAGGTCTTCGTCTTCGAGACCGAGCACCACGCCTCGCTGCTGCCCTGGAGCGACGGGCACGTCACCTATCTGAGCGCCCCCCGCACCCCCGCCCAGGCCGTCGAGACCCTGGAGCGCGCGCTCGCCGACCGCGACCCCCACGGCCCCGCCCTGGTCTGCGTCACCGGCGCCTCCAACGTCACCGGCGAGCTGTGGCCGGTGCGGGAACTGGCCGCCGCCGCCCACGCGCACGGTGCCCGGATCGTCCTCGACGCCGCCCAGCTCGCACCCCACCACCCGGTCTCCGTCCGCGAACTCGACGTGGACTGGATCGCCTTCTCCGGACACAAGCTGTACGCGCCCTTCGGCTCCGGCGTCCTCGCCGGACGCGCCGACTGGCTCCAGGCCGCCGAGCCCTACCTCGCGGGCGGCGGCGCCTCCCGCAAGGTGGCCCGCCGCGCCGACGGCGGCGTGGACGTCGAGTGGCACACCACCGCCGCCCGGCACGAGGCCGGCTCCCCGAACGTCATCGGCGTCTACTCCATCGCCTCCGCCTGCAAGGCGCTCACCGAGGCGGGCTTCGACTCCCTCGTCGCCCGCGAGCGGCACCTGATCGACACCGTCCGCACCGGTCTCGCCGAGGTCCCCGAGGTGCGGGTGCTCTCGCTCTTCGGCGACGACGCGCCCCGGGTCGGTGTCATCTCCTTCGTCGTCGAGGGCTGGAACAGCTCCCACTTCGCCGCCGCGCTCTCCGCCGAGTACGGCATCGGCGTCCGCGACGGCCTGTTCTGCGCCCACCCGCTGGTCCGCACGCTGCTCGGCAGCGACCCGCAGGACCCGGGCGAGTGCGGCGCCCCCGAGGCCGCGCCCGGCGAGCGCTCCCTCAACGCCATCCGGGTGAGCTTCGGCGCCGGTACGCCGGACGAGCACGTCGAGCGGTTCGTCGGCGCGGTGAAGCAGCTCGTCCGCGACGGCGCCCAGTGGAAGTACCGCACCGAGGACGGCCGCTGCGTCCCGGACCGCGGCTGACTCCTGCCGCCCCCCCGGCGCCCACCGGCCCATCCCATCCCATCCCGTCGCGGCTGAGCCGAGCCCCGGCCGGCCTGGTCCCGGTCCCGGTCCACCGGGGTCCCGGCTGATCAGGCCCGGCCGCGCCGGAGCCCGGCCGGGGCCTCAGGCCGCCAGCCGGGTTCCCACCAGGACCATCCGCAGCGCCCGCTCGGCCGCGTCCGCGAGGAACTCGGCGCCCCGGTCCAGTGCTTCCGGCAGGGCCATCGGGGCGGGCAGGATCGAGCCGTACGCGTCGACGCCGATCGCCCGCACCTCGTGGGCGCCCCGGCCGAGCGTCCCCGCCAGCACGAGCACCGGCACCCCGTGGGCCTTCGCCCGGCGCGCCACCTCCGCCGGGATCTTGCCCCGGACGGTCTGCCCGTCCAGGGCGCCCTCCGCGGTGATCACCAGATCGGCGCGGGCCAGCCGGGCGTCCAGGTCCACATGGTCGAGCAGGACGTCGAAGCGGGGGAGCAGCCGGGCCCCCAGCGCGGCGAGTCCCGCGCCGAGCCCGCCCGAGGCCCCCGACCCCGGGGCCGTACCGATGGCGGCGGGCGCGCCCAGGTCCCGGACCAGGAGCGCGGCCCAGCGGTCGAGCGCCGTCGACAGCTCCTCGACCCGCTCGGGCCCGGCGCCCTTCTGCGGGCCGAACACCCGGGCCACGCCCCGCTCGCCGCACAGCACGTTGTACGGGTTGCAGGCCACCAGCAGTTCGGTGCGGGCGAGCCGGGGGTCGAGGCCCGTCGGGTCGATCCGGTGCAGCCGTGTCAGGGCGGCGCCCCCGAGCGGGAGTTCGGCCCCGTTGACGTCCAGGAGCCGGGCGCCGAGGGCCTGGAGGGCCCCCGCTCCGCCGTCCGAGGTGCCGGAGTCGCCGCAGCCGACCAGGACGCGGCCCACTCCGGCGTCGAGGGCGGAGCGGATCAGTTCGCCCACCCCGTACGTGGTGGTGGCGCCCGGGTCGCGCCGGTCGGCGGGGACCAGGGAGAGCCCTGCGACGGCGGCCATCTCGACGACCGCGGAGGAGCGGCCGAGCAGGGCGAAGTGGGTCGGGACGGGGCGGCCGAGGGGGCCGGTGGCGATCCGGGACAGCAGGCTGCCGCCGGTCGCGGCGGCCAGCGCCCTGGCGGTTCCCTCCCCGCCGTCGACCAGGGGTATCCGGTCGATCACGGCGTCCGGCCGGACCCGGCGCAGTCCCTCGGCGATGGCTCGCGCGGCTTCCGGCGCGGAGAGGGACTCCTTGAAACCGCTGGGGGCGACGGTGATGTGCAGACTCACGGCTGGGACTCCAGGAGGACGGGCACGCCGAGCAGCGGCCAGACGGCAAGGGCGAAGAGCAGCACCAGGGCGGCGCTGAGCGGGGCGAGCACGGCGGAGAGCCGCAGCAGGTCACGCGGGGTGAAGGTGGGGACGCCGTCCGGGAGGTCGGCGAAGAGGGCCACCGGTTTCGCGGAGGCGGGCAGGGTCTGGCAGAAACCGGCCGCGGCGGTGGAGGCGAGCGCCGCCGCCACCGGGTTGACCCCGGCGCCGACGGAGGCGGCCACCACCAGCGGCACCAGGACCGAGGAGCGGGCCGAGCGGGACTGGAGCACCAGATGGGCGGCGGTGCTCACCACGACGACGACGGTGAGGAACACCCACGGCGGTACGCCGTCGGGCAGCCCGCCGACCAGCCAGCCGGCCGCGCCGGACTCGACCAGGGCCACCCCCATCGCGGTGGTCGCCGCCATGAAGAGCAGCATCGGCCAGGGCACCGACCGCAGTCCCTCCTTCATCCGTACGGTGCCGAGGGCGGGGGAGGAGGCGACCAGGGCGCCGATCAGGGCGACCACGGCGGGCGGGACCCCGTGCAGCGGTTCGGAGCACCACAGCGCCACCACCGTGCCGAGGAGGAGCAGACAGCGCAGTTCGGGCGGGGAGAGCGGACCGGAGACCGGTGTCCCGGAGTGTTCCTGGATCTCGGCGACGGTGATCTCCACCGGTCCCCGGCGGTCCTTCTCGCGGGTGGTGGTGAGGAGCACCGCCTCCGCCGCCAGATGGGAGGAGACCACCGCGAGGGGCAGTCCGAGGATCAGCCAGCGGGTGAAGCCGATGCCCTCGCCGGTCTGTTCCAGGAGGACGCCGACCGTGATGAGGTGGGCGCCCGCGCCGATCAGGGTGGCGACCGCCGAGAGCAGGACGACGGTGGGGAAGAGCAGTGCCAGCATCACGACGAGGCGGCGCCGTCCGGCGAGGGCGTGGGCGAGGGCGAGGAAGACGGGCAGGGCGAGCGCGGCGCGTCCGGAGGTGGCGGGCACCGCGAAGGCGGTGACGACCAGGGCGGCGGTGGTGAGGTGGACCAGTTGGCGTACGGTCCGGGCGCCGGAGACCAGGAAGGCGGCGGCGCGGCCCGCGAGTCCGGTCCGCGTCACCGCGGCGGCGAGGACGAAGGCGCAGATCAGCAGCCAGATGGTGGGATCGCCGAGGGTGGCGAAGAGGGTGTCGGAGCTGATCACCCCGGTGGTGGTGAGGGCGAGCCCCGCGACGAGGGCGACATGGGTGTCGTCGACCGGCGCGGCGATCCAGGCGCAGGTGGCGAGGGCGAAGACGGCCAGGGTCAGCCGGGCCTCGCCGCCCAGGCCGGGGGTGATGCCGGGGACGGCGAGGACCGCGCACGCGCCGAGGGCGACGCAGGCCCAGACCGTCTGCCGTGGGGAGAGGTTCACGGGGACCACCCTTCCGGCGGCCCGTGAGCCGTCGATGAGCCCGTCATGAAGGAAGCTTCACGTGGTGGCGGCTCCCGGCCCGGGGCGGGCGTACGCGGTGACACCCCTCCTGGCCCGGGGCGTCGGGGCGCGCTCACGCGGTGACGGCTCCCGGTCCGAGGCGCCGTCACCGCGGTGACGCCTCCCGGCAGGGGGTGTTCACATGGTGGCGGTGCCCGGCTCAGAGCGCCTTCGCGCGGTGACCGCGCCGGGCTCGGGGCGCTTTGCCGCGGTGCCGGTTCCCGGCTGCGGGCGGGTGCGCGCGTGGCGACGACCCCCGGACCTGGGTGTGTACGCGGCAACGGCCCCGGGACCCGGGCGCGCTCGCGGCGACAGCCCCCGGGTCCGGGCGCCTCCACATGGCGGCGGCCCCGCCTCAGGGCATCCGGTAGCCCATGCCCCGGACCGTCTCCAGGCGTTCCGCGCCCAGTTTCTTGCGCAGGGCCCGTACGTACACGTCCACGATGTTGGAGCCGGGATCGAAGTCGTACCCCCATACGTGGGAGAGGATCTGCTCGCGGGAGAGGACCTGGCCGGGGTGGCGCAGGAACAGTTCCAGGAGGACGAACTCACGGGCCGTCAGATCCACCGTCCGGTCTCCGGAGCGGGCCCGCCGGGTGCGCAGGTCGAGGCTGAGGTCTCCGCTGCGCAGCACGGTGACCTCGGGGGCGCGGGCGGCGGTGCGCAGCCGCAGCCGGATGCGGGCGAGCAGTTCCTCGAAGCGGAACGGCTTGGTCATCCAGTCGTCGGCGCCGCCCTCCAGGCCCGCCACGGTGTCCCGGACCGAGTCGCGGGCCGTCAGGACGAGGACGGGCAGGGTCGCGCGGGCCTCGCGCAGTTCCCGCAGGACGGTGAAGCCGTCCCGGCCGGGCAGTCCGATGTCCAGGACGAGCAGGTCGAAGCCGCCGGTGAGGGCGAGGGCGAGGGCGGTGTCGCCGTCGGCGGCCACGGAGGTGGTGAAGCCGTTGGCGCGCAGGCCCTTCTCGACGAAGGAGGCGATGCGCTCCTCGTCCTCGGCGATCAGGACACGGTTCATGGGGTGTTCCTTCGCTGACAGAGGATTCATTCTTCGAACACGAGGACGAAAGTGGCGCCGCCGCCCTCGGTGGGCCGCAGTTCGACCCGGCCGCCGCGGTGTCCCTCCGCGATGGCCCGCACGATGGCGAGGCCGAGACCGGCGCCGCTGGTCCGGGCGCCGCGCCGGGCGGTGCCCCGGCGGAAGCGCTCGAAGATCACCTCGGCGTCGGCCTCCTGGACGCCGGGCCCCCGGTCGGCGACGTACAGCTCGATCCGTCCGGCGGTGGTGCGCGAGCCGATCGAGATCCGGGCTCCCGGCACGGTGTGCTGGACCGCGTTCTGCGCGAGCTGCACCATCGCCTGGGTGATCCGCTGGGCGTCGAGCGCCGCCTCGCGGTCGGCGACCCCGTCGAGGACCCAGTCGCGCTCGCCCAGCGCGCGTGCCTTCACGAAGACGTCGGCGGTGAGTTCGCCGAGCTGCACCGGTTCGGTCCGGACGAAGTCGGGCCGCTCGGCCTTGGCGAGCAGCAGCAGGTCCTCCACGATCCGGCTCATCCGGTCGAGTTCGTCGGTGACGAGCCGGACGGTCTCGGCGCGTTCGGCCGGGTCGTCGCCCATCAGTTCGAGATGGCCGCGGACGATGGTGATGGGGGTGCGCAGTTCGTGTCCGGCGTCGTCGACGAACTGGCGTTGTCCCGCGAAGGCCCGTTCGAGCCGGTCGAGCATCGCGTTGAAGGTCTCGGCGAGGGCGGCGATGTCGTCCTTGCCCTGGACCGGGATGCGCTGGGTGAGGTCCCGTTCGGTGAGTTCGGCGGCGGTGGTCCGCACCACCCGGACGGGGGCGAGGATGCGGCCCGCGACCACCCAGCCGATGCCGGTGGTGAGCAGCAGCGCCACCCCGGAGATGGCGAGCAGGATGCGGAACGCCTCGTCGGCGAGGGCCTGCTGCCGGTCGGCGTGGAAGGCGACGACGAAGGCGGATCCGGCGCCGCCGGTGTCGATGGGCACCTTGGCCCAGCGGATCTCGCCGCGCTTCCGGTCGACGCGCCCGGAGGGGTCGGGGGAGGCGGCGATGGCGTCGAGGGTGGCCCGGTCCCGGTGCAGCGGGAGGGGGCTCGGTATCTCCCGGGACTGCCGGACGACCCGGAGGCCGGGTCCTGCGCCGCCGACCAGGCCGAGGAGTTCCTCGTCGGGGTCGGAGTACTGGCGCTGGAGGAAGACCCTCAGCAGCGCCTCGGGGTCGGTGAAGGCGCGGCCGGTCTCCGGGTCGACGCCCTGGGCGACGAAGTTGGCGAACTCTCCGGTCTCCTGGGTGAGCAGCTGGTTGATCCGGTGGTCGGCGTCGTGCAGCAGCTGGGTGCGGGTGACCAGGGAGACCGAGGCCAGTGCGACAGCCATCACCAGGAGCAGCCACAGCAGGATGCGGACCCGGGCGGAGAGACGGTGTTCGGTGCGCTTCACTCGTGATCGTCATCGTCGTCGTCACCCGTGGCCGAGGGGCCGGGGACGACGGAGTCGGAGGGCGGCGGGGTCGAGGCGGTCCCGGTGCCCGAGGGCGTGCCGGAGTGCGTACCGGACGGGGTCGCGGACTCCGTCGCGGGCTTGGTGGCGGGCCCCGAGGAGGGGGGCGGTCCTGACGGTGTCGGGGTGGTGGAGAGATGGACGGCGGGCGGGACCCGGGGGGCCTCCGGCGTGTCCGTGAGGGCGTAACTGGTGGCCGCTATCCCGAGGGGGACGGCGACGACGGCGGCGAGACCGGCCATGCGCTGGGTGAAGGGCATGGGGTCAGGCTGAGGGGTGCGGGGGAGCCCCGGCATGAAGCCGGGATGAGGATTTCTTCATCCGGGCGGCGGGACGGTCCGGATGTCCTCCGGGGGAGCGGCCCCCGGGACGTACCCACCGGCCCCGCGGAGCCGCCACCGCGGTCCCGGGGAGGAGGTCCCGCCTCAGGACTCCAGACCGATGGCGAAGGCGGCCTCCAGGTCGTGCTGGGAGTACGTGCGGAAGGCGACGTGGGTGTCCGTGGCCTCGACGCCCGGGATCTTGCTGATGCTGCCGGGGATCACGTCCGCCAGGTCGTCGTGCCGGGACACCCGGACCATGGCGATGAGGTCGTAGGTGCCGGTGACCGAGAAGACCTCGCTGACGCTGTCGAGCGCGGCGATGGACTCGGCGATCTCGGGAATCCGGTCCACGCTGGTCTTGATGAGCACGATCGCGGTGATCACGGCTGGCTTTCTCCCTCGGTCGCCGTGGTGGGAGCTTTCACTCTATCCCCACCCCGGTAGCGCCCCCAGGCGCAGAGGAAGCCCGCGGAGAAGCCCACCACATGGGCCAGATAGGCGATGCCGGGACCGGAGTCCGCCTGGCGCGCGGCCAGCCACTGGAGCGTGAACCAGAAGATCAGCACGATCCAGGCGGGGAAGCGCAGCGGCAGGAAGAAGAGGAAGGGGAAGAGGCTGGTGACCCGCGAGCGCGGGAAGAGGAAGAGGAAGGCCCCGAGCACCCCGGAGATCGCCCCCGACGCTCCCACCAGGGTCTGCTCGCTGTCGGCGTGCGCCACCGCGTAGCCGAGCAGGGCGAGGTAGCCGGTGACCAGATAGAGGAGGGCGAAGCCGATCGGGCCCATGCGCTCCTCGGCCATCGCCCCGAAGACGTACAGGAAGAGCATGTTCCCCAGCAGGTGGAGCCAGCTGCCGTGCACGAAGAGCCCGGTGAGCGGGGTGAGCAGCGCCCGGTGGTCGCCGCCCATGAGCTCGGCGGGGACGACGCCCCAGCGGCGGAAGTACGCGCCCTGCGCCGCGAGGAGCTGGTCCCCGGTGCCGTGCCCCGGGTTCAGTCCGGACGCCGGGCTGGCGGCGAACAGCAGACAGCAGGCGGCGATCAGCGCGTACGTCATGGTGGGCCCGCTGCGGGTGCCGCGCCAGGCACCCAGGACCGCGCCTCGCCACTCGACCATGGACAGATCATGGCGTACCGGGGCCGAACTGGACAGAGTGCCTCGCCGTGCCTCCGGGGACCGGTGAGGCCGTAGGGTTGCGGGCAGTACCACCGCAGTTCGACGGCGCACCGCGGCTCCCGGACCTGGCACAGGCAACAGGAAGAAGGACGGCACGATGACGACGGTTCCCCTGCCGACCGACGAGACCCGCTGGCGCTGCACGCTCTGCGGCAATCTGACCCGCTTCGACGTGACGCGCTCCTCCAAGGTCGTCGAGTACGTCCATCTGGACCTCGCGGGCGATCCCACGGTCGAGGAACGGCAGGTGGTCAGTGAGACCATCGAGTCGGTCCGCTGCCGCTGGTGCAACGCGGTGGACCAGATCGAACTGGTGGACAGGCCGGGCGCCGCTTCCTGAGGGACGGCGCGGACGACAGTAGGGGTGACGGATCGTGGAGCAGCCCGCGCACGGTGAAGAGCCGGCCGGCGCGGCAGGTGACGCTGCCGAGACGCTCGACCACCCACTGCCGGAAGGCGTACGGCGGCGGGTCGTCGCACTGGTCGCCGACGCCTTCGGCGGGCTGACCGTCGCGGAACTGCCCGCGCCCCTGAGGCAGTACGCGCGCTTCACCGCGAGCCGCCGCGCCAAGTTCGCGGGCAACGCGATGGCGGCGGCGCTGGAAGGCGACCCGCTGTTCCGGCAGCGGATCGGCGAACGGTTCCGGCAGGGCGAGCCCGAACTGGCCGCCGCCGTGGAGACCGGCACCCCGCCCGCCGCCGCCGACCCCGTGGACGTGGCCGCGGCGGCCTATGTGCTGCGCCCGCCGGGCTGGGTCAAGCTGGTGGCCGCCGCGGGCGAGGAGGCGCAGCGCGCCGACGCCGAGCGGGCCGACGAGGCCGGACGGCGCGAGCTGGACCGGCTGCGCGAGGAACTGGCCGCCGCGCGCGAACGCACCCGGGACGAGAGCGAGCAGCTGCGGCACGACCTCGAAGCGGCCCGCAGGGAGACCGAGGCGCTGCACCGCAAGCTGCGCAGCGCCCAGAACGACGTGAAGCGCGGCGAGGCCGCGCTGCGCAAGGTCCAGGGCGAGATCGAGGCCGTCCGGGCGGAGTCGGCGGCCCAGGTGTCGGCCGCCGAGAGCGAGGGGCGGCGGCTCAGGGCCCGGCTCGGCGAGGCCGAGGCGGCCCTGGAGGCGAGCCGCCGCTCGGCGCGCGAGGGCCGCTCGGTGGAGGACATGCGGCTGCGGCTGCTGCTCGACACGGTCCTGGACGCGGCGCAGGGCCTGCGGCGGGAACTGGCGCTGCCGCCGGTCTCCATCCATCCGGCCGACATGGTGGACGCGGTGGAGCCGGGCCGGATGTCCCCGAAGGACATCGCGGCGCGGGCGCTCTCGGAGACCGATCCGGCGCTGCTCGACCAGTTGCTGGCGCTGCCGCAGGCTCATCTGGTCGTGGACGGCTACAACGTCACCAAGACCGGCTATCCGACGATGCCGCTGGAGAAGCAGCGGCTGCGGCTGCTGGGCAGTCTGTCGGGGCTCGCGGCCCGTTCGGGGGCCGAGGTCACCTGTGTCTTCGACGGGGCGGAACTGGCGGCCCCGGTGCTGCTGGCGCCGCCGCGCGGGGTCCGGGTGCTGTTCTCCAAGCCCGGCGTGACGGCCGACGAGCTGATCCGTCAGCTGGTACGGGCGGAGCCGCCGGGCCGCCCGGTCGTGGTGGTCTCCACCGACCGCGAGGTGGCCGACGGGGTGGCGAAGGCGGGGGCGCGCCCGGTGACGTCCGCCTTGTTGCTGAAGCGGCTTTCGCGGCTCTCGTGAGGCATCGCAACTCCTGGGCGTTATGACCGAATTCTGGATGGCACACCGTCAAGTTCCCCTCACTGCCCGTGTGATGCTGGTGAACAATGTGATGCGCGGGCGATATTTTTCCCGGCGGGATTTGAACTGATCACAACTTGGTCACTAGGGTCGGCCTTCGAACCTTCGCGCGGTTGATCACCCATCCGGGGTGGCGGGCGGAGGAACCGCCTGCCCCTGACCGGTTGGGCGGCTCTGAGGAAGAAGGAGATCGCCTTCGTGGCGTCCCACCGTCGACCCAAGCAGCCGAGCCGCACCCGTGTGACCGTGCTCACCGCGACCGCGGCAGCCGCCGTCGCACTCTCCGCCCAGTCGGCCCAGGCGGCCCCCAAGCCCAAGATCGACGAGGTCAAGTCCAAGGTCGACGACCTGCACCACGAGGCCGAAGAGGCCACCGAGCAGTACAACGCCGCCGAGGAGCGCCGCGGAACCCTCCAGAAGGAGATCAGCGCCCTCCAGGACAAGGTGGCCCGCGGCCAGCAGGAGCTCAACACCCTGCGCGACCAGATCGGTTCGGTCGCCAGCGCCCAGTACCGCTCCGGCGGCATCGACCCGGCGATGCAGCTCTTCCTCTCCGCCGACCCGGACACCTACCTCGACAAGGCGTCCGCGATCGACCAGCTGAGCGCCCAGCAGGCCGACGTCCTCACCTCGATCCAGGCCAAGCAGCGCGCCCTCGCGCAGCAGCGGGCCGAGGCCACCACGAAGCTGGCCGATCTTGAGGACGTCCGCAAGACCCTCGGCGCCAAGAAGAAGAAGTTCCAGGGCAAGCTGGCCGAGGCCCGCGCCCTCCTCCACACCCTGACGGCCGCCGAGCGCGCCAAGATCGAGCAGGAGGAGGAGCAGCGCGCCAGCCGCGCCGCCACCGAGCGCGTCGACCTCGGCAACGAAGCCCCCGCGAACGGCTTCGGCGCCGCCGCGCTGGCCCAGGCCGACACCCGGGTCGGGATGCCGTACCAGTCCGGCCACGAGGGCCCCAGCTCGTTCGACTGCTCCGGTCTGACCCAGTGGGCCTACGGCAAGGCGGGCGTGAACCTCTCCCGCGTCACGTACACCCAGCAGAACGACGGCGTGAAGATCGGCCGCAGCCAGCTCAAGCCCGGCGACCTGGTCTTCTTCAACAACCTGACGCACGTCGGCCTGTACGCGGGCAACAACACCATCCTGCACGCCCCCAAGCCGGGCGCCAACGTCCGCTACGAGTCCATGAACTACATGGGCACCTTCCAGTTCGGCGTGCGCATCGCGGGCTGACCCCCCGCCGCGCGACCCGCGCCGCGACACCGCCCGAACGGGTGGTTCGCCGCGACCCGTGCTGACCCGACGCCCCGCCGGTGACCTGTGCTCTCCGGCGGGGCGTCACTGTGCGTGCCCATCGGCTTCGTTGGACGCGGAGTGATCACCGGCTACTGTCTGCCGCGCCAGTCTGCGTCGAGCCGAACGGAGCGCGATCCGTGGCGTCCCACCGCCGACCCGCCCGGGTCACCGTCCTCACCGCCGCCGCCGCGGCCACCGCCGCGGCGTCCCTCGGAGCCGTCCCCGCGAGCGCCGACCCCGGGACCGGAACCGCCGCCACCCGCGCCACCGTGGACCGCCTCTTCGAGGAGGCCGAGCAGGCCACCGAGGGCTACAACCGGGCCGACGAGAAGGCGGACGCGCTGCGGCGCACGGTCTCCCGGGCACAGGACGCCCTCGCCCGGGGCCAGGAGCGCATCAACCGCATGAGGGGCGCGCTCGGCGCGGTCGCCGGAGCCCAGTACCGCTCCGGCGGCATCGATCCCGCCCTCGCCCTGCTGCTCTCCTCCGACCCGGACAGCTACCTGGACCGGGCCACCGCCCTGGACCGGATCACCGTCCGGCAGGGCGCCGCCCTCGGAGAGCTCCAGCGGGAACAGCGTCGCCTCGACCAGCAGCGCACCGAGGGCCGGGCCGCCCTGACCGAACTGGAACGCAGCCGCACCGAGGTCGCCCGCCACAAACACACCGTCGAACGCAAACTCGCCGAAGCCCGCCGCGTCCTCGCCGGCCTCACCGTCCAGGAACGCGCCGACTTCGACCGGGCCTCCCGCTCCGGCGGACGCGTCGGGGAACCGCCGCCCCCGGCCGACCTCGGACCCGTCTCCTCGCGTGCCTCCGCCGCGGTCCTCGCCGCCCGCAGCGCGATCGGCAAGCCGTACGTGTGGGGGGCCACCGGCCCGTCCGCCTTCGACTGCTCCGGCCTGATGGTCTGGTCGTACCGACAGGCCGGGATCAGCCTGCCGCGCACCTCCTCGGCCCAGCGGTACGCGGGCCGCCGGGTGCCGCTCTCCCAGGCGCAGCCCGGCGACCTCGTCACCTACCGGGGCGACGCCAGCCACGTCGCCATCTACGCGGGCGGCGGACAGGTCATCCACGCCCCCTACCCGGGCGCCCGGGTCCGCTACGACCCGGTCGGCATGATGTCGCACGCGACCGTCACCCGGGTCTGATCCGGCCGCGTCCGCCGGGCGCCCGCACCGGGCCGACCGCCCCGGGAGCGGGCCCCCGCCCTCCGACCGTACGATCGGAGGCGTGGCAGGTCAGGGGTGTGGAGCGCGACGGTCGGCGACGGCCTGCCTGCTCGCCCTGCTGCTCGCCCTCACCGGACTCGTCGGCTGCTCCGCCCCGCCCACCGCCGAACCGGCCGTGGGGGAGGTGCGGGCCCTCCTCGACCGCCACGCCCGCGCGCTCCTCACCCGCGACGAACCCGGCTACCGCGCCGCCCTCGACCCCGGGTACGCCCCCGCCGCGCTCACCCTCTACCGGCGGCTCGCCGAGGTGCCCCTCGACGGCTGGACCTACCAGGTCACCGGGACCGAACGCACCGCGCCCGACCGGCTCGCCGTCCGTGCCGAGCTCGGCTACCGGCTCCGCGGCCACGACCGGCGGCCCGTCACCGGCGCCCGCCTCCTCGACCTCGTCGAACGGGACGGCCGCTGGTACCTCACCGGCGACCGCCCCGACCGGGGAGCGCCCCGGCAGCTCTGGGAACAGGGCGACGTCACGGTCCTCCGGGGCGCCCGTTCGCTCGTCCTCGGCACCGGTCAGAGCGCCGAACGGCTCCGGGAGATCGCCGACGGGGCCGACCGCGCGGTGCCCGCCGTCACCGCCGCCTGGCCCTACCCCTGGGCCCGGCAGGTCGTCGTCCTCGTCCCCGGTTCCCTCGACGGCATGGGAGAACTCCTGGGCGCGCCCGGCTCCGGCTACCGGGGCATCGCCGCCGTCACCACCGGGGAGACCCGGGGCGGCACGGACGCCCCGGCGGACCGGGTGATCGTCAACCCGGAGGCGTACGGGGTGCTCGGCGGCTTCGGCAGACAGCTCGTCCTCACCCATGAGACCGTCCACGTCGCCACCCGCGCCGCGACCACCCCCTCGACCCCGGTCTGGCTCTCCGAGGGCTTCGCCGACCGGATCGCCTACCTGGACACCGGACGCACCCCCGCCCAGGCGGCCCCCGAACTGCGCCGCGCGGTCCTCGCGGGCGAACCGCCCGCCCGGCTCCCGCAGGACGGGGACTTCGCCTTCGGCGGCGACGCGGAGGCCCTGGCACGGGCGTACGAGGGTGGCTGGCTGGCCTGTGAACTGATCGCGGACCGCTGGGGCGGGCCGAAGCTGAACGCCTTCTACCGCGCGGTGGGCGCGCACCCGTCCCGGGACGGCGCGGTGGAACAGGCCCTGCGGACGGTCCTGGACACCACGCCGGAACGGTTCACCGCCGACTGGCGGACGTATCTGACGGAACGGCTGACATGACCTGCTGACCCGGCTGACCCGGTCGGCACCTTACGGGGCGGTCGGCTCCCCGGCTCTTCTCAGCAGGGATATCCCGTCCCGGGTCTCGACGGTCCGGTAGCCGGGGACTTCGGGGGTGTCCGATTCCAGGAGGCTTCCGGTGGCGCAGTCCGGGTCGGTGTTGTCGGTGGTGTCGTAGATCATCCACTCCGGTGGTTCCGCCGGGGGGAAGGAGCGGGGGAACAGACAGACCTCGCTGACCACGGCCCGGTCCGCGAGCTGGGCCGCCAGCCGGTTCGACGCGGCCACCGTGGCGCCGTCGGGGATCCTGTCGAGCAGTTCGTCCGCCGTTCTGACCCGGGCGGACTCGTTCCACGTCCGTGGCAGCGCCAGCTCGTGCAGGGGATGGGTGAAGAGGGTGACGCCCGTGACCACCGCTCCGACGACACAGGCGGGCATGATCCGCCGTGCCTTGAAGCCGGTGGAGACCGCGTGCACGGCGGCGGCGAACGCGATGGGCATGAGGACCGCGCTGTAGTGGAAGTCCGTCCCCCAGTAGTACGGGTTCGACGACGTGAAGCGCCAGGCGAGGGTCGGCAGCGCGACCAGCAGCAGCGGGGACCTGAGGGCGAGGAAACCGGTGGGCGCGACGATCATCAGCAGGGTCAGCCACTTGACCGGGGGCCACAGCGCTCCGGCGGCCTGCATCAGCAGCCCCGCCTCCTCGGCCGCCTCCGGCGGCCAGTAGGCGAACTGCCCGAGGGGGTTGAAGTACGGGAGGACCACCAGCATCTCCAGGGCCGTCGCGGCCACTCCGAAGACGGCCACCGCGATCCCCGTGACGCGTGGTCCCCTCCAGGCCACATAGGCGCCGATCGCGGCCACGGTGAGGCCCAGGTCCTCCTTCACGAGCACCAGCGGGAGCGCCCACAGGGCGGCCGACCGCCACTTCCCCCGGCCCGCGGCGCACAGCGAGAGGGACAGCAGCGGAACGGCGAAGGCGACCTCGTGGAAGTCGAAGCCGACCAGCTTGGCGAGACCCCAGGACGCCCCGTAGGAGACACCGACCCAGTAGCCGAACCCGCGTCCCCGTACCTCGTGCGCCCACTTCATCAGCGGGACCACGGAGAAGGCGACGAGGGCCGCCTGGCACACCAGGAGGGTGTAGCTGGACGGGAACACCCGGTAGACCGGCCCCAGCAGTGCGAGGACCGGGTGGAAATGGTCCCCGAGCGTGTTGTAGTCCGGGCCCTTCAACGCCGAGTGGGGCGCGGAGAGTTCGGAGTAGGACCGCACGATCTGGGTGAAGATCCCCAGGTCGTATCCGGTGGACAGGTTCGTCGCGTGGCGCCGTGCCGAGAGGAGCAGGTAGACCAGGAAGAAACCGCCGGAGACCAGCAGGACGGCGCCGGAGAACCCCTTCGGGACGGCCTCGGGTGCTTGCCGCGCGGTTCCCTCACCACCCCCTGCCCCGGTGATCCGCTGAGGTGTGTCGACCGCGAGATTCGAGGTGTTCATGTCGGCAGAAGAACCTAACAGGGGGGTAAAGGTGTCCTAGATTAGCAGCGGTGTGCGAAGTCCCTGGGGCCGGACCGGTCCGTACCACTCAGACCGACCCCGCCAGTACCTTCTCCCGGTCCGGCCGGTCCGCCGGGACGGCGAGACGCGTCGGATCGGTCTCCATCACCGTGTGCCGCCACAGGACGCGGCAGGCGGAGAAGGCGGCGGCCACGAGCAGCCCGTTGCGCAGGAACAGCACGGCGATGCCCAGCGGACCGCTCCCCGTCACGTGCGAGAACCAGACCGGATACTCGAACTGCGTGACCGCCGTCGCCCACAGCACCAGATGGGCCGGGAACCGCATCCTGCTCGACCGGTAGGCGAGACAGACCGCGGCGAGGGCGAACAGCCAGACCATGTACTGCGGCGAGATCACCCGGCTCGTCAGGGTGAAGAGCAGCACCGCCACGAAAGCCGCGTCCGCCGTCGTCGAGGTCACGAACCGCCGGGCTCTGAAGCGCCACCAGGCCAGCCAGCAGAACGCCGCCACCGTCAGCCCCATCGAGACGGCCGACACCCACGGGACGTACGGGCCGAGGAACTCCATCGAGCCGTAGTTCATCCGCGCCTCGCCCTCCCAGCCGAAGTGCCGGGCCACGTGGAAGACCATCGCGCCCAGCGACTCGACCTCCGTCCCCCGCTCGCTCTGGTACGAGAGGAAGGCCAGCGAACCGGGCATCCACACCGCGCACAGCGCCAGCACCCCCAGCGCCGCACCCGCAGCGACGGGCCAGGAACGCCAGGTCGCCCGCCCCTTCGGCGTCCCCGCGAGCAGCAGCGCGGGCCACACCTTCAGGACCGCGCCGAAGCCGGTCAGCGCCCCGAGCACCAGCGGGCTGCGGATCGCCGCGAGCAGCGCCGCCACCGCGACCGCGGCCACCATGATGTCGTAGCGCGCGTACGCGGTCGGGCCCAGCAGCGGCACCGCCGCCAGCCAGAGCCAGGCCCCCCGCATCGACCGGCCGGGCCGACGGCCCGTGTGCGCCAGCAGACCGAAGACGAAGGCGTCGCACACCAGCGCCAGGACGAAGAACGCGGCCGTGTAGTCCAGGAACGGCAGCAGCGCGGGCGAGAGGATCGCGAAGGCGGCGGCCGGCGGGTACTGCCAGGTCGCGTCGGACCGGGGGTACACCCCCGTCTCCAGGACCTCGTACCAGCCCCGGTAGATCTCGGTCACCTCGGCGGTCGTGTCCGGACCGGGGACGACGACCACCTTGAACACACAGAGCAGGAGGACGATCCGGGTCAGGCCCCAGAGCCCGAGCGGGAGTGCGAAGGTCGTGCGAGAACTGTTCCCGGTTGCGCCCGTCATGCCCGTCCTGGTGCCTGTCCTGTCGGCCCGCTCGCGCGGGGGGAGTGGTGGTGCCGGGCGGTGCGTGCGCGCGCGGTACTGTCGGCCACGATGCACAAGACCCTGATCGTAACGAACGACTTCCCGCCCCGTCCCGGCGGAATCCAGGCCTTCCTGCACAACATGGCGCTCCGTCTGGACCCCGAGCGGATCGTTGTCTACGCGTCCACGTGGAAGCACGGCCGGGAAGGGACCGAGGCGACGGCCGCGTTCGACGCCGAACAGCCTTTCACGGTGGTCCGTGATCGCACCACCATGTTGCTGCCCACTCCTCGGGTCACCGCCCGCGCCACCGCCCTGCTCCGCGAGCACGACTGCGGGTCGGTCTGGTTCGGCGCCGCCGCGCCGCTCGGCCTGATGGGCCCCGCGCTGCGGAAGGCGGGCGCCCGCCGTCTGGTCGCCACCACGCACGGCCACGAGGCGGGCTGGGCGCAACTGCCGGGCTCCCGGCTGCTGCTGCGGCGGATCGGCGAGGGCACGGACACCCTGACCTACCTCGGCGAGTACACCCGCTCCCGGATCGCCGGGGCCCTCACGCCCGCCGCCGCCGCCCGCATGACCCAGCTGCCGCCCGGCGTCGACGAGAAGACCTTCCACCCCGGCTCCGGGGGCGCCGAGGTCCGCGCCCGGCTCGGGCTCACCGACCGCCCGGTCGTCGTCTGCGTCTCCCGGCTCGTCCCGCGCAAGGGCCAGGACACCCTGATCCGGGCGATGCCGCTGATCCTGCGCCGGGTCCCCGACGCGGTCCTCCTGATCGTCGGCGGCGGCCCCTACGAGCAGGACCTGCACCGGCTCGCCGCCGAGACCGGCGTGGCCGGATCCGTACGCTTCACCGGCGCCGTCCCCTGGTCGGAGCTGCCCGCCCACTACGGGGCCGGTGACGTCTTCGCCATGCCGTGCCGCACCCGCCGCGGGGGCCTGGACGTGGAGGGCCTCGGCATCGTCTACCTGGAGGCCTCCGCGACCGGTCTCCCGGTCGTCGCGGGCGACTCCGGCGGCGCGCCCGACGCCGTCCTCGACGGCGAGACCGGCTGGGTCGTCCGGGGCGGCTCCCCCGGGGACTCCGCCGACCGGATCACCACCCTCCTCCTGGACCCGGAGCTACGGGCCCGCATGGGGGAGCGTGGCCGCGCCTGGGTCGAGGAGAAGTGGCGCTGGGACCTGCTGGCGGAACGGCTCAGGGAACTGCTGTAGCCCGGACGCGGAACGCCCCGGCGCGACGGCGTGGAGCGGAGCGGCGAACGGCCGGGCGCCGGGCCGTACGCACACGGCCCGGGTGCCGACCGCGCGGAGCACGGCCGCCCCGCCGAGCCGCATGGAGAACGGCCGGGGGGGCGGGGCGGGGGGGGGGGCCGGGCCCCCCCCCGGGCCCGGGGGGGGGGGCCGCCCCCCCGGCCCGGGGGTTGGCCCGCGCGCGTCCCCGCCCGGCAGGGGCCCCCCGCAACCCCGGAAGGTGCTGGG